>JAWOIQ010000129.1:0-23651 GCA_046484585.1 Desulfurivibrionaceae bacterium
CGGTGCAGATGCAAGGCGGCAACGATGTTGATAATACTAATGGTATATCAGCGAGTTGCCAACGAGGCAGATGCGCCGTTATCGGGCGCCCCGCAGGGCGGGGGGGTGAATCATGGCGATCCAGGGAAAAACGATTATTCAATGCAATTACAAACTGATGAAGTGAAATCCCCCACGAAGCCGTCACGGATTCGGGAAGAATTCAGCGCCCCGTAAGACCCGGGGAGAGCTTTTTCCCAAGACCGCCATGACGGCCGACCACCGCCTGGACCGTATCGGTAAACACCGCAACGCTGCTCCACACCTCAACCCTTTGCCGAGCCCTGGTCAATGCCGTGTAGAGCAGTTCCCTGGTCAGCACCGGAGAACGGTGGTCAGGCAGAATCACCACGACTTCATCAAACTCGGAGCCCTGGCTCTTGTGGACCGTCATCGCATAGGCGGTTTCATGGGCAGGCAGCATGGCCAGGGGGATTTTCCGCACCCCGCCATCCCCGTCCGGAAAAAAAGCACACAGGGCTTCCCCGTTATCGGGGTCCGCCAGAACCAGGCCGGTGTCACCGTTAAACAGTTTTACATCGTAGTTATTTTCCACGATCATCACCGGCCGCCCCCGATAGGCCGTCCCCCCGGGCGTTGCCGGCCATTCCTCGGCCAGAATTTTTTCAATGTAAAAATTAACCCCGTATACCCCGAAACCGCCATGCCGGACCGCGCATAGCACCTGGGAGCGCCCTAGGGCGCGGACGGCCTGCTCCGGCTCCTCGACTCCGAACCAGCCCGGCGGAAAAGCGGCGAATCTCTCGGCCAGCATCCGCTGCAACCCTCTTTCGCTGCCGACCTCCCGCCAGACAATATCGGAGTATCGTTCATCACGGAAGGCCCCCAGGGCGGCATCGGTATCGGCCCGGTTAATGGCCCGGCCGAGCATACCGATCCCACTCTCCATCCCGAAACGGTGACTGACCCGCAGTTCGACCAGCGAATCGCCCCGGCCTTCACCCGGGACAAGATTCCTGACCTCCGTGAGCGATGCGGCCAACTTGAGAAACTCTTCAGAGAATTCGGACAGCTCCTCCCGTTGACAGATATCGCCCAGGACGGCGCCGGGTTCTACCGAAGCCAACTGGTTGCGATCGCCGAGCAGGACGAGCCTGGTGTCAGCCCGCAGAGCCCGCACCAATTTGGCCATTAACGGCAGGTCGACCATGGAAGCCTCATCGACAACCACCAGATCATAGGGAAGCCGGTTATTTTCGTCATGGATAAAAAAGGGAGAATCGCGGCGTGACCCCAGGAGACGGTGCAGGGTGAAAACCTTGGCCGGGATCCGTTCTTTAACCGACTCGGCGCAAGAAAGATTTTTCCTGAGCGCCGCCATCACCGCCTGGAGGCGCATCACCGCTTTGCCGGTGGGGGCGGCCAGCGCTATCCTCAGCTTTGAGTCCCCACCGGTCTGTTCAAGAAGCAGGGCGATGATTTTCGCAACGGTGGTGGTCTTGCCGGTCCCCGGTCCGCCGGTGATTACCACGAATGTCCTCAGGACAACGGCCAGCGCCGCCAACCGCTGCCAGTCACACCCCGCTACCGGATCCGGAAAGAGTCTTGCGATGTTTTCGGCCAGGACGGTCATGGCAACTTCGGCATTGGGCTCCCGACTTCTCTCGTCGATAAAACGGGCCACATCGCTTTCATACTCCCAGTAACGATGCAGGTAGAGGCGATCATCCTCCAGAACCAGGGGAATCGCGACACTGCCATCTCCAACCGTGGGACAGGCGGCAAGCGCCTCCAACCAGTCCGGCAGTTCGGGGCACTGATAACAGCCGCCATCCGCGGTAGCAACCTCCCGCCCCGCCCAGGCGGACAGATTCAGACAGGCGTGCCCGTCTCTTGTTGCCTTACTGGCAAGGGACGCCGCCATAAAAATATCGGAATTGGTTGTATGGGACAGGCGCGATATAAAGGCGCCAAAATGATTATCGATACTGACCAGTTCGAACGATTCAGCCAAGCGGATCTCCTTCTTTGAATTTGAGTAACCGTTCACCAGGGGCGTCGCCAAAGTACCACAACCGCCGGACTGTAAGCGTTCAGCAGTGCCGCAGATTTGGACAAGCGGGCCGGCGCCGCGTACCTCGTGTACGTAAGCCGGGCCGATCGTCCGAAGATGTGGTGCTGCTGAACGGTTACGAATTTGAGGCCGGTTTTCCGGGGCGATCCCGACGATTTCTACAGGATGACTGCAAGCCTTACCTTTTTGATATCACTTGACAAAGAGAGTCAACACCGGTAATTTTTCATTCTTAAAATTTACGTTTACTTTAGCTGCAATTTACGTTTATTGAAGCTGTTACACTTCTGCGGACAAGTTGTCTCTGTGCAAACAGCTCCGGTACAGCCCAGCCCAGTCCACGCAGAAATTTATTTTTTACGGTATCGGTCGACCTTGGATTTTTAACAAAAAAAACTTATTTTCACCAGGAACTGTTGAGGAGATATCGGTGGCAGACTTTGTAATTACCGCTCAAGCCCAGGAAAAGGCGGGGAGCTTGATTGTAAATTCCCTTATAAAGGCGGGGGTCAAAACGGCTCTCCTGATCGATTCCGCCGGCAACGTCCTGGCCAACTGCGGTCACGAGCAGCAGGACCTGGACATAGACGCCATTTCGCTCGCAGCCCTTGCCGCGGCCAGCCTGGCGGCAACCTCGCAAATTGCCAAACTGATCGGGGAGGATGATTTCTCCCTTCTCTTCCACAAAGGCAAAAACGGTAATATCCATTTCGGCAGAGTCGGGGTCGAACTTATTTTAATCACCATCTTCGGCGATGACGTTTCTCTCGGCCTGATAAGGTGCAGAGTAGCTGAACTTGCAGACTCTCTTGCTAAAATATTCGAAGGATAGAAATGGCTCTCATAGACTTAAGCAAAAAAGAAGTACACTGCAAGGTGGTCTACTATGGACCGGGCAGGTGCGGCAAAACGACCAACCTCCTGTACATCCATAAGGCAATGGATGAAAAAGACCGCGGCAAGATGCTGACCATCGACACCAAGGGTGACCGGACCCTGTTCTTCGATCTGCTGCCGCTGAATCTGGGCAAAATTTCCGGTTTCGACATCAGAATCCAGCTTTATACCGTACCCGGCCAGGTCATGTATGAAGCCACCCGCAGCCTGGTCCTGAAAGGTTGCGACGGTCTGGTCTATGTGGCCGATCCCCTTAAAGTCCGGCAGGAACGAAATATCGAAGGGCTGGAAGATCTGCGCCGCAATCTCGAGAAGAACAACCTCGACCTGAATAAAATGCCGGTTGTCCTCCAGTACAACAAACGGGACCTCTGCGACACACCGGTTCCGACTTTAACTATCGATGAATTGGAAAATGACCTGAACTCCCAGCTTAACACATCATACTACGAGGCAATCGCCACCACCGGGGTCGGAGTTTTCGAGACCCTTACCGAAATCACCAAAAAGACAGTACGTTACGTGGCCGAGAAACATCTCTTAACCTCCATCGACTAGAGCCGAAATCAGAATATCTTTTACAAAAGCCGGACTTTTGCAAATTATTTACGGTATTGAAAAATGGTTTTTACGCGGGAGAGCACCGGATGACGGACAAGGACGAATTATTCAAGGGCATTGACGAGGCCGCCAACAATCTTTTCGACCAGTATATCGTCAAGAAGCCGGAAACCGCCGCCCCCCCACCTCCTAAGCCTGAACTGGAATTAGGAGAGGAACCCGATCTCGATATTACTCCCCCCGCGCTCGAGAAAGCAGCCGCACCCAGGCGGGAAACCCCGGCTCCCCAAACAGCGCCTGAACCAACAGTAAAGAGCGCTCCCCGGCCAACCGCAACAGCCGATAGCGCAAAACTGTTCGCCCGGCTTGAAGAGATGTTGCTCACCATTGATTGGGAAGTAAACAGCGAAAACATCTTGAAGGCCAAGGATATTCTGAGCCAACTGGTCAAGGCCAAGGGATGGAGTAAATCATCCCTGATCGGCCAGGTAACCGATCAGATGGACAAAGTTCTTTCCTCATTGCTTGAATCGCCTGAAAATTCGTCCATTTCCGCTCCCAGCCAATTAAAAAAGGCCCTTGGTGTCATCAAAAAGAGCGGAACTCCCGGCGAGGCGTCCGACAAAAAACTTAAAACTACCCTGGTAAATCTGCGTGATTTACTGGCTACCGACGAGGTTGCAAGCCAACGAATAAAAGATGATCTACAGGCCGCCAGCCCCGTCGAATCAATCCCGCCGCCAAACGAGGAGCCCTCTTTCGATTTAGGTCTCGAAATGGAAGTAGAGCCGCCGAGGACCGGCCAATCGGCTCCGAAAGGCGAAACGGTCCCCCGGGAAACGGTCAAAGTCCTGACAAGATTTACCACCGCCATCGCTGAATCAATCAAGTTGCTGACCCCGATGGAAACCCTTTTCGCCAGCCAGCCCTCCATGGTAAAACTCCAGGCCGCCACCAAGAATCTCAAGGATAAACTGGCAAGGCAGGAGGAACTGTTCAAGACAACCTTTTCTTCGAATTACACCTCCTATAACGGCCTGGGGGCACTTAACAGCTGGCTGGAATCACAACTGGGACTTATCGAAAAGTGCGCTGCCCGGATCGGCAGAATGGAGAAACTTTTCGGAAAAACCCCCGGTTACGAAAAGCTTCACATCAGAAGCCAGAAGATCAGGAAAATCCTTGAAAAACAACTGGATGCCCTGACTATTGCCGTGGGCGGCACCCCCACCCAGCATCAATTCGACCTTACCGGTGAATATCCGGCGGTAATCCAGCCCGCCTCCCGGCAACCGGTAGCTACGCCGACCGCGTTATCAGCCGCGACCTCTCCGGAAGCACCGCCGGCCGCCGTATCCGCCGTGGCCTCTCCGGAAGCGATGGTGGACAAGTGCATCAGTCTGGCCCGATCCCTTGAACAGGGCGCCGGCAAGGACCCCCAAGAGATCGGGGTGCTGATTCGCAAGACCTTGGAAAAACTTAAGAACTCCATTTCCGGAGCGGCCATAAACTCGCCGGGAGCATCAGCGGCCGCAAAAGCCGCCGCTTCCATTGCCGGACATGCCACCAGATGCCGTTGGGATTGGCTATTAAAAACCTCATGGGGTGGGCAGCTGGTCGGGATTGCACCTGAACAGGTGGCCTACGAAAGCCCGGCCACATTCCCCCTGCGTACCTTCAAGGACTTATCCTTCTTTAACCTCAAAAAACTGAAGTCGTTGCCGTGGAAGAATCTTCAAACCCTTTTCAGCGGCGAACTGGCTGAACTCGACCACTCGGTCCTGAACGATATGGAGCTGGAGATTGCCAACCCACCGGCATCTTTTTCCGGTTCTACCAAAAAAAAGGTTTATCTGGTCATCCTTTATTCCGGGGAGAAGGGCAAGGTCTTTTTGGTCGATGCGCCCACGGAAGCGATCTCTGTGGCCGAGGATGCTCTATGGTCACCGGGATCATTCTCCGAATCCGACAATATCGCCGGCACCCTTACCGTGTACGGAAGCACCATACCCGTTGTTTCCATTGACTAGCCGACGTGATCCATCGTCACACTTGTCAGCCAAACAGAGATTCATCCTACTCGGCCATTGCCATATTTGGTTCACGGCCGACCATGCCCAGATGGTGATCCATGAGCAGACCAGATAATAACGCTCTCAACGCGAAACTTGCCGAGGCCGATCTCTATCTTGAACATGGTCTGAAGGAAAACGCCGAGGAAATCTACCGTGAGATCCTCGAAAAACTTCCCGCCAACCACCCGGCCCGCCCTCAGCTGGAAAAAAGACTCGACGTCTCCGACTCAACCACACCTCCGGAACAGACCTCCGCGCCAATCGGCCTGGAACCGGAAAATCGCTTTGACAATTGTCTGGGCCTGATCGAAGCCGGCTTCTACTCGGATGCGATTGACGAATTAAAAGTTCTTCATGACCGGGGATTCCGACCCGGCGCGGTCCATGCCAAAATCGCCCAATGCGAAATCGCCAACGACAACCCCCAGGAAGGGGTAAAGCATCTCAACCACGCGCTTGAAGACAAAGACCTCTCCAAGGGAGACCGCCTGGACGTGCTCGATCAGCTTGCCTCAATTCACGAGGCCACCGGCAACATGCAGCTGGCGATCAGGACCCTTAAATCAATCACCACAATAGATCCCGAATTTCGTAATGCCCGGCAGCGGGTAACAATCATAACGGAGATGCTTAATAAATTTGAAAGGTTCTATCACCTTTTCAAGGAAAAGCATCTCACCGAAGAGCAATTCGACCAGGCCAAGCAACTGGCCGATCAGCGCCATAAAGATATCGAAAAAATCCTGATTAACGATTTCGAAATTGAAAAAATGGATATCGGCGATTCCATCGCCGAGTTTTTCGATTGCCCCTTTGTGGAATATAATGAATTGGAAGTGGGGCCGCCGCCCAAATGCCTGCAGAATCTCAAGGAAAACTTCTGGCGCTCGAACCACTGTATCCCGGTCAGCCAGGACGGCAATAAAATCAAGATTGCCGCTGTCGATCCGCGCAACCAGACAATGCTCGCCAACCTGCGCTCAATGCTCAAGGGCAACGTGCTTGAATTTGTCGTATCCTTCAATGAAGACATCAGCAAGTTTACCGACCATTTTCACGGCAAGGGGGAATCGCTGCTTGATGACGCCGATGACCTGTTCGGCGAACTGGAACTGGTCGAAGAAGAATATGATGAGGAGGATGACCACGATGAAGATACTTCAGAAGCCGGTGTTGTGGTTAAAGTCTGCAACCGGGTCATTGAAGAGGCTTACAACCGCAACGTTTCCGATATCCATATAGAGTCCCAGATGGGTAAGCGCGGGGCGCTGGTCAGATTCAGGGTTGACGGTGAGTGCTCCAACTTCCAGACCGTCCCCTACAATTACAAACGCGCCCTGGTCTCGAGAATAAAGATTCTCTCCAGACTCGACATTGCCGAAAAAAGATTGCCCCAGGACGGCAAAATCAAATTTCGAACCCGCCGGGGCAAGAATATCGAGCTCCGGGTCGCCACCCTGCCCACCGTCGGTGGTAACGAAGACGTGGTCATGCGTATTCTGGCTGGCGGAGACGCCCTGCCCCTGAAAAAAATGGGTTTGCAGGAGGATAATTTCGAAAATTTCAAAACCCTCATTCAACGGCCCTACGGGCTGGTCCTGGTTGTCGGACCAACCGGCTCCGGTAAGACCACCACCCTCCACGCCGGACTCGGTTACATAAACCGGCCGGAAAAGAAGATCTGGACCGCCGAGGATCCCGTCGAAATCGTTCAGGACGGACTCAGACAGGTCCAGGTGCTGCCGAAAATCGGCCTGGATTTCGCCAGGGTCCTGCGGGCCTTTCTGCGGGCCGACCCCGACATCATCATGGTCGGTGAGACCCGTGACCCGGAGACGGCCAATACCGTTATCGAGGCCGCGCTGACCGGGCATCTTGTTTTCTCGACCCTGCACACCAATTCGGCCCCGGAAACCGTCACCCGGCTTCTCGGCATGGGCATCGATCCCTTTAACTTTGCCGACTCCCTGCTCGGGGTCTTGGCCCAACGGCTGATCAAGAGGCTCTGCCCCCATTGCCGTCAGAAATACAGCCCCGACGAGGAGGAGATCAACAACCTCAGAAAGGAGTATGGCGAACACCCCATTTTCCCCCTTGAAATTCCGAATAAATTGACCCTTTTTAAAGCCAGGGGCTGCGGGCACTGCATGAAAAGCGGTTACAAGGGACGGCTGGCAATTCACGAATTACTGATCACCGATGACCAGATGCGCACAAAAATCGAAAGTAACGCCCCGGTGGCCGACATTAGATACGCCGCCATGGAAGCTGGGATGCGCACCCTTAAACAGGACGGAATTTTGAAAGTCATGAACGGCGATACCGATTTGAGCCAGGTAAGCGCCGCCACCATGAAATAGGATTACGACCACTACTTCTTGTGTATCGAATTTTTGCTTAGCCCCCCGTGACTTTCGCGAGATTGTCATTACTTGATGAGTTCGCAAAACTGGTTTGCCCACGTAATTGCGAGGAGCGAAGGCGACCAGTCAAGCCAGTATTTATAACAGTTGCATGTTTCTGAATTGCTTCACTACGCTCGCAATGATTTATTTTACTTTTACCGGGTCTTTGTCCTGCATGATGGGTTGCAATAAGTCATGGGCGGCTTTCGTCTGTATCGAAGCTTATTCCGAGACCGGCGCGCTTGACGATACCTGGAACAATTGTTAAAAAATGGCAGGTTGCCGTAGCTCATTATGACAGTTTGCTGTTTAACCCTTTTCAGGGCGAGCAGTTGCTGGATTCAAATTTTCCGCAACACCGAGGCTTATGGATGAAAAAAATATTACTGGTAGATGACGAAAAAAATTTCCTTCTCAGCCTGGCTGACATGCTTAAGGCAAATAAGAACGATTTTTCCGTGGAAACCGCCGGCAACGGCAAGGAAGCCAGTGGAATAATTGATTCGCAAAAAATCGATCTGGTGGTCACAGACCTGAACATGCCGGAAATGGACGGCTTTGAACTGATTGCCCACATCAGCCAGGTGGATCCTGAAATACCGGTTATCGCCATGACCGCCTACGGCACCCCGGAGATGGAATCCCGGCTCAACAACATGGGCGCTTTTCAGTACATTGAAAAACCGATCGATTTCGACTCCCTCCTTAACATGATCAATGAAGGCCTCAAAAAAGGGAGCACCCAGGGACATGTGGCCGGTATCTCCCTGCCCTCTTTCATGCAGCTTCTTGAGCTCGACAAAAAAACCTGCACCCTGCACATCAAAGCCGCCAGGGGCACCGGCGACATGTACTTCAGCCAGGGGGAACTTCTCGCCGCAAAGACCGGCAAACTCCAGGGACAGGATGCCGCCTTCGAAATAATCAATTGGGAAAACCCCGAAATCGTCATCGAAAACGCCTGTAAGATTAAAACCGAAGATCGGGAGATCGAGGTGCCAATGGGCTTTCTCCTGATTGAAAGCGCCCGGATGAAGGATGAACGGGATAAACCGAAAGACAACGAGAAAAACGATTCCGATTTCGACGATGATCAAACCGAAAAAGATGCGGCCGAAAGCATCGCGGATGAAGATCTTGGCTTCAGCGCCGATGCGGCGGAACTGGATACATCCTCCCTTGATGCGGAAGCGGTCCGGCAACCCGTTAAAGAGGCTACTCCCCTCGACATGCTGACCAATGCAATCCTGAACGCAAAAGGGGTCAACCGCATGATTATTATTTCGGGAGGCGGCGGCGTCCTGCGTCACAACAATATTCCGGTCAAAGAGTTCGGCAGCTTTGTCGCCGCCACCACCGGGGTAGCGGTGAAGATCAAAAAGATACTGGGCTTCACCGGGCCCCGGCACATTGTTGTTAATCATTCCAACGGAGAAAAAATCCTGATCATCATCGGCTCCCAGGTTGTGGTCGGCATCGGCCTGGATGTGGAGACCGATCCGGAACCGATCAGCAATATTTTAAAACCATCTATTGTCGGCCTCAGGCCCAACTAACAGCGATATCGCAAGCTGCCAAGCTCAACACGAAGAACGAGGACCGTAAATAATGGAAAATATTCTGCAGGAAATAAAGGAAGTGCCGGCGGTGATGGGATCATACATTCATGTCAACGGGGTAACCGCCGTCACTTCTGATTTACCCAAGATATTTCAAAACAAGGTATACGAGGTGGGCGCCGTCATTGACCGGATTATCAAGGTAAACGAAAGCACCAAAATGCATGCCGCCAATATCGAGTTTAAATATGACGAAGCGGTGATCCTTGTCAGGCCAATCGATCGGGACGCCTCTCTGATCACCTTCTGCGAGACCGACGTCAACAGAAAAAAACTGAATATGACGACCGGCATGCTGGCCAACGAGTTAAAAGATGCGGCCGCCGGCTTGAGAAAAAACAAGGACACCGTCGTCGCCGAGACTCCGGAACCGAAACCCGCTCCGGCAAGCCCTGGAAAACAGGAAATCGATATCAACAAGATTCTCCATGTCGGGCCGCTGGCCTCGGTTTTTCAGGATTTCCAGAATGCCTTCGCTATGGCGATCGGCCCCATCGGGGAAATGATCATGAAAGACACTGTCAAAGAGTGGGCGAAAAAGGGAGAATGCAGCGAAGCGAGATTAAAGGAACT
This sequence comes from Desulfurivibrionaceae bacterium, assembly GCA_046484585.1. Classification (GTDB taxonomy): domain Bacteria; phylum Desulfobacterota; class Desulfobulbia; order Desulfobulbales; family JAGXFP01; genus JAGXFP01. The sequence continues at coordinate 10,205 of JAWOIQ010000129.1, forward strand.
GGTCGAAATGCTTTGCAGGGAAATAGACGACAAATCACTGGAAGCCGAATTCAAGGAAGCTGTAAGCGAGCATTTAACTTAAACATGAACCCGTGACTGCTCTTGGGTGGGGTAGGTTTCTCCATCAAACTGAAATTCCTTTGTTTATCCGTCCGCGACCGCAATCGCAGCCGCCCATTTCAGGGCCGATTTACGGGGCCATCGGCTCTCTCGGCAACTCGTGATATACCTTCAGTATGTTCAACATAGTCACCTCCTCGCCTTTTGACCGTTCTCGCCCCCCACGAATTCAATTTCCGCGGCTCCTAATTTATCTCTGTAAAAACCACGCTGTTCCCCGGCTTACCCTTGGGCGCCTTGGTCTGTTGCCGGCCATGAGCAGCCAGCTTTAACCGCTGGGAATTAATCCCGGATCCATCGACCAAGTGTTTTTTAACCGCCTCCGCCCGTTTCCGGGCAATATCAACATTGTTATCCGCAGAGCCGCCATTTTCTGAGTATCCCCTCAACTCGAACCGGCTATCCCGCATATCATCCCGGTTCATGGCCTGCCCGACCACGACACTCAAGACATCCCCGGCTTCCCGGCTAAGCTCCGTGCTCTTACCCGCAAAGGGGATAGCCAGGCGGGTGATCGGCTTTACAAGATGCCGCGGCGTACTGCTGGCAACCTTTTCCGAGATGGCGACTTTTCCCTTGTCCTTTTTAACAACCTCCACCGGGGCCGGGACCACCGGCTTTTCCTGAGGAGCGGAAGCCGGCGGCGGCGTTGCCGATTCCGGGATCTTGGCCAAAGCATCCCTCAGGGAACTTTCCGCCCTGGCGTTGCCGGAGTCATAGCGCAGGCCGTCACGATAAGCGTTAACCGCCTCCTCGTAATTATTCAGCGTGGCCCTGATGTCGCCGATACTGAAATAGGCCTTGGCATAAGCGGGATCCAGATCAATGGTCCGCTGATAAGCGGCGAGGGCCTCTCCATATTTGCGCAAGCGTTCATGGATATAGCCGCCCTGATAGACGATATCGGGATTATTCGGACAACTCCGCAGGGCAACCTCGACCAAAGCCTTTTTCTTCATCAGCACCCTCTCCTTGCGAATGCCGTCATAAAGGGCTTTACAGTCGTCAGCCGCTGCAGCGGCATCGCCGCCGGGAGGGACCGTCGCCAGCAGGACAAAGAGCAGCGGGCTGTACAGTATGCGGCTAATCATTTTTCCGGCGCTTCAGCATCTTGACAAGACTGATCCGCAGCCGGTCGATCGACCTGGCCAGGGTTTCAACTTCGTCCTTCATCTTACCGGACAATAAACTCTTGTCCAGATTACGGCCGACACTTACTTCCTGGGTGCGGGCGCTCAACTCCATCAGCGGTTTAACGATACGGATATCCAGGAAGAAATAGATAATTAGCAGACCAAGAATCGTCATCAGGGCGCCACCGCCGAAAAGAATGGCGGCCTGGGTCTTTGCCGCCTCAATCGCGGGACCCAATGGGACATAAATCATATAGGCGGCAAAGATGTCTCCCGATTTAAAATTCTTGTCGAAGCCATCGGTCCCGTACAATTCGAGAAGATCCTTGGGGGCCTCGGCCGGGTCTTTGTGACATTGGAGGCAGCCCTCCCCGGCCATCTTGATCGGCCGGGAACGGTAGTAAAACGGTTTACCGTTTTTCTCGACGACCCCGGTAAGTTCCAGGTTTTTTTCCGTCTGGAAGCGCTTAATGATATTTTGTTCGAACAAATCGGCCTTGTTGGGAGGATGATGGGGGACCAGGGACGCCTGCTTGAACAGAAAACCCTGCAAGGATTTTTCCTGAACCTGATCAAGAATACGTCTGGTAATCCCGAAGCCCGACTGGAGTTCGGGATAGAAACGATCAGCCTCCACCAGAGCGTTGACAAGAGGACGCTGCTCTTTCATGAAATAGGCCCGCCCGGCCTTGACATAGGCCTCCATAATCTTGGCTTTGGTATCCGCCTCTCTCATTGAACTCTGCATGCTGAAAGTATAAGCGCCATAACCGATCCCGACCAGGGCCAAAATGCCCAGGAGCGCGATCGCGGTTATGAATTTTGCCCTGATGCCCAGGGTTTTTCTCAAAGTTTTAAAAGCCATTCTTCCATCCCCATTTTACCCTACATATTTTTATATAAAAACCAGGTGCATGGCGTCGCAAAAAAATCGCCAGCTCCCGCCTTGCAGCAAATTGTCTCGTCATTACAGCAAACTCATCAAACTTAGAGGAGATTAGTTTAGCACCAAAACATTGTCAAGCCGAGAACTCGTCGGCAGGAACAGCATTATCGATCCATAGCGCCATCTCTTTCTTATTGATGGTATACGACCTCTGAACCGATCTTATCGCTTTGGGGTGTTTTGGCCTTCGGCATGGTCAGGGTAATCGTGGTCCCTACTCCTTTCTCGCTTTGAACCTTAATGTCGCAGTTCATCTGGCCAAGCATCTTTTTGGAAATAACCAGGCCCAGGCCGGTGCCGTGAAGCTTGGTGGTGAAAAAGGGCTTAAAGGCATTCTCGATCAGTTCATCCGGCATCCCGCATCCGTTATCGATGATGGACAGGAAAACCTTCTCGCCCACTGCTTCTCCCCGAATCTTGAGAGTGGGATTTCTCACCCCGTTCACCGCGTCCAGGGCATTCGCCAGAATATTCATGGCCACGTGCTGCAGAGCCCGGTTATCAACCGTGACCCAACGGCCTTCCGGCAAGATGTCGATGGAAATATTGATTTTCTTCTTCCTTACATCCGCTCCCAGCAACTGGGTCAAACTCTTGAAAAACGAGGCCAGATCGACCCGAACCGTATTCGGTTTCTCAAACATATTGAAATTCTTAAATGATTTCAACAGAGATTCCATCTTGGCGGCGTCATCGGTCATCCGATCCATATAGACCTTGATCTCTTCCTTGGAAAATTTCTCAAGATTCATCTTCAGGACGGTCAAGGCCATTTTCATCGAATTAAGCGGGTTGCCGATTTCGTGGCGAATGCCGGAAAACACGTTACTTATATTATTCATCATTTCCGAGGCCTCATCGATAGCCTCCAGCCGATTCTGGTCGGTAACGTCATCGATGATAACCGCCACATACTGTGCGGTGCCCTCAATATGGCAGACCCGGTAGGCAAATGAGCGGTGATCGCAGTTAATCCGGGAGCGGTCGCTGCAAACCACATTAGCGTTCTTGATCTGGCCCAGTTCGTTGAACATCATCGCGCTCAACTCTTCATAGTCGTAGGTGGCCCGGATAAATTCCCATATTTTATCGGCTTGCCGGTTGCGGAAAAAGATCCGCCGGTTGATTTGGTCAAGAACGATAACCCCGGTTTCGATCTTCCCCAATATATCGGAAAAAATTTTCTCTTTTTCCATCTTTCCTGTGAAAACCGCTTCCTGGTCAAATCCACGTCCGTGGGCGCCGCAAAACATCCCGGCCATCCCGCGCCATTCCACTCTTGCCTCGGCACTAGCTTTTATAGCTTTTTCAAAAGCTTATGTCAATCCTGACTCGGCTTTTTCGTGGGGATGCGGAGCGCAACTCAGCCCCACTGACGTCACCGGTAGAGTTGTCGGAAGGGATATGGCTCAGCCGTCGAACAAATCCGAAAGATCGCTGACCAGGGAGAATTTCGGCCTGTCGCGAAAGACCCCGGTATCCTGACCGTCCCGGCCGCCCAGACCCCGGAGAAAAAGATAGAAGACTCCGCCAAAATTTGTCTCATAATCGTACCCCGGCAGGCGGAAGGTCAGATAGCGGTGCAGGGCGACGGTATAGATCAGGTACTGGAGAAAATAATGCTCCGCCGCCATCGCTTCCCGTAATTTCCCGGGCCGGTAGTCCTCCGTTTTATTCCCTAGAAAATTCGATTTCCAGTCGACGATATAGAATTTCTGGTCGTGGCAAAAAACCAGATCGATATAGCCTTTCATAAAGCCGCGAATTTTTTCGGCCGGCAAGTTCGAGCCGCGCCAGTCCTCCAGCAAAGCGCCAAGACCGGCGGGATTGAAAGTGGTCAGCGGAAAATAAAATTCCAGTTCGTTCAGGCGCGCTTTTTTTTCAACCCCGGCCAGGATCAGCCCTCCCCCCTCGCGATCCAGCGGGGTATTAAGCAGCTTGTCGATCATGGCCGACAGGGCGGACTCCCAGGCGGGATCATAGCCCGCGGTCGCCAGTCGCTCCCGCAGGAAGGCAGGCCGGCCGGCCGGCGCGGAGGCGGCAAAATCGAGATCTTCCAGAATGCCATGCAGGAATGAGCCCGGCGCAGCTCCCCGGGGAAAAGAGAGAATATCTCCATAGGAAGACCCTACGGCAACAACCCCCTCCTCTTCCCGGCGGGCGATGGGTGTGCTTTTTACTTTGCGGCTCAGGGCCGAAAAACTGCTGATCCGCCAATTCATTGCCGGTCTGCCGGTAAAGCGGCGACAGGTTAAATCCTTTTGCGCACCGGTCAGCAAGAGCGGCCCCCTTGAGGCCGGATCAGGCGAATCGACAAAATCAAGCCTGATCCCCTCCCCGGCCCGGGCCGCCAGAGCCTTAAGGTCCGAGGCGAGATCATCATCACTTAGATTTTTCAAATAATCGCCGGTTGCCGCCGCCTCTTCCCCGCCGGATTGCGAAGATCCGCCATGAAGTAAATAGGCCGCGGCGGAAGTGCCGGCCCCAGTGAAAGGCCCCCAGGCCAGATAACAACAGTTTATCGCCCTGGTCAGAGCCACATAGAGGAGCCGCAGGTTTTCAGCGAGCTCTTCCCTGAGGGCATGGTGACGGCTGAGCTCGACATCGGCTGAACCGATGTCCAGTTTCAGCTCGTTGTCTTCATCGGGATCATGAAAGAGGTAGGATTGGTCTTTGGCTCTACTATTGGCCAGACGACCGCCACTCCAGCAGAAAGGGCAGAAGACCACGGGATACTGCAACCCTTTCGATTTATGGATCGTGACGATCTGGACCAGATCGGCATCACTTTCCAGGCGCAGTTGCTGTTCCTCGCCTGGATTCTCGTCGAGAGCGGCGATTCTCTCGCCCAGATACTTGACCAGCCCGGCCATGCCCAGATCGTGTTCCTCACCGGCCAGATGCAATACCTCGAAGAGGTGCAGAACATTGGTCAGAGATCGTTCGCCATCCGGCAAACGCAGAAGCCGGGGCCGGACTTCTTCCTTCTCCAGAAAAAGTCCGAACATCGCCGCGAAACCGGCTTCGGCCCAAAGGTCCCGATATTCCTTGAATTTGCCCAGCCATCCCACCAGAAACCCGTCATCCGTGCCGAAAACGTCAAGCAGCCGGCCCTCGGCTCCGATGATCCGGGTCGCCAGGGCCGCCCGGACCATCCTGGTATCACCGGCATCGACCAGGGCCTGCAGCACGGATCGCAACTCCACCGCCTCCCGGGAGGCGAAGAGACTTTCGGAACTGTTGATGCCGCTGGCGATACCCGCCCGGCCGAGAGATTCCTGAACCTGCCGGGCCTCATGATTGGTACGGACCAGGATGGCCAGATCGCCTGCGATCAGAGGACGCTCCCCGATCACGGCCCGGCCCTCCCGGCCCAGACGAAGCAGCCGGCAAACCTCGGCGGTCTGCCGGGTCAGGATCCGCTGGGACGCATCTTCCCTGGTGATCAATTTAGCCGCTGCCCGGCTCTCACCGTCACGACCGAAAAACCAGATCAGAAAAGGATCTGCCGGCTGCCGGTCAATCTTTAAAAAAAGCTGCTCCTTGTCAGCCGGCCTGGCCGGATCAAAAACAATCTCGTCAAAGACAAAGGGGGCCGCGCCGCCGCCGAAGACGGCGTTGACCGCCGTTATCAGACCGGGCACCGACCGCCAGTTCTCCTCCAGGGTATAGCGTTCGGGGATCTCGCCAACCGCCCGGATATAGGCAAAGATATCAGCGCCCCGGAAGCTGTAAATCGCCTGTTTCGGATCGCCGATCAGATAGAGCAGCGAGCCGGGGGCCTGGAAGATTTTCGAAAAAATCTCGTACTGGACGGGATCGGTATCCTGGAATTCATCAATCATCGCCGCCGGATAGCGGCTCCGCAGGAGCCGGGCCAGGTCGGTGCCGCGTCCGCCTTGCAGGGCCCGGTGGAGATCGGTCAGCAGATCGTCAAAGGAGTGCGTACCCGCGGCCTCCTTGCGGACCTTAAGCTCGCTCCGCATAAAACGATAAAACTGCCCTTCGAGGTATTTGCCGTAATTATCAAGAACGGCGGAAATTTTCTGCTGGGCGGCATTAAATATTTCGCAGCAATCGAAGAATTCATCGGCAGGCGGGGTATGGCCCGCCTTGCCGGACCCGGCCAGAGCCGAAGAGGTGAATTTATTGAAGTGTTTAAACAGATGAACAGGCGGCTCGGGCCGCGAAGTCAGGCCGTCCATGTCGGCCAGCCAACCGGGAACCGATTTGGGCGGATATTTCTTTTTATTGAGCGCCTCGCTGTTCAGAAACTCCGCGATCGCTTGCTGTTTGACGGCCCAAAGGTCGCCAAGCTCTTGAAAAAGCCGGCAATACTCGGGCTCGAATGCTGCCAGCTCCTCCAGACATTGCTTGCCGTCAAGCTCGGGAATGATCCGGATCTCTTCCCGGGCATGAATGTTACCCGCCTTCTTAAGCAGATTGGCCGGGACAAACTCCTTGAAAAAGCAGGAGGCAACCAAAGCCGGAGCGTTATAAAGATTTTTCCTGAAGAAATCCTCGGCAATCTCCTTCAGGAGATCATGCTGGTCGGCGATAAGCTCCGAATCGAAAAACACCGCGCTTTCCAGACTGTGCTCACTTAAAACCCGCCGGCAGAAACCATGGATCGTAAAGATCGCAGCTTCGTCAAAGTTACGCAGGGCCGCGGTCAGTCGCCGGGCGGCCGCCGCCCGCTCCGTTACCCTGGTCGAGAGTTCGCGCAAAAAAGCATCATCGCCGTCCTCACCGGTAAAGGCGGCGATCGCGTCGATAAGCCTGGCCCTGACCCTGGTCTTGAGGTCGGCCGCCGCCGCCTCGGTGAAGGTGACCACCAGAATCTCGCTGATCGCGAAATCCTTTTCAACAAGCAGCCTGACCACCAGCGAGGAGATGGTGTAGGTCTTGCCGGTCCCGGCCCCGGCATCAATCAGCATCACCCCGGACAAGGGCGCCGCCAATATGGAAAACTCCCTGCCCATCAGTAGTCGCTCCCGTCCAGCAGTGGTTCAAAAAAAGCCAGGGCGACCCCGGCAAAATCGCGATCCAGGGGATCCTGATCGTTGTAGCAGAGCCGGCAGTAGCGATCATCCGCCTCCGCCCTTGCGTAATCATTGCCGCGCCATACCCGGCCCGCCTTAAAAAGGGCCGCCGCATCGGCAAGCCCCTTTCTCTTCGCCTCGGCAAAGGCCAGGGAAGCTTCCGGGAAAAACCGCAGGGGCGCCGCCAGCCCCTGGCGATAAAGGGCGAGAAGATCAGCCAGCAGATCGTCATCCCCTTCCAGGGGCTGAAAGGAGATGGATCGGTCTTTCCCGATCACCCGGGTGGTCCGGGACCAGTCCGCCGGGGCCAGGCGGTTCAGGTAGAGATGGCGCAGCCAGCCCCTGATTTGATCGGAGGCCTTCAATTTGGCATAACGGTAAATGACCTGACCTGATTCGGGCGAGGTTTCCAGCTGGCCGGAGAGGAGATAAGAGTCGATCTCGATCTCGCCGCGCAACAGCTCAAAATCGCCTTTCCCGACCATGCCGAGCCTGCCGATCAGCTCATCGACCTCGGCGGACAACTGGCAGAACGCGGCCCGGGCCACACTGCCGTGGGGCATGACCCCCTGCCGGCTGGCGACCGCGAAGTGATCCCGTTCCGCCCCTCCCCACAAACGTTCATCCAGGATGATTTCACCCAGCTGGTAACAATCCAGATAATCGAGGTTGAAATTTTCAGTGCCGGCCAGTTCGGCGTCCGCGTCATCCGGATAAACACCCAGCCGCTTCCTGCAGAAATAGCGGGCCGGATTCGCAAAAAACCGTACCAGCTCGTCGAGGGACACCTCCAGGAACTCATCGGGCGGCGCCGGCAGGGGTTCGGTAATCAGAAGCCTTTCCCGGCGGGGCTCGGTCAGAGTGCGGGCTGCTGCGCAATTGCTCGCCGAATAGCTGAAAAGCTTGCCGGAACTGGAAAAATATTCGAGACTGAAGGGCTGCAAGGGGTGAGTGGTCAGGATTCTCTCTTTTTCCACCTCGAAACGGCCGGCCAGATATTCAATAAGCTCACTGACCAGGACCGAAGGAGGCAGGCTGGCGCCGTCCCGGACGGACTGGCCGACATAGCTGAGATACAGGCATTGCCGGGCCGAGAGGATCGATTCGAGAAAGAGATAACGGTCGTCCTTGCGCCGGGAACGGTCACCGGCCCGAGGATTGGCGCTGATCAGATCGAAGGCCGGCGGAATAGTCGGTCTCGGAAAGGCATGGTCATTCATCCCCAGCAGACAGACGACCTTGAACGGCACCGCCCGCATCGGCAGCATCTCGCAAAAGGTAATGCCTCCGGCCAGAAACCCCGAGGTCAAGCTGTCGCTCCGGCCAATCTCCTGAAGCTCGGCCATGACGACGTCGAATTCAACCGCGCCGCCGAAATCGCCGCGGGCCTCCACCTCCCGCAGGCCGGTGATGGCCCCGACGATAAATTGCCCCTCGCCCTCATGTTCATCGGCCACTTCCAGAAATTCCCTGAAGATGGCGAGCAGAATATCGGCCCAGTCGGCCAGGGATCTTTTCCCGTTGAGTCGCCGGACATGGGTGAAGAGTCCGGTAGCGAAGTCAAGGAAGCGGCCCAGCGTCTCGACCTGACCGCCCTCCAAATCGTCAAAGGGCTGAATCCCGGCGAAATCACGGCGATTACGGCCGACCATGGCATAACCGAGCAGCAGCCTATCGATGCCGAAGCGCCAGGTATTCTCGACCGTTGCCGGCAACCCCAGGCGCCGGCGGTCCTCGCCGTCGATTCCCCACCTGATGTTTACCCCGGTAATCCATTTTTCGATTAACTCAAGATCCTTCAGGGACAAGGCGAAGCGGCCCCGCACCGCCTCCTTTTCCAGCGCCGCCATGACCCGGCTGACTTCCATGCGGCCCCCGGCCAGCTCCAGGAGATGCAGAAAGGCGTTGAACAGGGTGCCCTCCCGCTTGAGACTGCGATCGGCGATCGAATAGGGGAGATTACGGCCGTCGATCACCTTCCTACTCCCGAAGACCGCGTCGATCAGCGGCCCGTACCCTTCGATATCGGGGGTCATGACAATAATCTCATGGGGGCCGAGATCGGCAAACTCCTCGAACATGCCGAGCAGCTGGTCGTGGAGGACCTCCAGCTCTCGCATCGGGCTGTGACAGGAGTGGACCATGATCGAACGGTCGTCCTCGGCAAGCCCCCGGCCGGGGCGGGGGGAACCGTCCCGCAGGTCAAGGATATCACTCTGAACCGCCGTCAACATGCAGTCAGCCCCCTGCTCCGCCCCGGGCTCGACAAACAGTTCAACTTCGCGGGCAAAATCGAACTCCAGCAGCAGACTCAACAGTTCACGGCCCTGCAGACCGGTGGAGGCCAGAAGGGGGTTACCCTGGGTCAGATAGAGATCGGCGCCGGTGGGATGCCTGCCGCTTACCCGCGCCATGGTCTTCTCGGAGACGATATCGCCCCAATACTCCCGGCAGGGGTTCAGGAAAAAGATATGAACGTCGGAATCCCTGGCCAGAGCGGCAAATATCTTCAGATAATAGGGGGGAATGGTGGAAAGACCGAAAACCGTCAGCCGGGATGGGGCGGCCGCGGTCGAAGGGGTCGGCCGCTCCAGAATTTCAAGACATTGTTTTTGGAGCCGGGCCCGGTTGGTAACCGCGGCCAGGCAGTCCTGCCTGGTAATCAGCTCCAGCCAGAGCAGGGCCTGCCAAGAGTCGCCGCCTCCCTCCTCCCAGTCAAGAATCATCTCCGGCCGGAATATCGTGTACTGGTCAAAAAGATCGGCCAGCCGTCCGGCCAGCTGATATCTTTTCAGATCGCGATCCCCGGCCAGATAGTCCTCCAGGACCTGGAAATCCGGTCTGCCGAGCAGATCCGGCAGAACTCGCATCAACTGCCACTGGAGCATCTGTTTATCCAGTTTTCCGGCCGAGGCCGACTCGGGCAGGAGGGCGCCAAACAGGTCGCCGACAAATCCGTTCGGGAACGGAAAGACGATATTGGCGCTGACCCCGAGCCGCTCAGCCAGCCGCATGTTAAGCCAACGGGCCATGCCGCCGCTCTGAAGGATTACCGTTTCCGGGATCAAGGGAGGCAAGGGATCGGCCGCGACCAGTTCCGCGAAAACAGCGGCCAGCTTTTCAAGCCGGTTACTTATATAAAGGTATAAAGGCATGGGCCCTCATCGATGATGGCGTCGCTTAATGTTGCCAGGCTCCTGCGTTGCCGCACATGTACTTGAATTTTGATTACAGGCCACACCATAGCGCCAAAAATCCAGATTGACGATCATTTTTGCACCTCCGGTGTTTCGTTCTCTCCCCGATATTTAAGCCGGACATAAATCTTCCTGAATCCGTGACGGCTTGGTGGGTAATTTTGTTTTATACCCACAGGGCATAAGTTTCGTACGAGCAGACAAGCTGCTCAACTCAGCTTTATTCGTTTGTTGTTACGTAAAATAATCGTTTTTTCACTGGGTAGCCTCGATTCACCCCGCCGCCCTGCGGGGCGCCCGAGAACGGCGCATCTCCCCCCGCGTTGGCAACTCGTCGATATACCATTAGTATTATCAACATCGTTGCCATCTTGCATCTGCACCGTTCTCGAACGCTCACGGATTCAGGATCTTCTTATTTCCCGCCTGCCCGCCTCCGCCGATTCCGGGGCGAGGGACAAACAACAAAAAAAGATTTTACCTTGCATGGCATACTCTTCAGCAGTAAAATTAGGTGTTTCGCCATGCAGACCAGTCAAAAAAAACCAGAGAGTATTAGCCAAAGTCGCTTATGAGAAAAAAACCCGGCAATAATGGCAGTCAGCTGTCCGCCCGGCAACAGTTTCTGGATTCGCCGGTCCATATTCTGCCCCTGCCGCCACGCAACAACGAACGTTTGAACAAAATGGGCTTTACCACCGTAAAAGAGGCCTTCCGAGCCGCTCTGACCGGACGGATAAGTTCACGGAAAAACGGCGGGGTTGACTTGGAAAACCGGGTTATTGCCACCGGCTGCACCGCCCTCGGTCACCCTGAACTGACCAGAACGGGGATCAAGGATTTTCAACCCGCCACCCACGAAAAAACCGTCGCCGACGCGATCTTCCGGCTCAACGGCTGCCGAGTCGCCCTTTCCGGTGAACTTCTCTCCACCTCGACCAGGAACATGCTCCTCCCCTCGTCGATGCACAAGACCATTGATCTGGCAGGCATTTCCACCCTGGGCGAACTCCTTGAGACCAGAATAAGCACTCTGCTCAAGACGGAAGGGCTGCGAGAAATGAATCTGGGACTCTTTCTGGCCCACATCTTCGATTATGTCTTCATCCTCCATGAACAGGAAAATCCGGTCGGCGGGTTTAACCCGGACAGCCTGCACGACTGCGCGCCCCATCGAAACAAGGATGCAACCTTGTCGTTTCTTTCTTCCCCGGGCGATGACGTAATCCGGCAAAGCGGCCGGGAAATGCTCCTGGAGGAGCACATGCAATTTTTCATGTTTTTCAGGACCGCGGCAGGCGCGGTATTCAAGGAAGGCCCCCGGACAGGCATCGCCTACCTCTCTCTTGCCAACCACCAGGAAATTCCGCCGGAGCGGCAAATCGTCACCGCTGACTGCGAACTCTGCCCGGCCATCACCGAAAACCTGGCCGGCCACTGCCCGCATATCGCCGCCCTTATCCTGAAGATGAAGGAGAGCCCCGGCAATCGTCCGGCGAGCGTGACGCCGTTGCCCTTTTTATTCACCAAAAGCCCCTGGCACGTGGTCGGCCAGATTCTCTATGAGTTGTTCGGCCGAGACAAGATGATCGAGGTCACCAGCACAAGAGAAGACGGCGGCTGGCTTTTAACGATCCCTGGCATCGACGGGCGCCCCTGGGTGATCTGGCGGCTCGACCTGGAGACCATGGCGGTGGCCGGCGCCCTGTTCGGCCGCCGGCAGAAATGGCTTGACCCTAAGCTCGGCGAGGAGATTCCGCCCGAGGTTATCGACCTGCGCAATACCCTGGTGGATATCAACAGGACCACGGCCGAAATCGAACTCAATTCCTTTGGTAAACGCTCACCTGCCCAGAAGCGGGACGAATCGATCTGGATGTGGCTGGCCGCCACTCTCTGCCTGGATGTCGCCCCGGACAATCTGGCGATCACCGGTCCCGGCAGGGACGGGCTTTTCAGCCTGGTTGCCGCCTCTCCCGACGAAGGCCGCGAGATATTCAGGATGATCATTCCCAGGGCCAAGACCCCCGAACTGATCGATGTTCTTGACGAAAGCGGCAGCGGCTCTTTTCTGCTGCCCGCGGCCAGAGCCCTGACCAAAATGGACCTGGCCGGAAATGGCGACATGGTGGTCTCATCCCTTATCCAGCTGGCCGACGGCAGGATGGTCAACCGTTTTAACCTGAAAGACCGCCAATACGGTCGTTATTACTATCTGGAAAACGAAGGATTTCTACCGGTCCTGGAACAGGACGCCGAACACACCATCCCGGATAACCGCAGGGATCGTCCTCTGACCATTGATGCCAATAAGGTTCCGGAATTATTGAGTCAGTATCACCAGGCCATCACCGCCCCGGAAAACGAGGTCGATCCCGATCTGCAGGATCTGGATCTCATCGAGATGCCGGACCGGCTTGAAGTCGGTTCCTTTGCCGCCGACGACGACTGGTGTTACCTCTCCGGCCATTACGGCCTCGGCGCCCGCCACATCTCCCTGGCAGAACTGCTCTCCTCCAGGATAGAGAAAAAAAAGTATATGCCGGGCGGCAAAAAATGGCTGAAACTCACGGACAGCCCTCTTGACTGGTTTCACAATCTCGGCGAAGAGCGGTTATGGCGGGACGAGCAGGACAAGGTAAAAGGAGTGCGCCTTACCAGGCGGGAAATGATCAGGCTCTCCGCCCTGATCCCCGATTTGGAGTTGCCCAGTAACATTACCGGGGGACGAGACCAGCTGCGAAATCTGCTCGACATCGAGCGCTGGCAGGAAGAGGATCTGCCCGGGAAGATGCCGAAGCACCTGCGCGACTACCAGAGACACGGGGTTTCCTGGCTTTATCATTTATACAGGAACGGTTTGGCCGGCATCCTGGCAGACGACATGGGGCTTGGCAAGACCCACCAGGCCCTCGCTCTCTTACAGGCGATCCTGGTCAAAAACAAAACGGCCCGGTTTCTGATCGTCTGCCCGGCCACCGTGGTCCCGCACTGGGTGGAAAAAATCGA
>JAWOIQ010000144.1:0-2698 GCA_046484585.1 Desulfurivibrionaceae bacterium
ACGATTTTTGCTTAGCCATCCCCATTGAGATTGGTGGCGTTGCAAAAAGTCGCGATTGCCATAATGTCATTTCGACCAACGGGAGAAATCTTAATAGTTCCAATGGGTTAAAGAACAAGATTTCTCACATTCGTTCGAAATGACAGTTTATTTAGACTTTTTGCGGGTTTGCCAACTTTGATAAATTCGCAAAAAGTCGAAAAACCCTTCCTTCCTTCGACAGGCTCAGAATGAGTTGGGGTAACTGACTGGCTCAGGGTGGGCGGAATAACTTATACCCACAGGGCATAAGTTATTCCGCCCAGACAAGCTGCGCAACCAAGCTTTATTGATTTAACGTTCGTGCTGAGCTTGTCGAAGCGCTCTATTAATCGTTGGCGATTTTTTGCGGGTGTCATTGCGAGCGCAGCGAAGCAATCCAGAAACATATAACTGGTTGAAATACTGGATTGCTTCGTCGCTTTGCTCCTCGCAATGACGGTGGCAAATCAGTTTTAGCTAGAGCGGTAATTATAATCGGGATCGGCGCGGCGGCATGGATCTTGATAGTATATCGAAAGCAGCGAGAGGACCGGCGGCGAAAGCCTCTGTCAGCCTGGTCCGGATGATCTCGAAAACCAGGATCGGCAGGGAGGAAGATTGTGGCACAGGGAAAACTGTATATCGGCACTTCGGGCTGGCACTACACGCACTGGCGCGGCAACTTTTATCCGGAAAAATGCAAGCCCGCCGATTTTCTGGACTATTACAGCAGCCGCTTTGCGGTGGTGGAGATCAATAATACCTTCTATCGGCTGCCGGAGAAGAAAACCCTTGCCGACTTTCACCGCCGGACCCCGGCCGATTTCATTTTCGCCGTCAAGGCCAGCCGTTTTATCACCCACATGAAAAAGCTTAAGGAGGCGGGCAAGCAGCTGGACAACTTTCTGGCCGCGATCGAACCCCTGGCCGAGAAGATCGGCCCGGTCCTCTTTCAGCTGCCGCCCCGCTGGCACCGCAATCTCGAACGGCTGGCGGAATTTATCGCCGCCCTGCCCGCCGCCCGCCGCTGGGTCTTCGAGTTCCGCGACGAGAGCTGGTTTGACGAGGGAGTCTACGATCTCCTCGAAAATGCCAATGCCGCCTTCTGCCTCTATCATCTGGAGGAGAGGCTGTCGCCCCGGCGGATAACCGCCGATTTCGTCTACATCCGGCTGCACGGCCCCGGCGCGGCCTATGAAGGCGATTACGCCGCCGAGGATCTGGCCGGCTGGGCCGGGGCGATCTCCACCTGGCGGCGGCAGGGCAGGGATGTCTATGTCTTCTTCGACAATGACCAGAACGCATATGCCCCGAAAAATGCCCTGGAACTTAAAGAGATGCTGGAGAAGTAACCCGCCCGGCAAGAGATCTTCCTCAATCGCTGAGCGTTCGCGAAAGGTTCGGAGGCTGGGAGGCGGCGATGTTGATTTATACCAGCGAGCTGCCGACAGAGCGGATGGCCCTTGCCCGGACGATCACGGATTCAGACTATGGCTTTTCAGCCGGAACACCAGGATGGCCAGGGGCGGCAGGGTGACGTTTAAGGAATGGTTTTCGCCGTGGACCGAAAGGGGGGTCGCCTCCTTGCCGCCGAAATTGCCCTGGCCGCTGCCCCCGTAGATCGGGGCGTCGCTGTTCAGGATCTCTTCCCAGTAGCCCATTTCCGGAACCCCCAGGCGATATTCATGACGGGGCACCGGTGTGAAATTGCCGATGCAGACCACCACATCGTCGGGGTTTTTGCCCCGGCGGATAAAGCTCAGGACGCTCTGCTGGCTGTCGTTGCAGTCGATCCAGGCGAAGCCGGCCGGATCGTTGTCGAGTTCGTGGAGGGCCGGTTCGCCGCGCAGCAGGGTGTTGAGATCCCGGACCCAGCGGTGCAACCCCTGGTGAAGCGGATAGTCGAGCAGGGCCCAGTCCAGGCCGGAATCGTGGTTCCATTCCGACCACTGGCCGATTTCATCGCCCATGAACAGGAGTTTCTTGCCGGGATGGGTGTACATATACCCGTAGAGCAGGCGCAGGTTGGCGAATTTACGCCAGTCGTCGCCGGGCATCTTGCCGATCATCGAGCCCTTGCCGTGCACCACCTCGTCATGGGAGAAGGGCAGCAGGAAGTTTTCGTGATAGGCGTAGAGCAGGCTGAAGGTCAGCCGGTGGTGGTGATAGGAACGGTGGATCGGGTCGTGGCTCATGTATTCCAGGGTGTCGTGCATCCAGCCCATGTTCCATTTGAAGCCGAACCCGAGGCCGCCCAGATAGGTGGGCCGGGAGACCATGGGATAGGAGGTCGATTCCTCGGCCATGGTCATGACGTCTGGATGCTCCCGGTAGACCAGTTCGTTGAACTTTTTCAGGAAATCGATGGCCTCGAGATTCTCACGCCCTCCGTACTTATTGGGGATCCACTCCCCTTCCTCGCGGGAATAATCGAGGTAGAGCATCGAGGCGACCGCGTCGACCCGCAGACCGTCGATATGGTAGACCTCCAGCCAGAACAGGGCGTTGGCGAGGAGGAATTCGGCGACTTCCAGGCGGCCGTAGTTGAAGATCAGGGTTCCCCAGTCCTTGTGCTCCCGCTGGCGCGGATCGGCATGCTCATAGAGATGGGTGCCGTCGAAAAAACCGAGCCCGTGGGCGTCGCGGGGGAAATGGGCCGGCACCCAGTCGAGAATGA
>JAWOIQ010000137.1:0-7960 GCA_046484585.1 Desulfurivibrionaceae bacterium
CCAGTTATTGTCGCGACCAGCAATCGGCCGGAGTTGCAACTGCCGCCCTTTTTATTACAATTAAACATGATCTCAGAGACCGTGATTTAAACCGTTTACCTGAATCCGTGACGGCTTCGTGGTGAGTTTTACTTTATACCCAAAGGGGCGCCCGATAACGGCGCATCTGCCGCGTTGGCAACTCGTTGATACCATTAGTAATTATCAACATAGTTGCCGCCTTTCATCTGCACCGTTCTCGAACGCTCACGGATTCAGGGTTAAGTACGCAGTTAGAAGATATGGGGGAAGACCTGGTCCATGTTCTTCACCGGAATGAATTTTAATTTCTTGCGCAGATCTTCGGGGATTTCCACCAGATCTTTCTTGTTTTCCGCCGGGATAATAATTGTTGTGATGCCGGCCCTGAGTGCGGCCAGGGCTTTCTCCTTGAGTCCGCCGATCGGCAGGATCCGGCCCCGCAAGGTAATCTCGCCGGTCATCGCCACATCCTGTCTGACCTTTTGGCCGGACAGGGCCGAATACAGCGAGGTGGCCATGGTGATGCCGGCCGAGGGCCCGTCCTTGGGGATGGCTCCGGCCGGGACATGGATGTGGATGTCGATATTCTCGAAATATGATTCATCGACTTTCAGCTTCTTGGCCCGGGAGCGGCAAAAGCTTAAGGCGGCCTGGGCCGATTCCTTCATCACGTCGCCGAGCTGGCCGGTAAGGGTCAGTCTGCCCTTGCCCTTGAGGACCGACACCTCGATGTAGAGAATCTCCCCGCCCACCTCGGTCCAGGCCAGGCCGGTGGCCAGGCCGGGCTGGTCGATTTTCTCCTGCTCGGTCTCGGGGATATGTTTCGGCGGTCCCAGGTATTTATCCAGGGTCCGTTCGGAGATTATGTAGGTTTTCCGGCCCCCCTCGGCGATGCGCCTCGCCACCTTCCGGCAGACCTTGCCGAGCTCCCGCTCAAGGTTGCGGAGGCCCGCTTCCCTGGTGTAGTGGGAGATGATCTTCTGGATGGTCTTTTCGTCGATCTGGATGGTCTTGGCGTCGATGCCGTTCTGCTCGATCTGCCTGGGCAGGAGGTAACGCCTGGCGATTTCCAGTTTTTCCTCGAGCATATAACCTGAGAGCCGGATAATCTCCATCCGGTCGAGGAGCGGACCCGGAATGGTATCGGTCATGTTGGCGGTGGTAATGAACATCACCTTGGAGAGATCGAAGGGCATATTGAGATAGTGATCGGTGAACTCGAAGTTCTGCTCCGGATCGAGCACCTCAAGCAGGGCCGAAGAGGGATCGCCCCGGTAGTCGGAGCCGACCTTGTCGATTTCATCCATCATGAAGACCGGATTGTTGGAGCCGACGGTCTTCAGCCCCTGGATGATCCGGCCCGGCATCGAGCCGATATAGGTGCGGCGATGGCCGCGGATTTCCGCTTCGTCGCGCATGCCGCCCAGGGACATCCGGTGGAATTTCCGGCCCATGGCCCGGGCGATCGATTTGCCCAGGGAAGTCTTGCCGACCCCGGGAGGCCCGACGAAACAGATAATCGGTCCCTTGGTGGACTTGTTGAGTTTGCGGACCGCCAGGTATTCGAGGATTCTTTCCTTGACCTCGTTCAGGCCGTAATGGTCGGCATCGAGGACCTCTTTGGCTTCCTTGATGTCGATCCGGTCCCGGGATGATTTGCGCCAGGGGATGTCGAGAATCCAGTCGAGATAGTTTCTGACCGTGGTCGCCTCCGAGGCGTCGGGATGCATGACCTCCAGCCTTTTCAGCTGTTTATGCGCCTCTTTTTTGACCTCGGGCGGCATTTTGGTTTTGGCCAGTTTATTCTTGAGATCCTCCAGTTCCAGGGCCCGTTCATCAATTTCGCCGAGCTCTTTTTTCAGGGCATGGAGCTGTTCGCGCAGATAGTATTCGCGCTGGGTTTTGCCCATCTCCTCCTTGGCTTCCGATTGGATCTTGGCCTGAACCGCCGACACTTCCAGCTCTTTGTTGAGAAAATCGGAGACCTTGCGCAATCTTTCGACGGGCTGGCTGATTTCCAGAACCGACTGCGATTCCGCGGTTTTGAGATGGAGGTTGGAGACCACCAGATCGCCCAGCCGGCCCGGCTCTTCGATATTGTTAAGAATGACCATCAGGTCGGAGGACATGATGCCTTTCAGGGCGAGGATCTTTTCGGTCTGTTCGCGCACCGTTCTCATCAGGGCTTCGGTTTCGACGGTGATCTCGCCGATTTCCTCGTCATGCAGGAGATCCGCCTTGACGATGAAGAAAGGCTCGGTCTGTTCGAAGCGCTCGATTCTGGCCTTGTTCATGGCCTGGACCAGGACCTTGAGCCGGCCGTCGGGCAGTTTCAGGGTCCGCATGATCATGCAGACCATCCCGACTTCGTAAACATCATCGGGACCGGGTTCGTCGATGGTGGCATCCTTCTGGGTGCCGAGCATCAGCATCTTGTCCTTGGTCAGGGCCTCGTTAACCGCCGAAATCGAACTCGGCCGGCCGACGAAGAGGGGGATTATCATATAATTGAAGACCACCACGTCGCGGACCGCCATCAGAGGCAGGACTTCGGGAATCTCGTGATCGTCAAGATCGGGGAATTCGGGGATAGCGTCTGAGATGGAGTCGTTTATATCCAAGATAGTTTCCTTTTTGAGGTTGAGAACTCAATTTTTCATATTCAGCAGCTGATCGGAACCCGTTCAGGCGGAAGCTGTCCCATGCCCTTTAATCGATTAACCTTGAAATTAATACTGTTTTACAACATTATGTGCGTAAATTTAGATGATTTGCGCAAAAAGAGCTTCAGAAAATTCAGCCTGGAATACACTATAATGACGACTGTCCTATCCGCAAATTCTTTTTTCGATCTGGACGATTTTGAACATCGGCAGCTCTTCAGCGCGGGCCCGGTCTGGGAGGCTCTGGTCCGGCTGAACGATTATCTGGCCGCCCGGCAATATCCCGCCCTGCCTCCGGAAATGGCGACCGGCCGCCCCCTTGACCGGACCTGGCTGTTCTTCGAGGACCATTTCCGGGACGCGGCCGGACTGGATATCCGTTTCGGCGATGTGGGCAGGGGCGCTCTTGCGGTATACGACGGCGACCGTTTAATGCCCGGCGCCACGGTGATCATGGCCGGGGTGACTCTGCGGGGCGAGGCGTTTAGTTTCGGGCGCGGGGTCTTGATCGAGTCGGGCGCCTTTGTCGACGGCCCGGTGGTGATCGGCGATTTCAGCGAGGTCCGGCAAGGCGCCTACCTGCGGGGCAACTGTCTGATCGGCAAGAGATGCGTGGTCGGCCATGTCACCGAAGTCAAGCATACGATTTTTCTGGACGACGCCAAGGCGGGACATTTTGCCTATCTGGGTGATACCATCCTCGGCAACCGGGTCAATCTGGGGGCGGGCACCAAAATGGCCAATCTGCGTTTCGTCGCCGGCAACGTCCCGGTGAGAACCGCGGAGGGCACCGTGGATAGCGGCCTGCGCAAGTTCGGCGCCGTCCTGGGAGATCAGGTCCAGACCGGCTGCAACTCGGTGACCAATCCCGGCACCCTGATCGGCCGGCGCTCATTTCTGCTGCCCAATACCACGGCGCCGTCCGGCTACCATCCGGATAATTCGATGATTCGCGGTTGAACGGCGGGGGATTATCCGATCTGGTTGATGTTCAGGTAGTGGTAGAGACCGGCAAGGAATTCGATGATAATCCCCAGGCTCAGGCCGATCCGCAGCATGATTGACAGCGGAGCTCTTGTCCCGCTCCGGCGGCGGTGGAAGGAGTTATAGATGAGGATGGCCCCGACCAGAAAAGGTGCTACGGTCAGGAGGTGGATCGCGGTTTCAACCAGGGTTGCCCGGGGCCGCCCCGGGAAATAGCGCAGACTGGAGAGCAGGTAGGCCAAAGTCAGGATTGCCAGGGATATTTTTTCGCCGAGCTTTTTCATCATATATATATACCATTGTTTGCGGTCAATCGAGCAGATCGCCTCAGAATAGCCCATTTATAACGGATTTTAAAGATGAACATCCTGAAGGGACTTTATTTTCCCGATACCGCCCCCAGCCACCACCGGCTGGACAGCCTGCTCTGCCTGTTCGACGAAATCGAGTACTACAGGATCGTCGAGGGGGAGGAGAACGACGATGAACTCTTCCCCTACCGGCAGGGCCGGGTGGTTCTGCCCCTCGGCGATCAACGGGAGCATTTCCTGGCCATGATCCGGGACATCAAGGCCCACGCCGCCGATTTTTACGGGGGCTATCTTGCCACCCTGTCGGCCGACGCCCTGGTTGACCGGGATGAGTCTTCGGTACACCAGCTGATTGCCGGCCTGCATGGCGGCAAAAAGGAAACCGACCCCGATTCGCGGCTCACCAAAAAAATATGGCAGGCGCGTCTGGTCCTGCGGCTGGCCGAGATTCTGAACCGGGAGCGTCGGGAGCTCGCCAGGGATCTCAGCGAATTAAAGCGAAGCGAGCGGGCGCTCTTTGAGGGCCTTAAGGGCGAGATGGATGCCCGGGATGAGGACGACGGCGGAGTCATCGATACCGGTAACAATATATCGGGACTGGGTCAGGAAGGCCCCGGCGGCGAGCGTCTCTTCAAGGCTTGGTCCGTTCTGTACGCCATGGATCCGGAGCAGGCGCCGTTACTGGTTACCGGCAGCGAAGAGGCGGCGGCTCTTCTGTTTGACGGTTGGGAAGAGCTGACCGGATCGAGGCCGGCGCTGCTGGCCGCGATCGAGTTGCCGGCGGCGGCGGGGCCCGAGGTAATCCCCGCCTGTCGGGCCGAGCTGGCCGAAGCCCGCGGGGCAATGAGCGTCGCCGTAAATGATATCCTCGCAACCGCCCCGGCTGCCGGCGATGCCCCCCTTGAACGGGCAGCGAGGTTATGGCGGGAGAAACTCCCGGCCCAGGCGGGTCCGCGTAATCTGCTCGAACTCTATCTTCTGGAGGGTCATTCGTTCAACCAGGTGTGGAGCCGGCTCAGCGGTCTGCCCCTATCCGAAATCACCGGGCAGCGGCAACGGATAGCCGCCGTCGTCAGGCAGATCTCATAAGGGTTTATGAAGAGAAGCGCGGCGACGAAGCAATCCACGGTCTTCAGGGAGAGTATTATCCTGATTGCTTCGCTGCGCTCGCAGTGACTTGATTTCGAGTTTTTGCGGCAGGGAAATCATCCCGTAGCTTTTTGCGACGCCATCAAGCTTGATGGCGTCGCAAAGTCTCGGGATGGCTGAGCCGGGCAGTCGGCTTATTTATAGGGATTGACGGTCAGGACCGGACAGGGAGATGTCTTGACCACCTTTTCGGCAATGCTGCCGAACAGGACCTTTTCCAGGCCCTTGTAGCCGTGGGTGCCCATGACGATCATGCTGATATCGTTCTTCTCGGCATATTCGATGATTTTTTCGGCGACGTCGCCTTGCAGTACCGCGGAATTATAGGGCACGTCGCTTTTCAGGTTTTCGGCCAGGAAGTTTTCCATCTTTTCCTCGGCGCTTTCGACCATTTCCTGTTCAAACTGACTGATAGGCATATGGGGGACGAAGAATCCCGAGTAGTCTTCGAAACTCTGCACGACAAAGACGATTGAGAGGGCGGCTTCGAATTTTTCGGCGACTTCAACGGCGCTCTGGAGTACCTTGGGAGAGTTTTCAGAAAAATCGATGGGGACCATGATTTTTTTGAAGTTGGCCATTTTTTTCTCCTTTTTTAATGTGATTTTATTATTCCTTCTCATGTTAAGCTATCAGAATTAAAATCGGCTTGTCAAGAAATCGACCGATAACGGATTGGATGAGCCGACAAAGGGTAGGCGATTACAGGGTGCCGAATCTGCTGTGTCGGCCTGCTCATGTACACCAGTACACAGCGCAGGCCGATGCCTTGCATCTTCGGTACCCTGTAATCGCTTACCGGCTGGGAGATTGGCCAATACTGGGCGACTTATCCCGTGATCGGTTACGGCAAAGGATCTATTGCGATGGAAGAGAGCTCGGCTTTGGCTGACATCAGGAAGGTGTTCGGTCCGGAAGGAATTCTGGCCGGCCGGCTGCCCGGTTACGAATATCGGGAAGGGCAGCTCAAGCTGGCCGAAGCGGTGATGCGCGGCCTCGCGGCGCCGGCGGACAGCGGCGGGTCCCGGCTCCTCGCCGCCGAGGCCGGGACCGGGATCGGCAAGACCCTGGCCTATCTGGTCCCGGCCGCCCTTTCCGGCCGCAGGGTGGTGGTCTCTACCGGCACCCTCAATCTCCAGGACCAGATTCTTGATAAAGAGATCCCCTTTATTAAAAAACATATCGTTAAGGATCTTTCCGCCCTCTGTGTCAAGGGCCGGCAGAACTATCTCTGTCTTTACCGCTGGCACCAGGTAATGGCGGCACCCCGGAAGAAGTTTTTCGGTCTGGGCGGCGAGTTGCAGGCGATCGGCGATTGGGCGGCCGAGACCGCCAGCGGGGATCGGGCCGAACTGGCCTGGTTGGCCGACAGCTCCCCGCTCTGGTCCGCGATCAGCGCCAACGCCTCCCAGTGCCTGGGCGGCGACTGCCCTGAGTGGCCGGTCTGTTTCATCACCCGGCTCCGGCGGGAGGCGGCCCGAAGCCGGATATTGATTGTTAATCACCACCTGTTCTTCTCCGATCTGGCCCTGCGCCGTTTCGGCAACGCCGAGGTGCTGCCCCGCTACGAGGCGGTGATCTTCGACGAGGCCCATCATATCGAGGAGACCGCCACCCGCTATTTCGGGATCTCGGTGAGCCACTACCAGATGATCGACCTGGCCCGGGATGTCGAGACCCTGGCCGAGGCGGAGTTGTCGGGCCGGAGCCGGGAGAAGACCCTGCAGCTGGCCAGGGCGATGGCCACCGGGGCTGACCGGCTGGCAACCATGCTGGCGGGGCGGACCGGCCGCTTCGATCTCGGTACGGTGGTGAAGGGTATTTCGGGCTGGCGGGACGAACTCGCCGAACTCGATATCCTCTTCAACGGTCTTGCCGGCCAGCTTGACAACCTCCTGGCCTGCGGCGAGGTCTGGAACGGTTTTCTTGGCCGCTGCCGGGAGCTGCAAGACGCGCTGCGAAAGATCACCGGCGAAGAGGTGGACAGCACCATGATCTACTGGCTTGAGCGGCGGGAGCGGACCGTGGTGCTGTCCGCCTCGCCGATCCGGGTGGCCGGCGAACTCCAGGAATTTCTTTACAGCCAGGTGCAGTCCGCGGTTTTCACCTCCGCCACCCTGGCAACCGGCAACCGGTTCGACTTCTTCCTGGAAAGGCTCGGCCTGCCCCCGGAAACCGAAACCCTGGCCCTGCCCACCCCCTTCAATTACCGGAATCGCACCCTGCTCTTTGTCCCGGACCGCGATTTTCCCGCCCCCGGCACCGAGCGCTTCCCCGGGGAGGCGCCGCAACTGATCAGCCGTCTGGTCCGCAGCTCGAAGGGCCGGGCCCTGATCCTCTTTACCAGCCTGACCGGGATGCGCGAGGCCCATGAATTTCTCCAGAACGAGCTGGAGTATCCGGTTCTCATGCAGGGCACCGCGCCCCGCTCGGTCCTTCTCGAACAATTCTCGACCGATGTCCACTCGGTACTCCTTGCGGTGGCCTCTTTCTGGGAGGGGGTCGATGTCCCCGGCGAGGCCTTGAGCTGCGTCATTATCGACAAGCTGCCCTTCGAAGTGCCCAGCGATCCGGTGGTCAAGGCCCGGGTCGACCGGGTCCGGGAGGAGGGCGGCAATCCCTTTTTCGATTATCAGGTACCCCGGGCGATTCTGGCCCTGCGCCAGGGAGTCGGCAGGTTGATGCGCTCCGACTCGGACCGCGGCGTGCTGGCCATCCTCGATGTGCGGCTGTTTACCAAGAGCTACGGCGCCACCTTTTTAAACAGCCTGCCGCCCAGCCCGGTGACCAGGGATTTTGACGAGGTCGAGAAGTTCTGGGAATTGCCGGATC
>JAWOIQ010000197.1:0-10513 GCA_046484585.1 Desulfurivibrionaceae bacterium
AAACCCCCAAGTCTATACCCGGCTGCTAAACGGCACGGAAGGCTTTACCCCGCCGGGCCTCCTTTTCGGGTTGATCTTCGCCTGGTATCTCGATAACCGTTTTGCGGCCCATATCGAGTACAAGATGTCCATTCTGCAGATGGAAGTTTCCGATATGATACCCGAACAGGCAAAAGGCTCCGAGCGGCGCCAGAGAATGGTTGACTTTTTCCGGCGCCGGGTTTTCGGCTATGATGAATAACAGGTTCAAGGTTCAAGGGACAAGGGGGCAAGGGGCAAGGGGCAAGGGGCAAGGGCAAGGGGTGAGGGGTGAGGGGTGAGGGGCAAGGACAGAGACGGATGCAGCTTTATTTTTTAAACTGTTGATAATATTAAGATTTCTCCCGTTGGTCGAAATGACATTATAGCTGTCTCGGATGGCAATAAGTGGACAACGGTTGAGCTTAAACTGGATTCCCCCCTGCGCGGGAATGACGGCCAAGGGTGTCCCTGGACCTTTGGTGAATTTGTCAACTTTCAACTTATAACTTTCAACTTATAACTCATAACCCCTCACTCCTCACTCCTCACTCCTAACCTTGTCCCTTGCCCCTTGAACCTTGAACCTTGCCCCTAATCCCTTCCTTATTTCCCCCGGTTTATCCCCGGCCAGATAATCTTGTGGAGCTGCAGTTGCAGCCGGACCGGCAGCCGGTCTTCGAGGATCCATTCGGCCAGGCGAGCCGGGTCGAGTTCGCCCGGCACGGGGGAGACGTGGATGATCACTGACTTGTTTATAGGGGTTTTCCTGATCAAAGCCGTCGCCCAGTCGTAGTCGGCCCGGGAACAGAGGACGAACTTGAGTTCGTCGCCGGGGCCGAGCAGTTCGAGGTTTCCCTTCTCAAGGTGTTCGTGCATCTTGCTGCCCGGGCATTTGACATCCATGATCCTTGCCACCCCGGCCGGGACCTTGGCCAGGTTGATGCTGCCGTTGGTCTCCAGGAGAACTTTGCGGCCGGCCTTCAGCAACTCCTCCATCAGCGGATAGACATTGTCCTGGAGCAACGGTTCGCCGCCGGTGATCTCCACCGGGAAGTCGGGATATTGTCCGGCAAAAGAGAGGATCTCGCCGATATCCCTTAAGGTTCCCGGCTCTTCGTATGTGTAGCCGGCATCGCAGTAGCGGCAGCGCAGGTTGCAGCCCGACAGCCTGATAAAGACGCAGGGCTGCCCGGCATAGCTCGATTCGCCCTGGATGCTGAAGAACAGCTCTGAAACCTCAAGGTGTTGCGGGGTCTTCACGATAGATTACTCCGCAGTTGTCGGTTTCCCGAACTTCGACGCTGTAAGGTGCGTAATTGTCGGCGGTCAGGGTTTTTTTGAGGTTTTCGAAAATATAGCGGGCGATATTCTCCGACGACGGGTTGCGGTCCTGGAAAGCGGGATGCTCGTTCAGGTCCATGTGGTCGAGGCTGTCAACTACCTCCCTGACGGTCTCCTTGGCAACCCTGAAATCCAGGGCCATGCCCATCGCGTCGAGTTTCTCGGCCCGGATGGTTACCTCGACCTTCCAGTTATGGCCGTGCGGTCTTTCGCAGTTGCCGGGGTAGTCGCGAAGGTGATGGCCGGCCGAGAAATGGGATCTTACAAAAATATCGAACATTTTTTCTCTCCTTTCGGGTGTGGGGAATTTACGATTATCTTGAATTAGATAAAGCTTGAAAGTCCATTGGTTTTTGACTACAAAGCGTCTTGTTTTGTAACAGAAAACACCACACTTTTACATTAGAATCTTTGTAGCCTGGTCCAGTTCGCGGCAGGGGGATAAGCCGCGGTAAGCGGTGAGTCAGGGAAGAGGTGGCCCGATGACAACCCGTCATGTAGGGCTCATTCCAATCCTTGCGCCCCGTAAGGATTAACCCCCGGACAGTTGCATTTTGTCATTTGAAAATTTAACACTTGGAGCATGTCAGTGGCTATTGTCGCCCCTTTCAGCGGTCTGCGCTATAACACCGCTAAAATATCCCGTCTTGAAGAGGTGGTAACCCCGCCTTACGACGTTATCAATTTACAAGTCCAGCAGGAGTTACTGCAAAAAAATCCCTACAGCATGATCAAGCTTGATCTGAGCAAGAACATCGAGCCCGGCGGGATGACCGACGAGCGCTACACAAATTCTCGCAAAGTTCTCGAGGAATGGCAAGGTCAGGGGATTCTGATCAGGGAAGAGCAGCCGGTTATCTATCTCTACTATATCGATTATAACCATCCCTCCCGCGGTCGCTTGACCCGCAAGGGACTGATCTGTCTGACCGGGCTGGCTGAATTTTCGGAGGGAATTGTCAAACCCCACGAACAGTTTTTCCGGAACGTGGTCAGCGATCGTCTCCGCTTGCTCGATACCTGCCGTACCCAGTTCAGTCAGGTCTTTTCCGTTTACCCGGACCGGGAGAACCAGGTTATCCGGGTTCTGGAGAAGGGCCGCGAACCGGAACCCCTTTGTTCCTGCGAGGATCAGGACGGCTGCCGGCACACACTCTGGCGGGTGAGCGAGCGGGCGGCGATTGCTGAAGCGCAGGAACTGTTTGTTGACAAATGTCTCTATATCGCCGACGGCCACCATCGCTACAACACCGCTCTGCAGATGCGGGAACTGATGGTCGAGCGCCGGGGCGAATTGGCCGAGGACAGCCCTTTCAATTTTATTATGATGTACCTCTGCGCCATTGAGGATCCCGGTCTTTCCGTCCTGCCGACCCACCGTCTGGTCCGGCTGGCCGAGACTTCCGCCGATGAGCTGCTTGCCGGGCTGACCCCGGGATTTGAAATCGAGGAGATCGAAGGCGGTACCCGGGAGGTTCTGCTTTCGGAAGCTTTGGCCCGGATGGAAGAGAAAAGGGATCTTGGTAATGTCTTCGGATTATATCATCCCGGTGAGGACCGCTGCTTTTTGCTGATCGGCAAGGCGGGAATCATGCGGGAAGCCGGCTTCGGTGAGATGCCCGCTCCGCTCCGTGAACTGGACGTGGTTGTGCTTTCCGAGCTGATTATCGGCAAATATCTGGGGCTCGATCTCGACAGGTGCGAAGATGACAATCTGGTCGATTATTTCAGCGATCCCGACGATGCTCTCGATCGGGCGGTCAAGGAGAGCGGTGAGCCCGGCAGAACCAGTGTCATTTTTTTGATGAACAATACCGAGGTCGACCAGGTCAAGAAGGTCTCGGACGCCGAACTGGTCATGCCCCATAAATCGACCTACTTCTATCCGAAGATCTTGACCGGACTGGTGATGAACCCGATGGTCGAAGGCGAAAAGGTTGATCTCCGAATCCTCCGAACCTGAAGCTGGAGACGCCTCTCTCTTTGGCGGCCGTCTGATCTGCCGGCAGCATCCCGGCGGCTACCGCTTTTCCCAGGATTCGGTGCTGCTTGCCCATTTCTTTGAAACATCTCCCTTTGAAAAAATTCTGGATCTTGGTACCGGCTGCGGGATTATCGGCATGATTCTCGCCTATCGCCGGCCCGGAATAGCCGTTACCGGGCTTGAGTTGCAGCCCCGTCTAGCTGAGCTGGCCCGTCGAAATGTCGCGGTCAATCAGCTGAGCGAGCGGATTAACATCGTAGAAGGGGATCTGCGGCATATCGAAAACTACTGCGAAGCGGCCTCATTCGATCGGGTGGTCTGCAATCCCCCCTATCGAAAACTCGGCTCGGCCCGGATAAATCCCCAGCCGGAACAGGCCATTGCCCGCCATGAGTTAAGGGGCGGCCTCAAGGATCTCGTCAAGGCAATGAATTGGGCTTTGGTCGACGGGGGAAGGGCTGATTTAATCTATCCGGCCGATCGGGCTATTGAATTACGGAATGAATTGAGGGTCGGGGGTCTGTCGGTCTCGCGCCTCCGGGAGGTTTACGGTTATCCCGGTGCCGTCTGCCGCCTGGTGCTGGTGGAGGCGGTTAATGGTGATGTCGACGAGCCGGTAAGAATGCCGCCGCTTTATGTTCGGAGCGAACCGCATGGCGATTACAGTCAAGAGGTAGCCGGCTATTACGAACCGTAGATCCAGTTTTTTGTTATTGACAGAGCCTTGGTTCATATGTTTTTGTTCCCGTGGTTTTTTAATTTGTTAGGTATTGCCGGTTCGGTAAATACCTGGAATATCCAAAAGGAGGAAAGGATGAGAAATTTTTTTTCGATCACGGCGTTCGCCCTGTTTATTGTTTCAGGGGTTGTTGTTTTAAGCGCTGACAGCGCTCTGGCAGTTGGTTTTGGGGGTTATTTGGAAACCACCTCGGGAACGGGCAGTTTCGACCAGTTTAACGAAGATGTAGATGTTACCAAGACAGGGTTCGGTTTTGTCCTGGACAGCAATGTCTCGAAAAGAAGCGTATTCAACTACAGGCTCCATGTTGGCTTCAATGACATGTCGGTGGAGCCTGAAACTGCCGATTTCGATATTGACGGGAATTCAATCAGTATAGATAATGCCTTCGGTTTCGGTCTCGTCAGGACGGATGATTTTCGGCTCTGGCTGGGGCCGGAGGTTCACTTGGAATATGCCACCTGGGATAAGTCTATTGCCTGGAAGGATGATATCGATTTCATTGGTTTTGGCCTAGGCGTAGTTCTCGGGGCGAACATCAATCTCCCGGGGGTTGTCTCAATATGTCCTGAACTTGGATTCAGATACCAGGCTAATGAATCCGATACTTATGAAGAAACGTATTATAATGGATCTTATTACACCACGTATACCGAGGATTATTCATATGAGGAGACCGTGGTCTTTGCCAGATTGTCTCTTCTGTTCAGGGCCGGCGGAGGAGAGTATTAAGCAATGAATAGACGGGACAAATAATGAATGGCCGGATTCTGTAAGGCATTTCCCGATGGGATTCTAACTAGCTGATTGAAGGGTATTCGAGGATTTTATCTAATTTCAAAACTTCTCTTAGATAGCGAAAAAGGGCGGAATTCTTAATCCCGCCCTTTTTTAATGATAATACAAGCTGCAAATAGATCCGTGCCGGATTTTCAACGCGAAAATGTCTCGGGATGGCTAAGCAAAAATCGTCAGATCCAAGGCGCGCAAATTTCGAGGAATGAGGCGTACTTCAGTACGCCGCAATGACGAGATAATTTGCAGCAACGCAGGAGCTGGCGATTTTTGCGACGCCATCAGCCTTCGGCGGCCAGTTCGTCCATATGCTGTTGCGCGAAGGCGATCGAGGGATCAA
The DNA here is from genome assembly GCA_046484585.1 of Desulfurivibrionaceae bacterium. Lineage (GTDB taxonomy): Bacteria > Desulfobacterota > Desulfobulbia > Desulfobulbales > JAGXFP01 > JAGXFP01. The sequence continues at coordinate 5,221 of JAWOIQ010000197.1, forward strand.
GGGAGAGGGCCAGGGCCAGGGACTTCATCGCCTCATCGTTCTTGCCGAGTTTCCGGTAATTCACCCCGAGGTTGGCGTAATCGATCGCCGAGTTCGGGGCCAGATGCACTGCCCGGGAAAAGTGCTCGACCGCCGCTGCGTGGTCGGCCAGCTTGAAGTAGCAGAAGCCCAGGAGATTATGCAGGTCCGGCCGCTCGTCGTCGTGCTCGGCGCCCTGCTTGAGGGTGGCGATTGCCTCGTCGTACTGTTCCAGATCCTTCAGGCAACTGCCCAGGAATGAATAGATGTAGGGGATATCCTCTTCGTCCGGGTTGAGCTCCAGAGCCCTTCGCAGGTGGGGCAGGGCCTCGGCCGGCCGGCCGGTGTTGTATAGGTTCTGGCCCAGGTAGAACTCGATGAAGTACGAGGCCGGAGCCAGTTCTTCGAGGCGGCTGAAGTGGCGTGCCTTTTCCTCGGGATCGTCGATCAGTTCGTTGACCAGCTTGGCGGCGAACAGCCCGGCGTTACTGACCATCGAGCGCTCCCGGAAGTGGGCGCCGGGCACGATGGTATAAAGGGTGGGGATTTGCAGATCGTCATGCATGGTGTTGACGATCAGCACCTCCATGTCGAGTTTTTTCAGGGCCTCGATACAGCGTTCGTCCTCCACCCGGATGTCGTTGTCGGTCAGGTCGGGGAGCTCGTCGATGGAAACGGTCCTGCCGGGATTGGTGATGTATTTCACCTCATCCATGCTCAAGGGTTTAGGCAGTCCCGAGGCGACATAGTTGGCCTTGCTGTTGAAGTCGCCGGCCAGCTGGGCCACCTCGGTCAGGGCCCGGATCAGGGATTTTTCCGGGTTGGGGGTGGTGCCGGCCGTGTAGACGATCTCGCTCGATTCCGGAAAAGTCGCGGGATCGATGGCCAGGGCGCCGATGGTCGGGATGCCGGTGTCGAGGCTGAAATCGTTCAGGTAGACCTCGATGCCGTTTCTGGCGAATTTGTCGAGCAGTTCCCGGGCCACCGGGTCCTTGACGCTGTCCGGGTCGATCAGGGGGGTTTTGATCTGGTTGCGGCAGACCAGGGAGCAGACATGGCGCTCGACGATTTCGCAGACCCCCTGGTTGACCGCTTCTTCGTAAGTGTTGCCGGCCGAAGGGCCGTTGAATTCGTTGATCGCGTAAAACCAGGAAAAGGGCACCAGTACTTCCTTGCCGCCGGCGGAGAGGTTGGTGGCCCAGACCCACTGCATGGTGATGCCTTCCAGCATTCTGGCCAAAAGCTCCGGCGTGGTTTTCTCGTCATGGACCGACTGCAATAATCTTTCCAGGGGCAGGACCGGCTTGCCTTCGGCTTTAAGATCTTCATAGGTGGAGTTGATGAAATTGGCCGGGTTGCTCTTGAAGCTGAAGAAGCTGAATCTTTCGCCCAGTTCCATGCAGGCGCTGGCCCGGGACTGTTCCGGGGTGCTGCCCTTGCCCATCTGTTTCTTGTTGCCGATGGTGTTTAAGGCGTCCTTGCCGCAGACGCTGAAATATACCGGGATGTCGAGCCGGCCGTTGTCGATCCGACGGATCTCTTTGAGAATGTCCAGGTTGACTGTTTTGAGCTTTTCCTGGAAACGTTCCACCGTCTCCACCGGGCTCATGGCCTTGTCCTGGTCGTAGGTGTAAGTTTTGAGACACTCTTTTAATTCAATCTTGCGATTTTGCATGGCTTCCTCGTTATTCATGTCTTTTCGGTCAACTCCGGCCTCCGGATTATTCGGAGGCGGGGAAATATGATGGCGTCGTAAAAAACTCCGATCTCCTGCGTCGTGTCTATTTTTGCTCTTTCGGCATACACATGTATGGCCTCAGTCACAAAAATACAGCCACTCCTTGTGCATCAAACTTTTTGCTTAGCCATCCCGTGAGTTTTTGCGAACTCATTTATAACTGGTTATCGGGATTTTTCCCATCCTGATTTCAAGCCGAATTCGGCCGTCCCCCTAAAAAGCTCCGCCGATATCGCTCAGGAGCGGCTTCGGCTGCGAATGGGTTTGCGGCCGGGAACGGGGTCGTTATGAATTTAGCGGCTAAGGGCGGTGAGGTCGGCGGGACTGCTCCGTAAACCGCAAATGAGGTTTTTAAATCACGTTGACGTCTTGCATCCGCACCGTCCCGAAAGCTCACGGATTCAGGAAAATGACAATCTCGACCTCCTCGCCGGCCCATTAATCCCGTTTATCTACCACATTGTGGTAGATAAATCAACCATGCCAAATAATGCTTGCCGAATAGGGGGAGGGCAAGTTAAAGCTGAGTTGAGCAGCTGGCCTGCTCGTACGAAACTTATACCCTTAAACAGCGCCTGGTTGTTTTTTTGCGAATTCATCAATAAAAAGAGAGTATAGCCATGAAGATATCGAGAATTTTCAAGCGCTGTTGTTTGATTATGCTGGCAACCCTGCTTGTCGGATCTCTTGCCCATGCCCAGGAAGAAACCAAACCCCGACTGGCCGTTCTGCCCTTTACCCTGAACGCGCCCGACGATTCGGACTATCTGAAGGAAGGGGTCCGGACCATGCTTGCCAGCCGGATTGCGGCGCGGGCCGGGGTTGTGGTCATCGGCGGAGGCGAAGCGGCGGATCTTGTTGGCGACCGGGACGAGCGGGACCCTGAGGCGCTTGCCGAGAAGCTGGCGGCCGATCTGGTCTTGACCGGCAGTATCACGGTTCTGGGGCCGAGTGTCAGTATCGATGCCCGCTTGTATATGGTTGAAAAAAATATTTCCGAGAGTTTTTTTGCCGCCGCCGAAAATCAGGCCCGGCTGATCGGCGCGGTGGATTTGATAGCCACGGAAGTGAGTTCGGTTATGTTGGGTGAGGAGCGGCGCCCCTTTAAGGAAGAAGAGGCCCCGGCCGAGGTGCCGCCGGCATCTACCGAGTCCGCTCCGGCCCCGGAAGATCAATCCTTGCATCCCGATCGGATCTTTCAAGAGCCCGTTGTCGTTCCGCCCCCCCCTGAAGCTCCGGCGGAAGTCCCAGCCGTAGCCCCTCCAATGCCGACCGCGCCGGTTTCCGGGCCTGAAAACGGGCAAGTCTTATCGCCCGATCCGGACCTGTCCGCGACCCGCAGTCAATTTCTCGATCTGGAGATTCAGGTGATCGATGCCGGCGATCTGTTCGGCGAGGGCGGCGAGCAGATCGTGGTTGCCGAGAAACAGAAAATCACGGTATTCCGCCGCGACAACGGGCAGCTGCGTAAAGTTGCCGAGATCCCCAAAGCCCCCCGACACGTCAGGATAATCGCCCTTAATCTCGCCGACCTCAACAATAATGGCCGGGCCGAGATCTATGTCAGCGCGGTGTCCGGCAACACCCCCTATTCATACGCGGCGGAATGGGACGGCCGGCAATTCACCAAACTGTTCGACCGGCAGCCCCACTATCTGCGGCCCATTTTCGTGCCGGGCCGGGGCTGGGGGCTATACGGCCAGCAGGCCGATTTCGAGGGTCCGGTCAGACCGGGCATCTATAAAGCCGATCCCGCGACCGGCTCCCTGGATCTCGATGACAGGTTCGCCATTCCCGACTCTGCCAATCTGTACGAGTTCGTTCCGGGTGATTTCACCGGCGACGGTCGATTGGAGATCGCCGTCCAGACCCGGGACGGCAAGCTTTTGGTGTACAACGGTGAAGGCGAGGTCCTCTGGCGGGGCAGCAATGAGTACGGCTATACCAGACGGTTTCTCGGTGAGCCTTATTCCGGCAGCGGCAATCATGAAAATATGCAGGTGCCGACCCGACTTGTTGCCGAAGACCTTAACGGCAATGGCCGCCAGGAACTGGTGGCCATGGAAAATCCTTCCGGGGTTGCGGCGCTGCTTAAGACCGTCGGCAGTTTTGTCGGCGGCTCGGTCAAGGTGCTGACCTGGAACGGCGTAACATTTACGGAGCTCTGGTCGAGCGGCGAGATCGGCGGTTACGTGGCGAGTTTCCAGGTTGAAGGCGCTCGCCTGCATCTCGGTCTGGTCACGGAAAAATCCGGCGGTTTGTTTGCCGGCCTGCAAAGTTACGTGGCCTCATACGGCTTGGCCGGCTTTTAAAAGCGAGGTTCAAGGTCCAAGGCCCAAGGTTCAAGGTTCAAGGTTTAAGGCTCAAGGCTCAAGGCTCAAGGTCCAAGATAAAAAAGTAAAAACTGATTTTGCAAGGTCATTGCGAGCGCAGCGAAGCAATCCAGTTTTTTCAGTAAGTTGTATGTTTCGGATTGCTTTGCTGCGCCCGCAATGACTAATTATTGACTTTTTGCGATGCCCATCAAATTTTCGGCGACTCCGCAAATTCATCTTTCAGCTCTCAACTTTATTCTTCCCCCGGCGCCCTAATCCATTCGAACCTTTTACTTTGAGCCTTGAGCTTTGAACCTTGGACCTGTGGTTTTTATAACACAGTTTGCCCTGATGTTGTCGTTTGGACACACCGTTATGTTGTAAGCTGTCATTTCATCTGCCCGAAGTTTCATCCTTATCGAGCAGTTGCAGGTTTGGCTTGAGATTTGCATACTATATCGCAGGTTTTAAGGTGGCGTGCCGGAAGGGAAAAAGAATTTTATTGAATACCACAATGTGGTAATGTTTTTTCTGGAAGATGGAAGTCGGCGTTATCAAAAAGATTTTACTTTATTGTGACGGCGGATTTCAGGAAAATGGGCGCAAAACACTTGACAAGCCAAGAAGTCACGAGTAGAAAAAACGATTATGAATTTGTGTGTAAGTCGGTTTTACCCGGTCGTTCCGGGCGATCATTGCGACTGCAACTGATCGGTTAACCTGCTAAATCTAACAAAAGGAGATTTAAGGATGAAGAAAGCGTTAAGTTTTGCAGTTGCGCTCGGTTTGGTTGCCGGCATGGCGTCTTCCGCCCTTGCCGAGGATATGCTGAGCATTGGGGGGGACGCCCGCTGGCGTGGGGTTTACAAAAACAATACCACTGATGCGAGTGATGCTAACGCCGATAAGATCCAGGCCATGGATCAGCGCTATCGTCTCGTCGCCACCATCAAGGTCAATGACGATGTCAAGATAAGCACCCGCTTGATCCTGGCCGACCAAATCTTCGGTAACAACTTTCCGGTAAATGCCATCAACACACAAAGTCTCACTGGTGGGCCTGCAGGTCAAGGTGACAATGCCGTTACTGCCGACCGTTACCATATGACGATCAACATGTTCGGCGGCACCTACCTGATCGGTCGTCAGGACGCCAGCTGGGGCAATAAGTTCCTGGGCTGGGGCAATCAGGTTGACCGGATCAAGGCGGTCTATAAGAGCG
>JAWOIQ010000036.1:0-15544 GCA_046484585.1 Desulfurivibrionaceae bacterium
CGTTGCGCAGCGCCGGAAAGCGTTCGCCATCCGCCTCCTGCACGAAGCGCTCGTGAAGCTCCCAGACGGCCTCCCGAAGGCGTCGCGGGAACGGCACGCCCCGCCCGGGGCGTGCTGCTTCCAGGGGCGGCGATTGCCAACGGCTTTTCGGGCAACCTTATCCACCGGGCCGCCGATGTGACCCTGAAGGAGCGCCGCCCGTTACTGCTGGCGGTCCGCGAAACCCCTTTCAACCGGACCCATCTCCGGAATATGCTCAAGGTTCACGATGCCGGGGCGACCATCTGCCCGCCGCTGCCCTCCTTTTATCATAAACCCAAGTCACTCCGGGAAATGGCGAGAATATTCGGCGGCCGGCTCGCCGATCTTATGGGGATCGAGGTCGAAGGGCAGCCGCGCTGGGGGGAGTAAATTTAGAAGCCAGGAGTCGGAAGCCAGGAGCTGAAGACACGAGCTGGAAGACAGGAGCCGGAAGACAAAATCCTGAAACCGACGGGTCTTTATAAGTTTTTCTCCTGACTCCTGGCTTCTCCTTTCTTGCTTCTCAGTAACGATAATAACGGGAATTTCCAAACCACACGGATATCAAAAAAAGCAGGATAAATATGCTCACTAAAATCGCCACCCTGCTTGAGATGATCAAGTTCAAGCATACCGTTTTCGCCCTGCCGTTCGCCCTGATCGGCGCCTTTCTTGCCGGCGGGCGGATTCCCGATGCGGCCGTCTTCGCCTGGATTATCCTGGCCATGATCGGGGCGCGGACCAGCGCCATGGGCTTTAACCGAATTGTCGACCGCCGGTTCGACAAGCGGAATCCCCGCACCGCCGGACGGGCGATCCCGGCCGGAACCGTGAAGCTCCGGGAGGCCTGGATCATGGTGATCCTGGCGGCGGCACTGTTCTTTTTTGCCTGCTATAACCTGAACCGCCTGACTTTGCTGATCTCGCCTTTCGCCCTCGGCCTGACCTTTTTCTATTCGCTGACCAAGCGGTTCACCTGGCTCTGCCACCTGGTTCTGGGGGCGGCCCTGGCCTTTTCGCCCCTGGGCGGCTGGGTCGCAGTCAACGGTTCGTTGATCGGGTATCCCTATGTGCTCTCTCTCGGGGTTTTATTCTGGGTGGCCGGTTTCGACGCGGTCTACGCCTGCCTTGACGCCGATTTCGACCGCAAGGCCGGGCTGTTTTCGCTGCCGGCGAGGTTCGGCAGGGAAGGGGCCTTTAAACTGGCGGTCCTGCTCCATGTTATCGCCTTTATCCTCTTCGCCATGACCGGCTATCTGATGAACCTGCATATCATCTATTACCTGGGCCTGCTGGTTACGGCGGCCGCCCTTTTTTATCAGCACCTGATCGTCAGCCCTAAAGACCTGAGCCGGATCAGCATGTCGTTTTTCGCGATGAACGGCCTGATCAGCCTGACCCTCTTCGCGGCGACCTGGCTCGATCTCTTGATCTTTCGATAGAGTGTTAAAAATCTTTCGCCAGGTTGCGGTTGCCTTGAGGCCGAATGGCAGGTATTATTCTTGTATTTATTGACTGAAACCAAGGACCATAACAGTCGGATTTTGACAGATATTTAACGGGAGAAGAAGCATGAGCGAAAAAATGGTTAAACAGGATTTTATGATAATTGTGGCCCTGGTGGCCCTGGTGGTCGGATTTCTGATCGGGGTGGTGTTCAGCAGCATGCAGACGGCCAAGATCTCCTCGCCGGTTGCCGGTCAGCAGTCCGCGCCTCCTCCCGGCCAGCCCGCCGGTGGAATTACCCCGGCCCAGGCCAACCAGATCCTCGCCCTTGAGAAGGAAGTCGCGGCAAATCCCCAAAACGTCGAGGCCTGGACCAGTCTCGGTCATATTTACTTCGACACCAATCGCTATGCCAAGGCGATTAACGCCTACAACAAGTCCCTTGAACTGGCGCCCAATAACGCCGATGTCCTGACCGATCTCGGCGTTATGTACCGCCGTAATAACCAGCCTGATGAAGCCATAAAGGCATTCGACCGGGCGATCAACATCTCTCCGACCCATGAACAATCGCGGTTCAACAAGGGGATTGTCCTGTTGTATGACCTGGGTGACAAGGCTGCGGCTAAAAAGGCCTGGGAAGACCTTTTGGCGATCAATCCCGTCGCCATGGCCCCCAACGGCCAGCCGGTCAGGGAGCTTATCGACACTATCGAGTGACAAGTTAGTGCCTGTCCATAAATGGTCTTTTTGCCCGACAACTTCGTCGCTGCAGAGTCGGAAAGTGCTCACGAGTACGCTGTGCTTTTCCGACATCCTTGCTTCTCGTTCTCGGACAAAAATCCTCATTCCTGGACAGACACTAGTTAATCGGACTGGCGCTTTTAAAAAAACCGGAGTTGCGGGATGAAGTTCCCGGCAGCTCCGGTTTTTTTTGGGGGGAAGGGGCGGGCGGAGAGGAGAGAGGCTATCCGAATCTGATGGCTGTAGGGCGGCCGCTTATTGCAGATCCTTGCGGATCGAGATATGGAAAGCCGCTCCTTCGCCATATTCGAAATCAGCCCATACGCTGCCGCCGAACTTCTCGGCGATCTCCTTGACAATTGCCAACCCCAGCCCCGAGCCGCTTATGTTGCCGGTGTTGTCCCGGCGCGTGAAGATATCGAAAATGCCTTCGCTATCCTCCTTTTTCATGCCGACTCCGTTATCGGTAACCGTGAGGATGTGATGGGTGGCGTCTTCCGCGTAGCCGATGCTGATTTTGCTCAGCTGGCCGCCGCCGTATTTCAAGGCGTTGTCGATGAAGTTTCTCAATACCCTGCTCAGTTCCGTCCGGTCCGCCCTGATCGTCGGAATTGACTCCGGTACCGCCCATTCGATTCCCCGGCTGCTGAATTGCGGTAAAAACTCGTCCTTGATCAGGGCGAGAAGCACTTTCAGGTCGACCGGTTCGATGCGTCGCGGTACTTCGCGGGTTCTGATATAGATATTGATATTTTCGACCAGGGAGTTGATCTGTTCCGATACCCTGACAATCTGATCACAATACATCCTGGCCTTGTCATCCATGCCTTCCCCGTACTTCCTGGTCAGGAGGTTTACCAGGCCGTGCATGCTGGAGGTCGGGCTTTTCAGATCGTGGATAATCGTGTAGGCGAATTTTTTGATATTCTCGTGGCTCTCTTTTACAGCCTGCTCGGCCCTGAGTTTTTCGGTGATATCCAGAGCGAGGGACAGCACCATTTCGGGTTTGCCTTCCGGGTCGGCAAGAACGGAGTTGTTCCATTCGCAGGTGATGGTCCGGCCGTCCCGGGTCTTGTTGTCATTGATGCTTCGTCTGTTCATGGTTCCCTGCATCAGGGAATCGGTGACCTGCTTCACCTGCCCCTTAGCCTGGTCCGCAACCAGGAAATCGAAGAGATTCCGGCCGAGGACTTCTTCGGCGGACCATCCGAACATCCGCTCGGCCGTTTTATTCCAGTCGGTTATCCGGCATTCGCTGTCCCAGACCACAAAGGCCAGAGGGGCGGTTTCGTAAATGCTCCGGAAGCGTTTTTCGTTCAACTTCAACTCCCGGAACATCGATTGGTAGGGACGGGTGAGACTGGTCTCGATCGCGGCTTTGTAAACAAAATAAAAGGAAAGGATCTTGAGGATATGGCCGCTGAAATTGACCAGACCGAAGACACTGATATAGAAGGTGAACGCCAGTTCGGAGGTCACGCTGGCAACCATAGAGGCAATCAGCAACCTGTATACCTTCCGGTCGAATTCTTTTTTCCTTATGGAAATAGTCAGGATGGCGAGCAGCCAGAAAAAGCAGATCAGATATTCGCTCAGGATTTTAAAAGGGGTCAAGCCGCTCCCCTCGATATAGGCGGCGGGAAATATCTTCCACCAGAAAATAGCCGCGAAGATCAGAAAAGTTATCAGGATGTAGCCGCCGAAGACCGCGATCAGCTTGAAGCGCTTCCGGAACGCATAGAGGGCGGTCAGGAAGGTGAGACTTTCCAGGTATCTTGCCGCAATCCACAACTGGGTAGGCAGATCGGCGTCGTAGCCGGGGAAAACCGTCAGCCCCTTGAAGGAGAAGGTGTGGAAAAGATCGAGGATCGCAACGAATAGATAGCCGATCCCGACCAGCAAGAGATAGGGCTGGGTGGAAAATCTCCTCGAATTCCAGGCGATAATAAAGATACAGCAGGCGATGATGACGCTGAAAATTTCGGCGAGGCCGTGAAAGAGAAGATAATTGGTCTCGGAGAGCATATAGAGACCGGCGACAATGGGCAGCCAGAGAAGATATCTGTATCCGAAATGGGGTTCTGGTCTTTGCATGTTCCCTCGTTGTGACAGGGGATGGGTCGGGCAGGCGATATTTCAGGGGATGTTTGCCGGCGTTTCCACAATCGTTACCTGAAGAAAATGACAATTATTTTAATCCATCGGGGGATATGCCGCAATCTCTCTTGCTGTTTATTACATTTTTGTGTTTTTCCCGATTGCGGAAACCGCTGGCCAATGGCGGGGAATCGCTTGAGGGGCGAGGCGGCGGAGGGAGGTAACCGATCACGGGATAAGCCATCCAGGATTGGCCGATCTACCAGCCGGTAAGCGATTGCGAGGCGCCGAATCAGCTGTGCTCCCTGGTCTTCTGGAATGTTATATCCGGAAAAAGCTCCATGGCCCTTGACAATCGCCAGTCGCTATCGGCCAGATAGGCGAGATGGTCTTCGGCATCCATGGCCAGACTTTTTTGCTGTTTGGCCATGAACTCCGCCAGTTTTTTTCGGTCATCGCAAGTGATCCAGCGGGCCGTGCTGTAGTTGATCGGCTCGTAGATCGCTTCAACCCCGTATTCAGCCTTGAGTCGGGCCATGGTCATATCGAACTGCAGGACCCCGACCGCGCCGAGAATGAAATCGCTGCCCTGGATGGGCCTGAACAGCTGGACCGCGCCTTCCTCGGCCAGCTGGATCAGGCCTTTATTAAGCTGCTTGATCTTCAGGGGATCCTTGAGGATGACCCGGCGGAAATGCTCGGGGGCGAAGTTCGGGATGCCGGTGAATTTAAGGGGTTCCTTGTCGGTGAAGGTATCGCCGATCTTGATGGTGCCGTGGTTATGGATGCCGATAATGTCGCCGGGGTAAGCCTCTTCGACATTGCTGCGGTCCTGGGCCATGAAGATGGTGGCATTGGCCAGGGCGATCTCCTTGCCGAGCCGGTGGTGCCTGACTTTCATGCCGCGGGTGAATTTGCCCGAGCAGATCCGAAAAAAGGCGATCCGGTCGCGGTGGGCCGGGTTCATGTTGGCCTGGATTTTAAAGCTGAAACCTGAAAAGGATTCCTCTTCGGGATAAACCATCCGTTCGGCGGCGGGCCGGGGGCCGGGGGCGGGGGCAAGTTCGACGAAAGAATCGAGCAGCTCCTTGACCCCGAAGTTGTTGATGGCGCTGCCGAAAAAGACCGGAGTCTGCCCGGCCTTCAGGTAATCTTCATGGGAGTAAGGGTTGGCCGCTCCTTCCAGCAGTTCAATATCGTCCCGCAGTTGTCTGGCCTGATCGCCAAGCAGTTCATCCAGTTTCGGATCATCGAGCCCCTTTACCACTACACTGTTCTGGGGCATGGTGTCATGGCCGCCGCTGAACAGATGCAGCTCCTGCCGGTGAATATTGTAAACCCCCTTGAAGCTCCTGCCCATGCCGATCGGCCAGGAAAGCGGGGTGCATTCGATCTGGAGCTTTTCCTCGATTTCGGAGAGAATATCGAGGGGCTCCATACCTTCCCGATCAAGCTTGTTGATAAAGGTGATCACCGGGGTATTGCGCATCCGGCATACTTCCATAAGCTTTTCGGTCTGGGCTTCGACCCCCTTGGCGTTGTCGATAACCATCAGGGCGCTGTCGACGGCGGTCAGCACCCGGTAGGTGTCTTCCGAAAAATCCTGATGGCCGGGGGTGTCAAGGAGGTTGATTTCGTAGTTCCGGTAGTTGAACTTCATCACCGAAGAGGTTACGGAGATGCCGCGTTCCTTTTCGATCGACATCCAGTCGCTTACCGCGTGATTGGCGTTTTTTCTGGATTTGACGGCGCCGGCCATCTGAATGGCGCCTCCAAACAGTAATAATTTTTCAGTCAGGGTTGTTTTACCCGCGTCGGGATGACTGATGATCCCGAAGGTCCTGCGACGCTGGATTTCTTTTTTTATTCTGCTGCTCATGGGGTGCTCGCTATAACTCTGGATAGGATTATTTAAACCAGGAATTAAGTTGGCCGGGAAGGGGACGCTTAAATCTGAATTCCGAAGGGTTCCATCTTGCTGGTAATTAACATTATAATATAAACCATTATCCCGGATATTGCATGTATAGTTCGCATATTTGCCGGATTATCAATTGATCGCGTCGCAAAAAATCGAGGTTGCCATAAGTCATTTCGACCAAAGGGAGAAATTTTAATAGTAACAACAAGTTAAAGCTGAGTTGAGCAGCTTGTCTGCTTTTATACCCTTTAGGGTGCAAACGAAACTTACGCCCTGAGGGTGTAAAGAACAAGATTTCTCACATTCGTTCGAAATGACAGCTTTTTAATTCTTCTTGCGAATGCATCAGTTTTGACATGCTCGCAAAAAGTCGGAAAACCCCTTCCTTCGACAGACTCAGGATGAGCGGGGTAACTTGCAGGCTCAGGGTGAGCGGAGCAACTTATTGATTTAACGCTCGTGCTGAGCTTGTCGAAGTGCGCTCCACTAATCTTTGGCGACTTTTTGCGAACTCATCGGTCTTGAGATACTCACAAAAAAGTGACGGGATGTTTTAAGCAAAAAGTTATTTTCTTGCGAAATTTTCAGCTATCGGGCCGGGGCCGGACGGAAGTACATTCTTTGCATATTTTCGGGTATTTGATTATAGTCGCTACTCTTGCTTGTCGGCGGAATTCTGGTGTCCGGCCATGGAGCTGATGATGATATAAATTGTTAAATTCTTCCTACCTAAATGACGATTGGTGTTTTTTTCTTCAACGCGACAACGACAGATGAGCATGAATTACAGATCGATAAGCCCAAAACGACCAACAGCCGTCACGGATTTCAGGTAATATGATTGCCCACGATGCACAGGAAAACAGTGTGCAATGCCGGGGTTGCGGCACCTGCTGCCGGCAGGGCGGCCCAGCCTTGCACCTCGAAGATCTTTGCCTGGTCGAGCAAGGCATTATGGGATTTGGAGAGCTGGTCACGATCAGGCGGAATGAGCCGGCCTATAATCCCTGTCATGAAAAAGTTTTACCCAGCGCTTCGGAATTCATCAAGATCAAAGGGCGTGGTAAGAGCTGGAGTTGTCTTTTTTTTGACGATAAAGGTAACAGCTGCTCCGTTTATCGCAATCGCCCGCTGGAATGCCGTCTGCTTTTCTGCCGGGATACCGGGCCGCTGATAAAAATAATCGGTGAGGATCTTCTGGCCAGGCGAACGCTTCTGGCGGAAGACGATCCGGTCCTTGATCTGGTTGAGCGCCAGGAGCAAGAGTGTTCTTATGGTCTGGTCAATGATTTGTTGACTGAAGGGGATCTGGTTCGGGATGATATCGAAGCAAGATTGGTTGAGCTGGTTGGCCGGGATCTTGCTGTTCGGGATTGTTTTCTGCGAACTTTCCCCGGACGCCAGAGCGAGGAGTTGTTTCTCTTCGGCCGGCCGCTTTTTCTGGTCATGGCTCCATACGGCTTCCGGCTTTGATGGCGTCGCAAAAAGTCGCCAGCTCCTGCGTTGCTGCGAATTGTCTCGTCACTGCAGCGTACTGAAGTACGCTTCATTCCTCGAAATTCGCGCGCCTTGGATCTGACGATTTTAGCTTAGCCATCCATTGAGATTGATGGCGTCGCAAAAAGCACCCTGAAGGGCATAAATCGCCAGCTCCTGCGTTGCTGCAAATTGTCTCGTCATTGCAGCGTACTGAAGTACGCTTCATTTCTCGAAATTTGCGCGCCTTGGATCTGACGATTTTCACCCCGCAAGGGGTATTGCATGCTTAGCATCCTCTTTTTGACGCGAACTCAGGATTATTTGCTAATTAGTTGTTTTTAAAGTGTTTGGCCTTGACCTTTTCGGGTCTTCTTTTATGTTGAACCGTTCACCGGGGCGGTCGCCAAAGTATCCAAAACCGCCGGACTGTAACCGTTCAGCAGTGGTGCAGATTTGGACAAGCGGACCGGTGCCGCGTACCTCGTGTACGTAAGCCGGGCCGATCGTCCGAAGATGCGGTGCTGCTGAACGGTTACCTTTTATGTTGAAAATTTTTCACCTCGTTCAGGATTAATTTATTATTCGGAATAACATTATGAAAGGCAATGTCAAAAGAGATCTGATCGGCAATGAAGGAATGGTGCTTCTGGACACCATTCGCCGATTGATTCGCCGCAACGCGGTCGAAAATTTGATGAAACTGATTGCCAAGACCCATCCCGCCGATATCGCCTGGGTATTCCGCCACTTTGCGCCCAACGAGCGCAAGTTCGTTTTCAATATCATTGCCCAGACGGACGCTCTCGGAGAGTTCCTGAGCGAACTCGATCAGGCCATCATGCTTGAGATGGTCGGAGATCTGACCCCGCAGTTCATGGCCAACATCATCAAGGACATGCCTTCCGACGACGCGGCCGATATCCTCGAGGTGCTGCCGGAAGAGTTCGCCTATGACATTCGCCGATTAATGGGCCGGGAGGACCGGGCCGAAGTTGACGATCTCCTTCAGTATCTGCCCGACTCCGCCGGCGGCCTGATGTCGCCGGATTTCATGGCCCTTGATGAAGACTTGAGCGTCGGTGACGCCATCCGGAAGGTCCAGGAACGCAGCGAAGAGATGGAGATGGCCTTTTATCTCTATATCACCCACGGCGACGACGGGCAGCTCTGCGGGGTGGTCTCGTTAAGGGAACTGCTCATGCATCCGCCGTATCGTCTGCTCAGAAACATTATGAACCCCAACGTCGTCGCGGTTACCACCGATACCGATCAGGGCGAAGTGGCCCATATTGTCGCTCAATATAATTTTCTGGCAATTCCGGTAGTCGATTCAGCTTACCGGCTGATCGGTATCGTTACCGTCGACGATATCATCGATGTAATCCGCGAGGAGGCCACCGAGGACTTCCTGCAGATGGCCGGCGCCGGTAAGGATCGGGAGATTCTCCTGAAATCGACCATCGATAATGCCATGACCAGGGCGCCCTGGTTGTTCGCCAGCTGGCTTGGCGGAATTATGGCCATGATGATCATCGGCTTTTTCGAGGAAGAACTCGCCAAGGTTCTCGCCCTCGCTTCCTTCATTCCCATCGTTATGGGCATGGGTGGAAATATCGCCACCCAGTCCAGCACTATTGTAGTGCGCGGGATCGCCACCGGCCGGATTAATATGCAGGAAATGACCAAGGTTATTTTCAAGGAGATGCGGGTCGGCATCCTGCTCGGCGCCTTTTACGGTCTCTGCCTGGGGGTTCTCGCCTATTTCGGATATAGCGAGCACGCCAACCTGGGAGCGGTGGTGGGGCTCTCCGTCCTTTTCGCCATGACTCTGGCCTCCACCGTAGGCACCCTGGTGCCGCTCCTGCTCAGAAGACTTGATGTCGATGCCGCTATTGCCACCGGTCCCTTCGTGACGACCGCCATCGATATTCTCGGCGTGTCGACATATTTTCTGATCGCCAAGTTACTTCTGGATATTTAAAAGCGCTATGCATAATCAAGATGTACCCCCCCGGCGGCGTTTTCGGCCATTTTTAATTATCGTTCTGGTCCTTGGCGCCGCCCTGTTCGTTTATTATGACCAGACGAAACGTCCGGTTTTCGACCCGGACGCCAAACCCCGCGTCGTCGTCCCGCGCGGAGATTTGACCCCCAATGAACATAATACCATCGAGCTTTTCAAAGCTAATTCGCCTTCAGTGGTTTTCATCAGCAGCCTTGAGATGCGCCGCGGTCTGTTCAGCCTCAATATCTATGAAATTCCCCGGGGCACCGGATCCGGATTTATCTGGGACAACCAGGGGCGGATCGTCACCAATTACCATGTCATCGGCGATGCCTCCAGGGTGGAGGTCACCCTTAGCGATAACACTACCTGGAAAGCCATCCTGGTCGGCACCGCTCCGGACAAGGATCTGGCCGTGCTCCAGATTTCCGCCCCGGCCGGTCGCCTCCCGCCAATTGCCGTCGGCGATTCCGAAACTCTTATGGTCGGACAAACCGTTTACGCCATCGGCAATCCTTTCGGTCTTGATCATACCCTGACCGCCGGGATTGTTAGCGCCCTCGGCCGGGAGATCAAGGCCGTTAACGGCCGGACCATCCAGAATGTCATTCAAACCGATGCGGCGATCAATCCCGGCAATTCGGGCGGGCCGCTGCTTGACAGTTCCGGTCGGCTGATCGGGATTAATACGGCGATCTACAGCCCGACCGGCAGCAGCGCCGGCATTGGTTTCGCGGTGCCGGTTGAAACGATCAACCGGGTGGTGCCCCAGATCATCAAACACGGCAAGGTTATCAGGCCTGGGCTCGGGGCAACTCTGGCAAATCGCCGTATCGCCGAGCAGCTTGGCATCGAAGGGGTGCTGGTTATCAATGTCCAGCCGAACAGTGCGGCCGAAAAGGCGGGAATCCGGGGGACTTCCCAGGTGCTGGGCGGCATAGTGCTCGGGGATATAATCATCGCTGTAGACGGCAACAAGGTTGACGACTACGATGAACTGCGCAACGAGCTGGACAAGTATGAGATCGGCGACAGGGTGAAATTGATCGTCATCCGGGATGAGCGGCCCCTGGAGTTGGAAGTCGTCCTGGAAGAGGTTTCCTAGATGCTCTGGTGGACCAAGGCGATCAAGAGCCTGATCTCCTCGAACGAGGGTGAACGTCTCGATCTTTTCAGGATTTTCCCGGGGGTCCGAAGATTTCTGGCCGCCCGGCATCACTACGCCTATTTACGGACAGGCGGTGATATGCTCTTTATTCTGATTGTGATTTCGGGCCTTTTCGGACCCCGCGATCCGGCAAGCAATATCGCGGTTTTTCTGTCCTGGGGGGTGCTTTGGCCGGCCATTGTCCTGAGCTGGTTCTTTGTCGGCCGCATGTGGTGCGGCATCTGCCCTTTTCCGGGTCTGGGCGTCTTTCTGCAACGACGGGGCCTTACTCTTAACCTGCCGGTGCCGAAGTTTCTCCAGAAATACGGGGTCTACACCTCAGTTTTCCTTCTGGCCCTGATCATCTGGATCGAGGTGGTCGCCGGGCTTGACCGGTCGCCGGTCGGCACCTCCTTATTTGCGTTGTCGATTACGGCGGGCGCCACCCTGTTAGCCATACTCTTTTCCGGCCAGTCCTGGTGCCGGCATCTCTGCCCGTTGGGAAGAATCAGCGGAGCGGCGGCGACCCTCTCGATCACCGAATTCAGGCCCGACCATGACAGATGCCGGGTCTGCAAGACCTTCGCCTGCAAAAGGGGCATGGAAGGCAAAAGAGGCTGCCCGGTCTATCTGGGCGCCTACAGCGTCCAGAACAACCTTCATTGCCTGGTCTGCGGGCACTGCCTGGCCCTTTGCGATCTTGATTCCCCCCAGCTGCTGCTGCGCAATCCCTATTCCGAATTGATCCGCAACAAGGGGCGCTACATCACCTGTTCCTATATAGTACCTTTTCTGATCGGCTCCCAGCTGGCCCGTTTTTTCAGGCACAAGGAGGCTTACGGCTACTTCAGGTCATGGCTTAACCTGCCCGACGCCATGTCCTTCAGCCTCTTGCTGGTAGTAGGTTTTATCCTGATTCTCGGTCTGATCAAGTTTGGTTCGCGTCTCTTCGGAATCAACGAGGATCCGATGTTCGGCAAGTTCTCGCCATTGGTGCCGATCCTGATTCCCATGGCGTTCACCGGAGAACTGGTTTATCGCTTATCTTATTTTGCCGACGGGGTGGGCGGTTTTTTCCCGACGATCGGCCGGCAATTCGGCATGGAATATCTTAAAAGGATGTATTTCAGCATCCCCGATTTCCCGGTTCAGATTCTTTCCGCGTTCTTTTTGTTGAATGGCGCCATCGCCGGGGTCTATATCCTCTGGCGGATGTGTCTGGAAGATTTCGAAGGGATGGTCCGGCTAAGAAATTTTATCGGGATAAACTTGCTGATTGTCCTGATCCTGACCGCTTATCTGGCCGTGATCTTCTAGTACCCCGTTACCCCCTGAACTATCGCATCTTGCTCGTTATTTTCCGCGACGACTTCGTTGCGGCTTCCGTTTCATAGCGCTGCTATGCGCCTTCAGCCACGCCTCGCCGTCACGAAAAATCCCTTCGCAATTGTGCGAAATTTAAAGTTTTAAAAGGTACTAGGGGGGCGGTGCTTGGGATTGCTCACTCATTCTCGACGCCGGCTTCCTTTTCCTTTCTCCGCATTTTGGCCAGGGCCCGCATGTCCTTGATCTGATCCGATTCATCCATGATTTCCTGACCGAAAATCTCTTCAATTAAGTCTTCCATGCTGATTATGCCGGTCATGCTGCCATACTCGTCCACCACTACGAAGAGATGTTGTTTCTTCTGGATAAAATCGACCAGCATCCTGCTTAAGGGCGCGGTTTCCGGGACAAAATGGACCGGACGGGCCAGGACGGAGATGGTGAGGGCGTCCATTTCATCCGCGGCGGTTGAGAGAATGTCGTTGCGCAGGACGATCCCGGAAATGTTGTCGGGCTCACTCCGGTAAATGGGGATCCGGCTGTGCAGATTCCATTGATCCTTGTCCAGCACGGCTTCACCCACCGTCATCTGTTCATCAAGGGTAAAAGTGACCGTTCGCGGAGTCATTACATCTCTGACGTATATGTTTTTCAGGTTGAGGATATTGGTAATAACCTCTTCCTCCTGAGGATCGATCTGCCCTGACCTGCGACCCATGGCGGCAATGGCCATGACCTCCTCGGCCGAGGCGAGGCTTTCCTCGGAATGGCGGGGAATCAATCTGGTCACGGATTGGCAGAAAAAAATGACCGGTTTCAGGAGGATCACTAGGATCCTGAGCGGGGTGGCTATCCAGGGAGTGAGTTGCCGGCAATAGGCGACTCCGATGGTCTTTGGCAGAATTTCGGAAAAGATCAGGATCGTCAAGGTGAAAACCACCGAAAACCAGAAAAGATTATGTTCGCCGAAAACCGCAGCCGCCGCCGCGCCGGCCACCGCGGCGCCCATGGTATTGGCGATGGTGTTCAGGGTGAGGATGGCGGTGATCGGCCGGTGGATATTTTTTTTCAGGTTCTTGATAACCGGCGCCGACGGCGCGCCCCTGTTTTGCAGCATTTCCAGATAAGAGTTCGGCACCGAATACAAGACGGCTTCCAGGATGCTGCAGATCGCTGAAATTGTGACAGCCAGGCCTACGGCGAAAATGAGCTGGGTTAACAAGGTAAACCTCCGGAGTTATCGATAATAATCCATCGTAGTAAATTTTTTCTGATTCTGGCAATATACTGAATGATGCAAAATAAATCCGTAAGGATTATAGTCTTTGCCGGTTGTGAACCGGTTTTCCTTGACTTGCAAAAGTTGCCGTTTCAGTAAATTCTTTGTTGATTCGAAACTTATGCCCTTTTGCGGTATAAAGCTGAGTTGGGTGTAAAGACCAAGATTTCTCACATGCGTTCGAAATGACAGCTTTGTAATAATCCTTCTTGCGAATGCATCAGTTTTGACAGGCTCGCAAAAAGTCGGAAAACTCCTTCCTTCGACAGGCTCAGGATGAGCGGGGTAACTTGCAGGCTCAGGGTGAGCGAATTAACTCATTGATTTAACGCTCGTGTTGAGCTTGTCGAAGTGCGCTTCATTAATCTAATCCGCAAATCTATTCCGCATCTAAATTAAGTGCCGTCCAATAACATCAACGGAGAACGATATGATAAAAGTAAGCAGTCAACCCTTGCGGGCCCTGGAGGGTGAAACCGTGGTCTATCTGGTCAGACAGCCTGAAAGTAAAGCGCCGACCTGTCCGGATCGGCAGGTTTCGATCTATCTGGAAGAGGTCTTTTCCCTGGGAGACTTCTCGGGGAAAGCTGATGAAAAACTGTTTTTCTATCTCCCCGCGGCTTCCCGGGGCAAAGGGAAGAGCAAACCTGTCAGGTTTTTAGTGGTCGGCCTCGGCAGTGAAGATCCCGATCCGGAACTTTTCCGGAAGAGCGGCGGGGAGATCGCCAAGGCGGTTGCCAGGTTCAAGGTGGGCAAACTGCGGATCCAGATGTTCGAGGAGGCAGGTGCGCCCCTCGCGGAAAGCGCTAAAGCGCTGGCCGAGGGTCTGGTCCTCGGGACATACCGTTTTAACAAGTATAAAGGAAAAGAGAGTATAAATGGCGAGGAACCGAAGGGCATAAAAGAGATAATCATCCATTCCTCCCGGGCTCAGGCTCTGAAAAAAGTTGTCGCCCACGGCGAATTAGCCGCCCTGGCGGTTTGCGCGGCCCGGGATATGGCCAATGAGCCCGGCAATTTCTGGACTCCTTCCGATTTTGCCCGAATGGGCCGCGAGTTGGCCGAAAAACATGGGCTCGACTGTAAGATTCTGGAAAAGGCGGCCATGAAGAAGATGGGGATGGGCGGCATCATCGGCGTAACCCAAGGTTCCGCCCAACCACCCAAAATGGTGGTTCTCGAATATCGAAGTTCCGGCAGGAAGGCGCCGACCCTGTTGCTGGTCGGCAAGGGAATCACCTTCGATTCCGGGGGGATCTCCCTTAAGCCGGGGGCCGGCATGGAGGACATGAAGTATGACATGTGCGGCGGCGCCGCGGTCATGGCGGTTATGCAGGCTGTCGCCGAACTGAAACCGGGCGGCGTCAACGTGGTGGGTATTGTCCCGGCCACCGAGAATCTGCCCGGTCCGGAAGCCTTGAAACCGGGCGACGTGGTCACCCATTATAACGGAAAAACCGTGGAAGTGATCAATACCGACGCCGAAGGCAGGTTGATTCTGGCCGATGCCCTTGCCTACGGAGTGGATAAATTCAAACCGACCGCCGTGGTCGACATCGCCACCCTGACCGGAGCGGCAATCATCGGCCTCGGCCACCATCGCACCGGTTTACTCAGCAATGACGACAAGCTGGCCGAGAGACTGCTGGCCATCGGCGATAACTGCGGGGAGCCTTGCTGGCGGTTACCCCTGGGAGAGGATTATAAAAAGCAGTTGAAATCCGAAATTGCCGATCTCAAAAATATCGGGGGCCGGGAGGCCGGGACCATTACCGCGGCCATCTTTCTGCAGCAGTTCGTCGGGGATACCCGCTGGGCCCATCTCGATATTGCCGGCACCGCCTGGAACTTTACCGAAAAATCCTATATCCCCAAGGGACCATCCGGGGTCGGGGTCAGGATCTTGATTGAGCTTATCATGAACTGGGAATAAGGTAACCGTTCAGCAGCACCACATCTTCGGACGATCAGCCCGGCTTACGTACACGAGGTACGCGGCGCCGGTCCGCTTGTCCAAATCTGCACCACTGCTGAACGGTTACAGCCCGGCGCTTATAGGAGTCCGTTGGAAAGCCGGCG
>JAWOIQ010000083.1:0-17055 GCA_046484585.1 Desulfurivibrionaceae bacterium
CAATCTGGAGATCGGCAAGGACCTCGGCGAACTGGCCGGGATCGGCAAACTCGGGGTGAACCTCTCGGCCGGGCTGGCCGGGGTGATCGAACAGGGCGATGTGATCATCGACTTCACCTTCCATGAGTCCACCATGAAATTCGCCCGTCTGGCCGCCGAACATAAGAAAGCCATGGTTATCGGTACCACCGGCCTGAGCCCGGAAAATCTGGCCGAACTGAAAAGCCTGGCCGCGGATTTCCCCTGCGTGCAGGCGCCCAACATGGCGGTCGGGGTCAACGTCCTCTTCAAGGTGGCCCGGAAGATGGCCGCCATTCTCGGTGATGATTATGATATAGAAATCGTCGAGGCCCATCACCGCATGAAAAAAGACGCCCCGAGCGGCACCGCTCTGAAACTCGGCGAAATGGTCGCCGAGGGGGTCAACCGCGATCTGGCCAAGGTCGGAGTCTATGAACGGCACGGCATTATCGGTGAGCGGACCGATCAGGAGATCGGCATCCAGACGATCCGGGCCGGGGATATCGTCGGCGAACACACCGTCTATTTCGCCGGAGCCGGCGAACGGCTTGAGATCACTCACCGGGCCCATAGCCGGGACAACTTCGCCAAGGGCGCGACCCTGGCCGCCGCCTGGGTGGCAGGCCGGGCAAACGGGATCTACTCGATGTTCGATGTGCTTGGTCTTCAGGATCTCTGATTCAAACTTGCGCAACCGGTAAAAATTTAAAGACGATTTAAAAAGGATATATCAGCGATGATCAAGATTGAAAAAGCAGACCGTCTGAAGCAGTTGCCGCCCTACCTTTTTGCCGAGCTCGACCGTAAAAAGGACGAGGTCAAGGCCCGGGGCGTCGACGTGATCGACGTCGGGGTGGGCGATCCCGACCAGCCGACCCCGAAACATATTATCGACGCCTTGTGCGAAGCCGTCCAAAAGCCCCAGTACCACCGCTATCCGAGCTACACCGGGATGAACAACTTCCGGGAGGCGGTCAGTGTCTGGTACGACAAGCGGGCCGGGGTCAAGCTACATCCCTTAAAGGAAGTGGTCTCCCTGATCGGCTCAAAGGAAGGCATCGCCCATATACCGCTGGCCTTCATCAATCCCGGCGACGTGGTCCTGGTTCCCAGCCCCGCCTATCCGGTCTACAAGATCGCCACCCAGTTCGCGGGGGGAATTCCATACGAAATGCCCCTTTTAAAGGAAAACGATTTTCTGCCCGATCTGGACAAGATCCCGGCCGATGTCCTGGCCAAGGCGAAGATGATGTTCTTGAACTACCCGAACAACCCCACCGCCGCCTCGGCCACCACGGAATTTTTCGTCAAGGTGGTGGCCTTCGCCAGGGCACACGATATCATGATCTGCCACGACTTCGCCTATTCGGAGATGGCCTACGACGGCTACCTGCCCCCGAGTTTCCTGGAAACTCCCGGCGCCATGGAGGTCGGCATCGAATTTCATTCCCTCTCCAAGACCTACAACATGACGGGTTGGCGGATCGGCTGGGCCGCCGGCAACAGCGAGATCATCGGCGGGCTCGGCCAGATCAAGAGCAATATTGATTCCGGGATCTTCGAGGCCATCCAGATTGCCGGAATCGAGGCGATGCGGGATGACGCGGCCTGGCTGGCCGAGATGCGCAGCCTTTATGAGGAGCGGCGCGACGTGGTGATGCGGGGGCTTGCCGAGATGGGGATCAAGGCCGACCCCCCCAAGGCCACCTTCTATGTCTGGGCCGAGGTGCCGGCGGGCTACGATTCGGCCGGTTTTGTCGCCCACCTCCTTGAAAAGACCGGGATCGTCTGCACCCCCGGAAACGGCTTCGGTGATCCTGGCGAGGGTTATTTCAGGATCGCCCTGACCGTCTCCAAGGAGCGATTGCAGGAGGCGGTGGACCGCATGAAAAAAACAGGCTTCTGATGCCCCTGGTTTTTATCGGGATGGGCTCCAACCTCGGCGACGGCATTTTAAATCTCCGGAAAGCCTGGCGGATCCTCGGCGAGCAGCCCGGAATTACCAGCCTTGCCCTGTCAAGCCCCTATCTGACCCGACCGGTAGCCAAGGAGGCGTGGGTCAGGGAGGGACGGCGGCTTTCCGAGCAATTGTTTACCAATGCGGTGGGAGTTCTGGAGACCGATCTGCTCCCCCATGATCTGCTGGCGACTTTACAGGCCGTTGAGAGAAGTCTGGGCCGGGATCGGCAAAAGACAGTGGATCGGGCCGTTGATCTCGACATTCTCTATTATGACGAGCTGGTTTTTGTCGACGAGAAGTTGCAGATACCCCATCCCGGCATCGAAGAACGGATGTTCGTCCTGGCCCCGCTTGAGGAACTTGCTCCGGACCGGCCCCACCCGGTCAAGGGCATGACGACCAGACAGATGAAACGCCTCCTGCCGCCAGCCTGCGAACATGACCTTCGCAGGCTGGCCTGGCCGGATAACGAACACCCATTGCAAGGAGTCAACCAGGCGTGATCCCGCTTAGAATATTAATATTTGCCGCTCTGCTTTATATCCTTTACCGGTTGCTGACCGGCGGGAAGAAGCGGCTCCGGAAGGGCGCCTACCACGGATCCGGCGGGCACGATGTGCTGGTTGAAGATCCGGTCTGCAAAGTCTGCGTACCTAAACAACAGGCCGTAACCCTGCAAGAAGCAGGGAAAACCACATATTTTTGTTCCGACGAATGTCGCGAAAAATTCATAGCCAGTAAAGGAGAATAAAATGAAATTCTTTATCGATACCGCCAATATCAGCGAGATCAAAGAGGCGGTCGCCATGGGAATGGTCGACGGGGTTACCACCAATCCTTCCCTGATCGCCAGGGAAGGCCGTGATTTCCATGAAGTCATCACCGAGATCTGCGCAATTGTCGACGGCCCGGTCAGCGCCGAGGTAGTCAGTCTGGAAGCGGAGGGAATGCTCAAGGAGGGCCGGGAACTGGCCAGGATCGGCAGCAATATCGTTATCAAGGTGCCGATGACCACCGAGGGGCTGATCGCCGCGAAAACCTTTGCCTCCGAGGGCATCAAGACCAACGTCACCCTGGTGTTTTCGGCCGCCCAGGCCCTGCTGGCCGCCAAGGCGGGGGCAAGCTTCATCAGCCCCTTCGTCGGCCGGCTCGACGATATCGCCCAGAACGGCATGGACCTGATCGGCGACATCATGACCATCCTCGACAACTACGGCTTTGCCAGCGAGGTTATCGTGGCCAGCATCCGCCACCCCATGCATGTGGTCGATTCGGCCCTGATCGGCGCCGACATCGCCACGATCCCCTTCAAGGTCATCGGCCAGCTTGCCAAACATCCGTTGACCGATATCGGCATAGAAAAATTTCTCTCCGACTGGGAAAAAAGATCATAAACTGGTAATATGGGGGGAATGCACATCAATTTTCGGGGGAAAATAGCGACAGCTTCTCTCCTGGCTGTCCTTGCAGCCGCTCCGGTTCAGGCGGCGATGTACAAGTTCGTCGACGAGAACGGGGTCATTCACTTCACCAATGTGCCCAGTGATCCCAAGTATCAACCGGTGAACGGATCGGCTCGTCGCGGCGCAGTCTTCGTGACCGCGGACCCCGCCCTCGACCATAATGCTTTCGATGCGGCAATCCAGGTCGCCGCCAGTCGTTATCAGGTCGATCCCCGCTTAGTCAAGTCGGTGATCAGGGCCGAGTCCAATTTCAATTATCTGGCCGTTTCCCGGAAAGGCGCCCAGGGCCTTATGCAGTTGATGCCGGAAACCGCCGGCGATATGCAGGTTCTCGATCCGTTCGATCCCCAGGATAACATCAACGGCGGCACCCGATACCTGCGGAAAATGCTCGGCCTGTTCAACGGCAATCTGCGCCTGGCTCTGGCCGCTTATAACGCCGGACCCACCCGGGTCGCCGAGCTTGGCCGGGTCCCCCGCTTCAAGGAAACCGAAAACTATATCCAGAGAGTTGAGCTTTTCTATGAAGAGTATAAGAAACTGCAGCCTCCCTATTAAGGGCCGGGCCAAATATTATTGCGGCGCCGGTGGATCGTCCCTTGAAACCATCTTTTCAAGATGATATAAACCCTGAATGAATCAACTGCTGACCCTGCCAAATATTTTAACCGGATACCGATTTGCGGTCGTGCCGGTTCTCCTTTTCTGCATCAGGCCCGACGCCGTTATGTGGATGGATCTGCTTGCCTTTATCCTCTTCCTCTCGGCGGCGCTCACCGATTTGGCTGACGGCTATTTCGCCCGCAAGCAGCAGAGCGAAAGTGTTCTCGGCAAACTGATGGACCCGTTGGCCGACAAGGTCCTGGTCGCGGTGGCCCTGATCATGCTGATCCCGCTGATTCCCGCCTGGGTCAGTTTTCTGATTCTGGCCCGGGAACTGGTGGTCACCGGTCTGCGGGGAATCGCCGCCTCCTCCGGGGTTATTGTCGCGGCGAGCGGTATGGGCAAAATCAAGTCGGTAATGCAGTACACCGCCCTCTGTGTTTTGATTTTTCCCGAAAATCTTTTGCCGATTCCCTATCTGCCAGAAATCGGCCTTGGTATTCTCTATATATCCCTGGTTCTGACGGTCTGGTCCGGGATTGAATATTTTTACAAGTTCCAGCGGGTGTTTCTGGCTACCGGCGATCCTGAGGCTTCTTGAACGTCCAGAACCAACGGAGTCCGTTTAGCTTGACATAATCAATTAACTTCCTCTATATTGCAGCGCGGTTATGTTGTATTGCGCCCTTGGGGGGAGGGGAAAATCGTCATCCCAGGCGCGCAATTTCGATGAATGCAGCGTGCTTAATCAAGAAATCGCCGGAGTGGTGAAACTGGTAGACGCACTGGACTCAAAATCCAGCGGGGGCAACCCCGTGTCGGTTCGATTCCGACCTCCGGCACCAATGTAAAGTCCATCAGTCCAAGGATGCACCAAAAAACCCCGTGAGCCGACAAGGCTTTCGGGGTTTTTCTTTATGTAGCCGGGCTTGGCCAGCTTTACTTTAATACCGGGGGGACACGAGTATATACCCCTCGCGGTTCGCTGTCCTCGATCAGGGAAGTAAAATGATTTTTGCAGTTGAATTGAAAACCGATGATCCCGGGCGGTCAAGCATTGGGTGGCGAAACCGGGGCTCCGCCGAGATTTAATTTACTTTGGAAGGTGAGGCAGGTGGGCTGGATAAACAAAAGGCCGGCTCTTTGGGGGGAAAGAAGCCGGCCTTTCTAGGGGGAAAGTAGGATGTTGTTTCACTCTACTTGCTAGTTTATTATTGCAATGACTATGCCAATATTAAGTAAAAACCTATAAATATTGAGAACTTCACAAAATCAATAAGATATCTGAATCGGGCCAAGGGGTGAAAAAAGGGAGCCGGTATAAATATTTAAACAATTTTTGGCGGAAAATTAATTTTTTGTACCAATTGCCCTTGGGTGGCCGGATATGCCGGCCCACTATTCCCTGGTATAGTTGCCTCGATTATCTTTTCGAATCAGACGTTAATCTCCGAAAGCCGGGCCGCCGCCTGGCTCGAAATGATCGGGGAGCAGCCATGGCCGGGCCGTTACCCCAGTAGCTGCCGTAACTGCCACCTGAGTCAGTGACGGCTTGTGGGTAATTGCGCTTTATCTATTTGTTGTTACGAAAAAAATCTTTTTTCACTGATCCGTCTTGATTCACCCGCCGGCATCTGCACCGTTCTCGAACGCTCACGGATTCAGGCGCCAAACAGGTAAACCCGGCAATCCCGGCAGATATTGTGGGTATAATGGAATAGGCGGTTTAGCCGGGCTACTTGCCAGCAAGGGGTATCGGCCGAGCCTTTTACCGGGCAGCTTCTGGATTTACCGGTTTTGCGCTCCGTTCGGTCCGACAGCTTACATCCGTTTACCATGCTAGGACACCTCCAAAAAAACGGGCCCGCTGCTGCCCGCAGCCCAACAGGCAACGGATAGCAACGGACCCAGGGGAGAAAGAGAGAACAGGGTTGTTATCTGGTTCGGGCCGCCTGGCGGTCCCGCATCGGATCACTTTGGTAACCCAGTCCCGGCCAATCCATGCGACCGTTGTCGCCGTGACAATCCAGGCATTGCAGGGCCTGGGCGGCTGGAACCACCATGTGATTAATGCGCCAGTACATTTCGGTGGGAGCAAAATCGTACTCTCCGCTGAAATCCAGTCCGGAGGCCTTCATTCCGGCGGCGGCTGCCTTTTGCCAATCATAGTTTACCCAGTAGGCATCGGGGTCACCCTTTTTCCCGAAAACCTTGGGGGTGATCAGGTAGTTGTGTTTGGTGTCGTAGATCTGTTTGCCCGTATGGACCTTGAAAGGATAGATTTTGGCGTTTTTGTCATCCCGGCTGCCCTCCGGCCAGCTGAGCCTGGTGACCTGCTCGGGATCAATCTTGTCACCGGGGAGGTAAGCGCCGCCCCTGCCGTTATACCAGGCATAGGTCGGAATCACGTTCTTGCCCCAGACGAAATCGCCCTTATTTTTATGGTATGCCATTTTGCCGTATTGATCGGTCTCCGGTTCGACTTTATCCTGACCCGCGGTGGACCAATCCCAGCTGAGTTTGGTCGGCATTTCCCTGGCGAACGTGGGAATATGGCAGGTCTGACAGGCAATGCTATCCATGTGATTATTCAGCAGGGTTTCGCCATGTGGTTTTTCGTCATGGCAATTCGTGCAGGAGATATGGCTTTCACCTCCCGGCGAAACCACCATGGCGTTGCCGGCGATCCGATGTGAATCGGTGGCGTGGCATTCCTGGCAGGTGAAGTCGCGGCCACCCATGTGGATATCGAGCTCCCGAGACGGTTTTTTCATGGAGGAATCGATATCGCCGTGCTTGACATTGTTGCCGCCGCCGCCATAACCATGACAGCCGATACAGTTGTCACGCCCGGGCATCCCGACATTACGGGCCACCTTTTCCAGATCGACCGGTTTTTCGTCGAACTTGGGGTTGCCGGTATAGCCGGCCGGCATCCCCGCCGCCGGACCAGGTTTCTTATAAGTGCCGGTAGTGTCGTGACAGACCAGACAGTCCACTCTGCTCTGGTCGCTGAAGTCGAAGGAGGCGTCCTTCCAGCCATAACTTATATGACAGCTGGTGCACCGCGACCAGTTACCGTTAATAGAGATGCAGAAATTGTTGATGGCGTTCTTCTTACCGCGAAAAACGTTGCCGTTCTTTCCGATATTCTGCTCCAGCTCCCAGGTCCAGTGGCTGGTCTGCATAACGTCATGGGCCGCGTCTTCATGGCACTCCAGGCATTTTTCGGTTACCTGCATCGGCGTTTTGAAAGGGCCCGTAATACCCCGGTGTTCCTCGGCGGCCCGGACACCGGCCGCCCCGGCGGCCAGCACGACGGTGAGAACCATCGTAATCGTCAACTTCTTCATGTAAATACTCCTCTGTTTAATGGTGTTTCTAGTACCCCGTAACCCCTAAACTGTCGCATCTTGCTCGTTATTTTACGTGCCAACTGCGTTGCGACTTCCGTTACATAGCGCTGCTATGCGCTGAAAGCCGCGCCTTGTCGGCCCGCAAAATCCCTTCGCAATCTCGCGAAACTTTATGGTTTACGGGGTACCAGGCTGTTCGTTTTTCCCGAAATATTTAATCTTATAGTTTATTAGCAATTTAAGTGCCACTGGCCGGACGAGATATCTGGCTGGCCAACCTTCTGTTTCTATGGCTAAAAAATTAGGATGTTGCCGAACAAGTGTTAAAGTGTTAATTGATAGCTGTTAATCAAGAGTTAATTCGTTAACAACCTTAACAGTTGCCCAGGGGAAAGATATGCTGAACAAACTTGCCGATAACTACTGGCGGACCATCATCGATACCATTCAAGAGGGGATGATGGTGGTTAATCCGCAGGGGGAGATCACCTTTGTCAACAAGGCCTTTGAAAAACTGCTGGGCTACAGCGCCGGTGAGTTGCAGGGGAAAAGTTGCGAGATATTCCGATGTGACCGCTGCTACATGACGCGTTCCCAGGGAGAGGAGAAATACTGCGCCCTGTTCAATGAAGAGCAGGTCAGGAGCCGGGAATGCGTGTTCCACAGGAAGGACGGTTCCCCGGTCAACCTTATGAAGAATGCCATGGTCGTCAAGGATGACCGGGGCCGGGTGGTCGCCGGAGTCGAGACTCTGATAGATCTCAGCAAGGTCGTGGCGAACCGCAAGGTGATTGCCACTCTGCGCCAGCAGCTTTCTTCCCGGGAGGGGTTTAAGAGAATTATCGGAAACTCGCCGAAGATGCGGCAGATTTTCGATCTGGCTACCAGCGCCGCCCGGTCCGATGCGCCGCTGGTCATTCACGGGGAATCCGGTACCGGTAAAGAGCTGTTGGCTGCTGCCGTCCACGAGATCAGCGAACGCGCCGAGGGGCCATTCGTCAAGGTGAATTGCGCCGCCCTCAGCGACAGCCTGCTCGAAAGCGAATTGTTCGGCCATGTCAAGGGTTCATTCACCGGGGCTGATAGAACCCGGATCGGCCGCTTTGAAGCCGCCAGCACCGGCAGTATTTTCCTTGACGAAGTAGGCGATCTTTCCTTGGCGACCCAGACCAAGCTGCTCCGGGTTCTCCAGGAAAAGGAGATCGAGCGGGTCGGCGATCATCGCCCCATCAAGATAGACGTACGGATTATTGCCGCCACCCATAAAAACCTGGCCAAACTTATCGAAGAAGGCTCCTTCCGGGAAGATCTCTTCTACCGGATCAACGTCATTCCCTTGACTCTGCCGCCTTTGAGGGAGAGGCTGGATGACATTCCGCTCTTGACCGATTCCTTTATCGCCCGAATAAGGGAGAGGACCGGGAAAAACATCGAGGGGATCAGCAGGGAGGCTCTGGATTTATTGATCTCCCGCCCATGGCCGGGCAACGTCCGTGAGCTGAATAATGTTATCGAATACGCCTTCGTCCTCTGTCCTGAAGGGGTAATCGACGCCCAGCACCTGCCGGAACCGGCCCGTCCCGCTTGCGGTGAACGTACCGGCAGCCGGCGCCATCCCCTCCCGCCGGCCAGGGAAGATCAACGGGCAACCCTGATCGAGGCCCTGGAGATGGCCGGCGGAAACCAGTCCCAGGCCGCCAGGATTCTCGGGATCAGCCGGGTCACCGTCTGGAAAAGAATGAAGAGATACAACATCTCTCCCGGCGTTTTTTCTGAATAATTTCCCCGAAAATCAGGGAGCCGAAGCCGTCACGGATTCAGGATAATGACATTCGATGATTAGAAGCCAGAAGCCAGAAGCCAGAAGCCAGGAGTCAGAAGCCAGGAGCCAGGAGTCAGAAGCCAGGAGCCAGGAGTCAGAAGCCAGGAGCCAGGAGCCAGGAGTCGGAATGACAGATTTAAAAGCTTTTCCTTGGGATTCTGACTCCTGGCCTCTGGCTTCTTGTGGAACACGGCACGAAAAATCGCCAAACCCCTTTATTATCTGGAGATTAACCAAACTCAGAAAATTGAGGAGGAAGTATGGCGCAGGACCACCAGGGAACGGGCTGTAACCTCGATCCGATCCCCGGCGCCGAAGGGTTCCTCCTCCTCCAGCCAGCCCCTTGCGGTGTCGAGTTCCTTCAGCCAGCGCTCCCCCCACTCCGGGCCGGGGAGGATGAATTCCAATGATTCATGGTGGGCATTGAAGATCAGGTAGAAGTTATCGTCGGTTACCGGTTCGCCTCGGGGATTGGGGTTTGGAATGGTGGTGCCGTTCAGGAAGACCCCCAGGGACTTGGCATAGCCCTGGCCCCAGTCCTCTTCTGCCATCCGTTCTCCTTCCATGGTAAACCAGGAGATGTCGTCGACCTCGCTGCCGTGAATCGGCCGGCCCTGGAACCAGCCACGCCGGCGGAAGACGGGGTGGTTGTTGCGATAGCGGATGAGGTCCCGGCAGAAGGCGAGAAGTTCTTCGTCGACCCCGTCCCAGTCGTACCAGGAAATCTCGTTGTCCTGGCAGTAGGCGTTGTTGTTCCCCTGCTGGCTGCGGCCGAACTCGTCACCGCCCAGAAGCATGGGCACCCCCTGGGAAAGCAGCAGGGTGGCGAGAAAATTACGCTTCTGGCGGTCGCGCAGGCGGCGCACCTCGGGATCGTCAGTGGGTCCTTCCGCCCCGCAGTTCCACGAACGGTTGTGGCTTTCGCCGTCGCGGTTCTCCTCGCCGTTGGCCTCGTTGCGTTTTTCATTGTAGGAAACCAGATCGTTCAAGGTGAAGCCGTCGTGGGCCGTGATGAAGTTGATGCTGGCGTAGGGCAGGCGGGAGGTGTTTTCGTAAAGGTCGCAGCTGCCGGTGAAGCGGGCGGCGAACTCGCCCAGGGTCTGGTGCTCACCCCGCCAGAAGTCCCGCACGCAGTCCCGGTATTTGCCGTTCCACTCGGTCCAGACCGGCGGAAAGTTGCCGACCTGATAGCCGCCCTGACCCACGTCCCAGGGCTCGGCGATGAGCTTGACCTGGCTGATCACCGGATCCTGCTGGATCAGATCGAAAAAGGCGGAGAGGCGGTCCACATCGTGGAGCTCCCGGGCCAGGGTGGCGGCCAGATCGAAACGGAAGCCGTCCACGTGCATCTCCAGGACCCAGTACCGTAAGGAATCCATGACAAGCTGCAAGACATGCGGATTGCGCATGTTCAGGCTGTTGCCGGTGCCGGTGTAATCCATGTAATAGCGCGGATCATCGGTCAGACGGTAGTAGTAGGAATTGTCGATCCCCTTGAAACCGAGCATTGGACCGAGGTGATTGCCCTCCGCCGTGTGGTTGTAGACCACATCCAGAATCACCTCCATGCCGGCCTGGTGCAGGGTTTTGACCATCTGTTTGAATTCGGCCACCGCGCCGCCTGGTCGGTCATCGGCCGCGTATTCATTCTGGACGGCCAGATAGCCGATGGAGTTGTAGCCCCAGTAGTTCCGCAAGTCCCGGTCGACCAGATGCTTGTCGTGGATGAAGAAATGGACCGGCATCAGCTCGATGGCGGTGACCCCGAGTGCCTTCAGATACTCGATGACCGCCGGCTGCGCCAGCCCGGCGTAGGTGCCGCGCAGCTCTTCGGGAACTTCCGGATGGCGGGCGCTGAGGCCCTTGATATGGGTTTCGTAGATGATCGTTTCGTGCCAGGACAGTTGCAGGCGGCGGTCGCCGCTCCAGTCAAAATGGGGCTGATGGACCACGGCTTTGGGCATGAAAGGGGCGCTGTCGCTGTCGTTGCGGGACTCGGGGCCGTCATTGAAAACGTAAGGGAAGACCGCCTCGTTCCATTGTACTTGGCCGTCGATGGCTTTGGCGTAAGGGTCGAGCAGCAGTTTGGCCGGATTGCAGCAGTGGCCGCGGGACGGATCCCACGGGCCATGGACCCGGTACCCGTAGCGTTGGCCCGGTTCGACCGCAGGGAAGAATCCGTGCCAGCAATAACCCGTCACCTCGGGCAGATCGACCCGGGTCTCGACGCCCTCATCGTCGAAGAGGCACAGTTCGACCCGTTCGGCGATTTCGGAAAAGAGGGAGAAATTGGTTCCGGAGCCGTCAAAAATAGCACCCAGGGGGTAGGGTTGTCCAGGCCATACTTTCATGGTTCGTATTCCCGTAAAGAGGTTTCAGGTTGGCGGCGGTGGTTCCGCAACGGCCGCCCGGCTGGTTGGTGGCTGCCCACAAATGGTTATTTTGCCCGGGCAGCTCGTCGCCGCGGAGGAGAAAAGCGCTTACGCATTCGAGAAGTATGTGGAGGTGCTACCCGTCGGGGTGCTTTCCAGGCATCCCTGCTTCTCGTTTCCGGACAAAAAGGATTTATGATCGCCACTAGAAAATTTTATCGATAATCGAGCGGCCATGGCAAGGGATTGTTTTTGCCGCCCGCATAGCCTGAGCGCAAAATTGGTCGATGACCTCCGCGCCTCCAATCAGATTCAGCTGACAGGGTCTGGAGCCGGGGATAACCTCACGGGAGGGGGGCGGTATCCAGTTTCCAGGGGGTTGCCAATGCGATCGAGGAGTGATATAAACTTGGCAGAAGTTTGGTCTTGCCCCTGAACTTTGATGGCGTCGCAAAAAGTGATTTGCCACGTCATTGCGAGGAGCAAAGCGACGAAGCAATCCAGTATTTTCAGATAGTTATATCTTTCTGGATTGCTTCGCTACGCTCGCAATGACTTGATTTCCGACGTCATCAACTTTAACCTCGAAAAAGTTTCGGGAATCCCCGAATCCCTTAATTAAGCGGGCCGCAAAGGCTAACAGGCCGGCCGGCGCAACAGAAAAAGGAATAAATTATCATGCATGCACTTATCTGCGGATCGTTCGCCTTCGACAATATCATGGTCTT
This sequence comes from Desulfurivibrionaceae bacterium, assembly GCA_046484585.1. Classification (GTDB taxonomy): domain Bacteria; phylum Desulfobacterota; class Desulfobulbia; order Desulfobulbales; family JAGXFP01; genus JAGXFP01. The sequence continues at coordinate 12,326 of JAWOIQ010000083.1, forward strand.
CCATGACCGTTTTAAAAACCACATCCTGCCCGACAAGGTCCATATCCTCAATGTCAGTTTTCTGGTCCCCGAGATGCGCCGTGAATTCGGGGGATGTGCCGGCAATATCGCCTACAACCTTAATCTGCTGGGGGGCAACGCCTTGCCGATGGGCACGGTCGGGGAGGATTTCGGCCTCTATGAGGCGTGGATCAACAAATGCGGGATCAGGCGCGATCATGTTAAACAGATCGACAGGACCTTTACCGCCCAGGCTTTTGTGACCACCGATCTGGATGACAACCAGATCACCGCCTTTCATCCCGGGGCGATGAATTATGCCCATGAAAACAAGGTTGCCGATGCCGCGGACGTCACTATCGGGATCGTCTCCCCCGATGGCCGGGACGGGATGATCCAGCACGCCAGCCAGTTCGCTGAGGCGAATATTCCTTTTATCTTCGATCCGGGCCAGGGACTGCCGATGTTTGACGGCGACGATCTGCTGCGCTTTATCGAACAGGCCACCTGGCTCACCGTGAACGACTATGAATGGCAATTGATCCAGGACAGGACCGGGCTCAGTGCCGAGCAGGTGGCGGAAAGGCTCAAGGCCCTGATTGTCACCCGGGGCGGCGAGGGCTCGCGGATCTGGACCGGCGGCAAGAAAATTGAGGTGCCGGTGGCCAAGGTCTCGGCGATGAAAGACCCCACCGGCTGCGGCGATGCCTACCGGGCCGGGATTCTTTACGGACTGATGAACGATCTGGACTGGGAAACCACCGGGCGCCTGGGCGCTCTGATGGGGGCGATCAAGATCGAAAAACCCGGTACCCAGAACCATTTCCTGGAAACCGCGGCCATTGCCGAACGTTTCAAAGCTGAATTCGGCTACTCTTATTGAGCCAGGAGCCAGGAGCCAGGAGCCAGGAGCCAGGAGCCAGGAGCCAGAAGCCAGAAGCCAGAATCCAGGAGCCGGAAGCCAGGAGCCGGAAGCCAGGAGCCAGAAGCCAGGGAAAAAGCTTTAAAATCAGCCCTTCTGACTTCCGAATACTGACTCCCGGTTTCTTTACGGTTGCAACAACAGTACTCCACAACGGTTAAAAGCCGCCGGCTTGTAGCCCGGACTCCCGGTTTAACTCCCGGGGATCCTTCGTTTTATGGCCGGAGTCGGGAAACCCTTGGCCTGGAGGAGGGCTGGGGCGGTCTGTTCGTAAAATTCAAGCTTTGCGGCCATTCACTTTTCCCGCCTTATCTGTGTATAATCGGGAGTGGCCGGATCTTATTCAGCCGGAATCCGGTATTGCCGACCCGGGGGAGAGCCGGGTGAAACCCCAAGCAAAGTCGAAAACAAATTGTCCAGTTATCTCGAATTCCTCAAAGATCCCCGGGCCTATCCCCATCGAGCCGGTGAAGTAATCCTGCTGCAAACTCACATCTCCTATGTATTTCTGGCCGGTTCCTACGTCTACAAGGTCAAAAAACCGGTGGACTTCGGTTTCCTCGACTTCACCACCCTTGCCAGGCGCAGATATTACTGCGAGGAAGAGCTGCGTCTCAATCGGCGGCTCTGTCCGGATATCTATCTGGATGTGGTTCCGATCCGCCAAAAGGATGACCACTTCGAGTTGGGCGGCAGCGGCGGGCGGATCGTGGAATATGCGGTTAAAATGGTCCGGATGCCCGCCGAAGGCATGATGGACAAGGTTATCGAGGCCGGCAACCTGACTCGCCACTCCCTTGGGAAGATTGTCGACATCCTGGTCCCCTTTTACCAACAGGCCGAGACCGGCCCGGAGATCGTCGAGGCGGGCAGTCGGGACAGCGTCGCCGGAAACATTCGCGATAATTTCCAGCAGACCGAACCCTTTATCGGCTGTCCCGTTTTGTGCCGGGAAGATTTTGATCGGCTCCGCGGTTATGCCGAGGGGGTGCTCGCCGACGACCAGCTCTTCCGGCGGCGCCAGGAGGAGGGCTGGATCCGCGACGGTCACGGCGATCTTCATTCCAGCAATATCTGCCTGGGCGAGCGGGTCTGGATTTTTGATTGTATTGAATTCAACCGAGGTTTGCGCTATGGTGATCTGGCTGCGGATCTGGCCTTTCTGGCGATGGATCTCGATTATCGCGGCCAGGAGCAGGACTCGATCTGGTTCGTCGATACTATTTCCCAACGGCTCAATGATCCCGGCCTCCATGCCGTGTTGAACTTTTATAAATGCTACCGGGCTTATGTCCGGGGCAAGATCGGTCTTCTGACCGGCCAGGACCGGGAGGTCGATGAGTCGACCAGGGCGGCGAGCCTTCAGCGGGCGGGCCGTTATTTCAAACTGGCGGTGCGCTATGCCGAACAAAGCTAGAATCTGGATAACCGATCACGGAATAAGCAGCTCAGGATTGGCAAATCCCTCGGCCGTAAGCGATCACAGGGTGGTGGAGATGCAAGGCATCGGCCTGTGATGTGTACTGGTGTAGATGAACAGGGTGATAACACAGCAGATTCGGTACCCTGTGATCGCTTACGGATCTGGGTGTTTTTCGGGCTGATTGCCACCGGGAAAAGTACCCTGGCGGCAAAATGGGCGGCCAGGCAGGGGGCGGCTTATTTCAATTCGGACCGGGTCCGCAAGGAACTGGCCGGGCTGCCGGCAACCGCCGGCAGCAGGGAGTCCCTCGACCGGGGCATCTACAGCCGCGAATTCAGCCGGCGCACCTACGATGCCCTGCTGGGCAAAGCCGAGGAGGAATGCCTGCGGGGCCGCTCGGTGGTGCTCGACGCCTCCTATCAGAACCGGGCCGAACGGGATCGGGTCAGGGCGCTGGCCGCCCGCTTGCAGGTTAAGGTGTTATTCATCTTCTGTACCTGCCCGGAGGATGAGATCATGCGCCGCCTGGCCATCAGAAGCCGGGACCCCGAGGCGGTATCGGACGGGCGTCCCGCTATCTACCAGGCCCAGAAGGAGCGTTTCGATTACCCCGACGAATTGCCCGACGACCAGCTGGTAGAACTGTCTACCGTGGGCGATCCGGATGCTCTGCCGGGGAAGCTGGACGAGATCCTTGCGGGTCTTCCCTGACGCTCCTCACATAAATGACAGATTTGCAAAAAGTCGAGGTTCCCCATAATGTCATTTCGACCGCAGGGAGAAATCTTTTGTTTTAGGTGTGATAAGATTTCTCACGTTCGTTCGAAATGACAGCTTGTTAAACCTTTTTGCGACCCCATCATAAACTCCAGTTACTTTGAGGTAAGCCGACCATGTACAAGCGCATTTACGTGCTGAAGTTTCCGAAAGAAAATATCGATCAACCGATTATCTGCAAGCTCGTCAAGAAATATGATGTTGAATTCAATATCCTCAAGGCCGATATCAATCTTCAGGAGGAAGGGGTGATCGTGCTGGAACTGCTCGGGCGCAAGGCCAATGTCGAGGAAGGTATTCGCTATCTGAAGACGGGGGGCGTCAAGGTCGAAAGGGTCGCGGCCGCGATTCGCCGTGACGATGACAAGTGTTTCCAGTGCGGGGCCTGTACCGGTATCTGTCCGACCGGCGCCCTAAGCATCGAGCGGCCCGAGATGGCGGTGCGCTTCGATCCTGAAATTTGCAGCGGCTGCGGCTTGTGCGTGGCGGTCTGTCCGGTCCGGGCCATGGCGGTATCCCTGGAGGAGCACCTTGAGCTGATGACCGCCGCCGTTTAAATTTTCCGTGCCCGGGCTGAAGGTTAATGAAACGCACTTCGACAAGTTCAGCAAGAGCGTCAAATCCATAAAGCTGAGTTGAGCAGCTTGTCTGCTCGTACGAAACTTATGTACAGCGAAGCAAATGCCCTATGGGGTGCCACTGGGTAGTGCAAAGAACAACTTTTCTCACTTTCGTTCGAAATGGACAGCTTTTTGCGACGCCATTAATTTTGACGAGTTCGCAAAAAGTCACAAATTCAGTCATTGCGAGCGCAGCGAAGCAATCCAGAAACATGTAACTAGTTGAAAATGCTGGATTGCTTCGTCGCTTCGCTCCTCGCAATGACATGGCAAATCAGTTTTGCGACGCTATCAATTTTCAGAGGAGTCATTCGCCCGGGCCGCCGCGGCCGGGAACAGGTCCAGGTCGGTATGGGGCAGGAAAAGGGCCGCGATGTACTGATCCTTGAAGCTGTTGACCTCCGACAGCTCGAAACTGGTCATTCTCCCCACCACTTCAACGACGTCCCGGCGGATATGATTGCTCAGTTCGCTCAGCCGGCCGCCCATCAGGGCGCCGTTCCCCACATATCGAACCTTCCCGGCTTCGATCTCCGGCAAGAGGCCGACCGCCATGGCTGCGTCAAGATCGAGATAACTGCCGAAGGCGCCGGCCAGGATGATCCGTTCAAGGTCGCCGATCCGCAGGCCGACCTCCTCGACCAGGGTCTTGATTCCGGCATAGATCGCCGCCTTGGCCCGGATAAAATTTTCGATGTCGACCTCGGTGATGACCAGGTCATGGCCGGTGTTGTTATCTTGCCGCCAAACCAGGACATATTCATAGCCGCTCCGCCCCTCCCTGATCCGGGATGAGTCGAGATCGCGGCGGAACTTGCCGCCGCGATCGATGATCCCGTTTTCGAGGAGGGCGCCGATAATGGCCAGCAGGCCCGAGCCGCAGATCCCGATGGCCGGCTGGTTGCCGATGGTCAGATTCATCGGTTCGAGGGTTTCGGGATCGATGTCGAAATCGCTGATCGCCCCATCGGCGGCCCGCATCCCGTGG
>JAWOIQ010000108.1:0-9426 GCA_046484585.1 Desulfurivibrionaceae bacterium
CAATAGTGGAAATTGTACTACGCGCTTGAATTCGGTTCGGTTTTTTTTATGGTGAAAGAGGAGCGGACTTCCCGGGCGGGGAAAACGGAGTTTTTCAGGCAATTGGCGGGGCCTGCTCCAGACGGACCGAAGGCAATACAGGCGGAAGTGCGTGACCGCGGAGCAAATCACCCGGCCGAAACAAACCCGCGAAGATAGATGACTGTCGATGGTCCACCGAAATTTCGATAAACTTGAACGAAGCGAGAAGTTTAGCTATAACCCCTCGACATTATTAAGGTTTCTCCCGCCGGGCGAAATCACATAACGACCATCCCGGCTTCTTGCTTAACCGTCCCGAGATTTCCGCGAGTTTGTCAAGATTAACAAATGCTCGATCCGGCCCGGCCTGTCCTTGTTTATCAATGCTTCGAGGGGTCAGCCGCGATGGTGAATTTGGTCGGGAAGGCGTTCCTGGAGAGTTCCTTGAGACACGCCTCCCACTTTGCCACCCCCTCCGGGCTGAGTGAATGCTCAATAACATCCTGGCTTGCCTGTCCCATCTTCTGCAGCAACTCAAGGGCTTCGCGCTGCCGGCCCTGCATCATCAGCTCCTGCACTTTCGCGCCCATCGTTTCCGCGTCCCGCCGCGCTTTTTCCTGCCCGCTGTTCTTTTCACAGCGGCTGCCGATCACCTGATCCATGAGCAGAGGCTTCCCCTGGCGGCTCACTTCCTCGAAAGGGGGATAATACCAGATGGCGAGATGGGCGTATTTGCCCACCATGTCATTGTATTCCTCCTGAGTCATCTGATTTTGCGCCATAAGCATTTTGAACTTGTCGAAGATCTGATCCACCACTCGCGTGGTTTTATCGCCTTGCAGGGTGTTGCTGTAAATGCTTACTCCGATAGCTGCCCCGGGCGGATCGTATTTATCGACCTCCCCGGCGTTCATATATTCAAAGAAGACGTACCTCTTCCTCATTGTTTCGACCCCCTTGCCGGCTGAGCCATGATCCGCCGCATAGAAGGCCTTGACCTGTTCAAAAGAATCCTTACTCAGATAACAACCCGGGTGAGGAGCACTCGGCCCGCAGGGAACCGCCCCGGGATAGATCGGAGCGATCAGAGTTTCCGCCGAGGCAGACCCGGCGGTCAGAATCCACAACAACATTGGAATTATCAAGTTCCCGTACAAAATTTGATTCTCCTTTGAATAATGTCAGATAAGCTAAACGCCCCTCGTCTTCGGCCAACCGGGCCCGGCAGGATCTGTTACCGGCAGGATCTGTTAATGGATTTGCCAAGAAGGGGAAGGCCGCTCGGGCGGGCTATCCGGGCCTGGCGAACCACTGATTTTTAGCTCTTGCCCGACCTCTCCCCATTGCCCCGGGTTGTGGAAATAGGGGCAGGGCTTCAAGAACGGAGACCACTTTCAAGGGTCAATAATTAAGAAAAGTGTCACTGGCTCCAGCTGCACCGCCGCATTTCTTATCCCTGCCACATCATAATGAAGTTGTTACAATAATCCTTACGATCCCAGAAGCGCTCACCGACTTCACTTTGATGGATATCGGGCTTGAATTCGGATATCGGAACCAGGCGCGACCGATGGACGAAAAAGCCTCCGTATGATAACGAATGAAAATATTCGAGGACGGTTTCCACGCTGCCATGGGTCATATGCCGCGATTCGCATTCACATACAACCAGAGGATGGTGCTTCCCAAGAATGTTTTCAGCCCCTCGAAGGACAGAGAGTTCATGTCCTTCCGCATCGATCTTGATCGCCCCGATCCGGCGTTGTTCCTTGCCAAAATATTCATCCAGGGTATAGACGGGCACATCTACGGTTCGGCAAGATTCCCTTTCCTTGACAGCTTGTTCAAAGGATGCTCCCGGCGATGAATCGTCGCCGCCTGGAATCGCCAGGGTGAGAATGCCCTTTTTCTCCGAAACACCAACCGCCTCAACAATAACGTTTGTAATCCCCGCTGATGCGCAAGCGAGCTTGAGATACTCTGCCAGATGAGGTTGAGGTTCAAAGGCGACAACCAACCCCTCGGGAACGGCACGGGACAGCGACGGCAGATAGCTACCTTTATTTGCCCCGACGTCAACCGCAATCTCGGCAGGACCAAGCGCCTTGACTAGCGATGCTATTTCGGCGCGCTCGTCACGCAGCCTCGCCTTCAATCCCCGATAAAGGAAACTAAACTTCATAATAACTCCATATGACTGATACCAGGTAACCCTTAGGTTTCAGGTAAAGCCGTTTTAAGTTTTATTCGGACCTCGGTGGCAGTGAATGCCGGTCGATTTTTCTCATACTATACTGCAGGGTTGTCCGGTTAAGAACTTGCAGAAGTTCCTCACTGTTTTATCGACCGTCATTCCGGCAGGTTGTTAGCCGGAATCCAGTTACAAAATCTTATGATACAAATCATGCCAATCGGGATTTAGCCTTTCGATTAACTTTTAGCTTCCATTCACGCTTCCATCCCTAATCCGGCCAGCTATGATCGGACTGCCTTCACTCACTCTGGCGCTTGTGCTCCTCATTTTCCGCCCACTCCTTGCAGGCCTCGTACTCGGCTAAAATCGGTTGCCGGTCCTGACCGGATACCTGCTTTAAATAGGTCGAGATTTCGGGGTGTTTAAGACTCAAGACGATCAATTCCTCTTTCTCCTTGGGGAGGAGCCTTTTGTAGGTCCGGAGCTTGGGGCCGAAATAGGTGAAGAGCACCGCCGGTCCGAACAGCAGCCCCAGGGCGACTTTTTCCAGGATCGGGCTGGCCGGGGCGGCGGAAAATATGCCGTAGATAATCAATAGGATCCCGATCAGGGCGAGGGAGAGGATGGAGGCGGCGACCCACAGATATTTGACCCGGTCCTTGAAGATATCGGGGGGCGGCGCTTGACTGATCTCGATTTTCATGATTCTCGCTCTTCATTACTTTCAGGAATATTCAGGCCCATAAAATCTCCCGATCCTTCTTTCAACCCACTCTACCCGAAAAATGAAGCTCGGCAAAAATATTTAGCAAATCCTGAACCGACCGGGAATATCTGAAGGGAAATGCGGAGGCGAAATTATCGGCAGGATCTTGGACCTTCTCGTTAATCCGCCTGGAGCGGACAAGGCGAGTAAAACTCGGCGAATCCCTGGCAGGTCGGTCGATTCGGCAGGGGCAAAGCTTATCTCAAGGTTTTCGGGCCTGTTCGGCGTAAGGATTACCCCGGCCGGCTGCATCTTTATAATATTTTCCGGCCAGGCCCGAATCGCGCTTCACTCCGGAACCTGTTTCATAGACATGACCCAGGAAGAATTTCGCCATGGCGTCACCCGCCCCGGCGGTTTCCTGCCATAATTTTACGGCCCTGGAGTAATCCCGGCCAACTCCCCTGCCGGTGTAATATAGAAGAGCCAGGCGATATTTGGCGGCGGAATTGCCCTTGGCGGCGGCCTGCTTGAGCAGCCTGGCCGCTTCCTGATCGTCTTGTTTCACCCCTTTGCCCTCAAGGTAACTTATGCCAAGCTGATAGAGGGCGTCTACCTGACCCTGGGCCGCGGCTTTACTCCACCAGAAGGCCGCATCTTTCACGGACCTGTTGACCCCGGTCCCGGTTGCATGGATTTTACCCAGATTGTATTGGGCGTCGGAGTGCCCAAGCTTGGCGGCTTCGGTAAACCACCGGCCCGACAAAACGATATCCTTGTCCACATCGGCAGCCCCTCCGCCATAGATCAGGGCGAGATCGTACATGGCTTTGACATCGCCGTTCTCGGCAGCCTTTTCCAGCCAGGTCAGGGAATTACTGTCGACGGTCTTGATATCCAGGGCCTCGACCGTCTTGCCGAGCTTCAAGCGCGCCTTCAGATGGCCCTTTTCAGCCGCCCTTGCCCACAGCGCCGCCGCCTTGTCCGGATCGGCCGTTACACCCCGGCCGGCCGCATGAATATCGCCCAACAGGTACATTGCATCGATATCGTCCCGGGCGACTGCCGCGGTCAGCCATTTCACGGCCTCCTGCCTGTTGACGGAGGTCCCTTCTCCGCTGTCGAACATTTCCCCGACCCGGGTCATGGCCCGGAGAAATCCGGCGGTGGCCGACTTGAGATACCACTTGAAGGCCTCCGCCTTGTCCTGCTTGATCCCACCGGCACCCTTGTCATGCTGGGCCGCCAGGTTGAAGAGCGCCTCGGGGGTGCCGGAACCGGGCGCCGTCCAGATCTTGATCGCGCCGTCGGCGCCCCCGGAAACAATAGTCCCGCCGTCGGCCGAAAACGCCACCCCCTTAACCGGGGCGGAGTGGCCGGCAAGCACCGCCAGGGTCCTGCCGCTATCGGCGTACCAGACCACAACGCTGTTTGCCTCGGTGGCGCCGGCCAGATAGGCACCGTCCCCGGAGATCGTCAGATCATTGATCCCGCCCCACCAGCTCTCCTGGGTCATCCCGCTCTCTTTACCGGAACCGGTATCCCAGATCCGGATGCTGCCGTCCCTGCTGCCGGAGATAAACTTGCGCCCATCGGGGGAGAAAAGCACCGCCTGGACCCAATCGCGATGGCCGCTCAGGGTTCTTTCCAGTTTATCCCAGCCGATATCCCAGATCTGAATGTTGCCGTTCCAGCTTAAGCCGCCGGCGAGATGCTCGCTGTCCGGCGACCAGCTGACCGCCATAACATCATTCTTTTTGTCCTCGAAGGTATGAATGTCCCGGCCGTTGCCGGCATACCAGGTTCTGAGGGTATTGTCGTCGCTGCCGGAAGCGATCATCTTGCCATTGGGCGAGTAAGCCACGGTATTGATCTTTTGACTGTGCCCTTCAAGTTTAACCCGCACTTTTTCGGCTTGATAATCCCAGATATGCAGAACTTCATTTTTGCCGCTGTCGGTGGCCGCGCAGATAACCCTTTGCCCGTCCGGAGAAAAAGAGACAGCTGAAACCTGCCGATATTCACCCAGGGTGTGGAGCTTGCTGCCGTCGGCGACTTTCCAGATCCCGACCCTGCCGTCGGAACCGCCTGAAACGATCAGGCTGCCGTCAGGGGAGATATCCACCCCGGTCACAGAGCCCGCATGCGCCATGATATCTTGCCGCAAGGCAGGATCACCGGCGGCGGCAGAAATATCCGGGTAGATGTTTAACAGCAGGCAAAAAGCCAGAAATGGCGCGCCGAAACGGCAGCACCCGCGAAATCCTGCTCCTGACTTAACTTTTCCCGTTGTTTTTCTTCGCATATTATTCACGTCACTTTAACCGGCCGGGGACTCTGCCGAAATTATTACTGAAAAAGCGGTAAGACTTACTACAAACCGGAAATCTTAACCACCCCTTATTTTGCACTTTTTACCGTCCTCACCACCAACGGAAGAGGCGAATATTGACAGGATGAACGATAAAGCACTTAACTATTTTCTTAATTACTTGATTTTTTAATTTCTTTCTTTTTATATAGTGCATCAATAAATAAATCAACCGCCGGTTTTGGCAAAATTATCTAGCTTGTTAAATTCGCGAAAAGTCAACAAAACCTTCGCCAGGCTAGGGCGAGCGGCGCTAACCTCCCGATTTAACGTTCGCGCCGGGCTTATCGAAGTGGGCTTCATTAGTCTCCCGCGGCCCTTTTTGCGAACTTGTAAAGCTTCCAGCCCCCTTTTGCATTTCAAGAGTATTCGGATTTTCAGAGGAAAAAATGATGAGATCTAAAAAGAAATTCACCTGGTTGTCGATTTTTGCGGTTGTCGTAATGCTTATTGGCGCTCCTGCCGGCTCCTCGGCCGCGGCCGAGGAGCTCACCTTGAAAGATCTCCGAAACTCCTTTTTGGACAGCAAGCAAAAGCTCCTGTACAACTATCTGGAGAGGTTAGTCCAGCTCGAGACCAGCATTGTTACCAGCAGCAATCCGCAGGAAGCAGCCGAGGTTAAAATCGAGATCGGCAGAGTCGAAAAGGAATTAAAAAAGATTTCCGGTGGCACTCCCCCCCTCATACCTGTGGCTTCGGCTGTCGCGGCCCCGCCACCCGCCGCCCCACCTGTCAAGATTAAACGTAATCCGAAAACCCATGTCAGCCGTATCGAAGGCTTGGCCGGCGCGCCAAGTTTTTCCAAGAACAACATCTACACCTTCCACCTCCCCGACGTAGGCACGGTCAGCACCCTGAAGTTCTGGGCCACCGGCCGGCGCTCGATCGACAGTGTCGGTTATGTCTGGCTGATTAGCCCGGATGGCCGCCGGGAAAGAATCACCAAATGGAAAGGGCATTACTTCGACAAGCCCGCCACCGAACTCTCTTCCTACGAAAAAATCGAGCCTTTTGTTGAGGATATCTCGGATCTCATCACCAGGCCGGGGTACTACAGAATTGAGTTTGAATGGACCGGCGGTATCGACCCCCTGGTGATATACCGGGTTGAGTTAATTTCCTGAAAATTAAAATCTGATTAACAAGACGGCTTATCTATAGTAGATAAAACCGGACATAGATGTATTCAGGCGAGCAGGGAGCGGCGGAATGTCCTTCCTCGTCCGCTCTTTTCTTTTTAATTGGTCGGAATAACGGCAAGTTCTCCCGACTTGACATGAATTCTCAATTACTATAACAAAACAGAAGATAGGGGGTAGATCTTGAAGAAAGTTTCAATTTTTCTCTTGGCTTTTTCCTGCCTGGCCTTGACTGCTTCAGCCTGGGCCGCCGGCGGAGATGGCGAGACCTTGTTCAAGAGCCGGTGCGGATCTTGTCACATGAGAGGTGGCGCGGCCGCGCCGGTAAATCCCGGTGAAAAAGCCGGCAGGGTATGGGTCAAGTATTTCAAACGGGATCGTCACCCGGCGGAGATCAAAGCCACTGAAGCCGAGATGGATCTGATTATCGAATACCTTGAGAAGCATGCCGCCGACAGCGACCAACCCCGGATGCTGGCAATACCCCAATGAAGATGACCAACCTTGAGAAATTTTTTTTATCGGGAGGATGTAACGTGCGAAGAATATTGATAGCGTTAGCGGTGCTGCTGGTCTGGCCGGGCGCTGCTTTTACCGCCGACTTGATGGTGAAGGTGCCGGTTGACGAATATCAGGCGACCAAAAAGCAGCTTGACGACATGCAGAAACAGCTCGCCGAACTGGAAAGGAAGGTCGAGCAGCCTGAGGCGGAAGCGTTTGAGGAGGAGTACTCCGACAGCAAGCTCCGGAAACTGGACCGGGACATTTCCTATATCTACGACACCCTGGACCAGGTCGAAACCGACGCCCTGCTCGATCGAATCAGCCTGGGCGCCGAAGTCAGGGTCAGGATGGACAACTACCGGGTGAAAAATCATATTACATCCACCGGGACTCCTGTGGCAGATGAGCGTAATGATGGCAACTGGAGCAGCCGTTTCCGGATCAACATGGATGCCGAGGTCTCCGAGTCGATCACCTTCGCCGGCCGCCTCGCCCTCTATAAGAACTGGGCGGACTCCATGGGTTCCATGATCTCCAGCGACAATAACCGCGCCCATGTCTCCGACGGCAGCACCGACCTCAAGGTCGACCGCTTCTATATCGACTGGACCCCGAAGTTTGTTACGCCGATCAGCATCAGTTTCGGCCGGCTGCCCACCTCCGACGGCCCCCCCCTGGAGTTCAAGGAGGATAGTCAGCGGCAGTCAATCTATCCGGCCCTGATCTTCGACGGCGAGCCCGACGGAATCGTGGTTACCGCCGGTCTCGATCAATATTTGAATCTGAAAAATTCCGGGCTCCGTTATTTTTACGCTAAGGCGACCCAGTACGACGCCGAACATCTTTCGATGAGTCACATGGATACTGTCTGGATGGATCCCTATAGAGACACCGATGTGCAGGCGGTATTTTTCGAAACCGAAGTGCCCGGCCTCCGCGACAGCCTGTTGGTCTTCAGCTATATTCCGGCCACCAACATCCTGATGCAGAGCCCCGCCCCCGTCGACCAGAGCCAGGCCATCGACAATCTCGGCGACATCACCCTCTACGGCGTTCACTTTCAGGTTCCCAACCTGTTCGGCTCGGGCCTCGATCTCTTCGCCTCCTACGGCGAGAATCGCAACGAGCCGAGCGGCAATACCATTGACTTCGGCGGCACCAATTTCGGCCTGTTCAGCGGCGGCCTCGCACCTTTGACGGCTGACCAAGCCCCCACCGGCACCACCACCGGCTGGGCCTGGTACACCGGTTTCCGTTACGAATTGCCGGTCAACTTCCTGAACCGGCCCAAGCTCGGTTTCGAATACAACCGGGGCAACAAGTACTGGTTCAGCTTCACCCCAGGCTCCGGCGATATCTTCAACCGCCTGGCCACCCGGGGCGAGGCCTTCGATGTCTACTATATCCAGCCCTTCAACCAGCACCTGTTCCTGCGGACCGGCTACACCCAAATCAACTACGAGGCCACGGGATCCGGAATGCCTTTCGGGCAACCCATCGAGTATGAGGAGGATATGGGTCTGACCGAGGAGCCCGAGTTTCACAACTTCTATATCCTGCTCGACAGCCGCTTCTAGACCTGCCCGTGATCCGTTAAGGATCGAAACATAAAGCGGAACCACAAAAAAACCACAGCCGCCGGGCTGTGGTTTTTTTGTGGCGGCAAGCAAATCTCCCGGCATCTCCACCCGGTTATGTTGAGCGGAATCATCGCTTGGCGGATGCTTCAGCCTGGTCTAAACGGCATTGAGGATCGCCAGGTAATGGCAGCCGTTGCCGGCGATCACAAGTGCCAGACGAAGTGCCCGAAGCGCAGGCGGGCATCGCTGATATAGAAGATCACCCCGATCGTATAGGCCGCCCCTCCCGCCACCAGCCATAAAAAACCCAAGGTCGGCATCAGTTCGTATAGGGGCTTGATGGCGATCATCACCAGCCAGCCCATCACCAGATATAAGCCGGTTGAAATTCCCGGGTGCGCCGGTCTGGCAAAAACCTTCAGGGCCACCCCGGTCAGGGCAAACCCCCAGGTCAGGCCGATCAGGGTCCAGCTCCAGCCGCCGCGAAGCACCCCGAGAGCGAACGGCGTATAGGTACCGGCAATAAGGATATAGATCGCCGAATGCTCGATAGTCCGGAATGTCCGTTTGGCCTTGCTTTGGGGAAGGGCGTGGTATAGGGTCGAGGCAAGATAGAGCAGCGCGGAGGCGGCCGCGAAGAGAACGGCGCCGACCGTAAGCCCGGTATTATCGAAACCGGCGACATTGTCGATCAGAAATGGGGTCGCGGCCAGCACAGCCAGGAGTCCGAAGCCATGACTGATACTGTTGGCTGTTTCTTCCCCGGCCGCCTGGTTGCGCATGATAAAGTCGAAAGTAAAGGATTGCCGGTTTAATGGTTGACCGGTTGAACCGGCGCGGAAACCCTGGCCTCGATCTCGTCCTGGGAAAGATAATAATTAGTGGCGGCACTGTTAATCGAGCCCAAGGCG
>JAWOIQ010000114.1:0-6034 GCA_046484585.1 Desulfurivibrionaceae bacterium
TTGCAGACCCGGAGCTGGCAACGGCGCATTCCCCGCTGGTCAATGCGCGGGTGCTAAAAACCTGAATCCGTGAGCGTTCGAGAACGGTGCAGATGCAAGGCGGCAACAATGTTGATAATACTATTGGTATATCAACGAGTTGCCAACGCGGCAGATCCGCCGTTATCGGGCGCCCCGCAGGGCGGCGGGTGAATCGAGGCGCCCCGGTGAAAAATCGATTATTTTACTAAAGCAAAATTTCCCACTAAGCCGTCACGGATTCAGGAAAAAGTTTAGCGGTTCCTCTGCCCCCGGCAAAGAACCGATGGTGACATAAATGTTATATTGCGAGAACAACAACCCAGACCGGCCCCGTGATGAATGCGGAGTCTGCGGGATTTACGGCCATAAAGACGCGGCCAAACTGACCTACTTCGGCCTGTATGCCCTGCAGCACCGTGGCCAGGAGAGCGCCGGCATCGTCACCGGCGATGGTGACAAGATCCACCAATTCCGCGGGATGGGCCTGGTCCCGGAAGTGTTCAGCGAGGAAACCCTCCAGTCCCTCACCGGTCATCTGAGTATCGGTCATGTCCGCTATTCCACCACCGGCGAATCGAATGTAGTCAACGCCCAGCCCTTTACCGCCACCCATCTCGGCTGCACCCTTTCCGTGGCCCACAACGGCAACCTCGTCAATATCAGAGCCCTTCGCGAAGAACTGGAAAAGGAGGGCTCGATTTTTCAATCGACCATGGACAGCGAAGTGGTGGTCCACCTGATGGCCCGCCACTCCCATCTCGACTTTGCCGAGGCGATCCTCAAAACCGCCGCCAAGATCAAGGGCGCCTACTCGATGCTCCTGATGACCCGGAAAAAGCTGGTGGCGGTCCGCGATCCCAACGGCTTTCGGCCCCTCTGTCTGGGCAAGCTGAACAACGGCTCCTATGTGGTCGCCTCCGAAACCTGCGCCCTGGATCTGATCGAGGCCGCCTACATCCGGGATATCGAACCCGGCGAAGTCCTGATCATCGATGAAAACGGCCTGAGCTCTCAGTATATGGAAAAGGCCGACCGCCAGAGCTGCTGCATCTTCGAGCACGTCTATTTCGCCCGGCCGGACAGTGACATCTTCGGGTTCAACGTCTACCAGAGCCGCAAGCGGATGGGCGAGATTCTGGCCAGGGAATGCAAGGTAGACGCCGATTTCGTGATGCCCTTTCCCGATTCGGGGAACTACGCCGCCATCGGCTATTCCCAGGCCTCCGGCATCCCGCTTGAAATGGGGGTGATCCGCAACCATTACGTGGGCCGGACCTTTATCCAGCCGACCCAGTCGATGCGCGACTTTTCGGTGCGGGTCAAGCTCAATCCGATCCGCACCTTCCTGGAGGGCAAACGGGTGATCATCATCGAGGATTCGATCATCCGCGGCACCACCGGCCGCAGCCGGGTCCGCTCCCTGCGTGATGTGGGCGTCAAGGAGATCCACATGATGATCAGCTGCCCGCCGACCCGAAACCCCTGTTATTACGGGATCGACTTCCCTTCCGGCGGTGAGCTGATCGCCAACGCCAAGACCATCGAGGAGATCCGCGACCATCTCGGTCTGGACAGCCTCCATTACCTGAGCATCGAAGGACTGGTCGAAGCGACCGGCAACAGCGCCGACAGTTTCTGTCTGGCCTGTTTCAACGGCGATTACCCGGTCCCCCCCGACCAGGAATTCCATAAACTGTTCCTGGGCTCCACATGTTAAACGGAAACAACCCATGTATTTAGATCAGGCCAAGGAAGTCCTCAAAATCGAGGCGGAAGGGATCAGCGCCCTGATCGATCAGCTCGGCGACGATTTCAACCGGGCCGTCGAGATGATCCTCGCCTGCCCGGGCCGGCTGATCATTACCGGTATCGGCAAATCGGGGATAATCGGCCAGAAGATCGCCGCCACCTTGAACAGCACCGGCACCTCCTCGTTCTTCCTGCATCCGGTCGAGGCCATGCACGGCGACCTGGGGCTGGTCGACGAGCGGGACGTGGTTCTGGCCATCTCCTATAGCGGCGAAACCAGTGAATTGAATCTGCTCCTGCCCAGCCTGAAAAAAAGAGGGGTGGGCGTCATCGCCATGACCGGCCGAATCGATTCCAGCCTGGCCCGACACGGCGACGCCGTCCTCGAAGTAGCGGTTCCCCGGGAGGCCTGCCCCCTTGGGCTGGCGCCGACGGCCAGCACCACCGCCGCCCTGGCCATGGGCGACGCCCTGGCCGTGGTCCTCCTGAACTGCAAGCAGTTCAAGGCCAGCGATTTTCGCCGCAACCATCCAGGCGGCAGTCTTGGCGAACGGCTCAAGGTAAAGGTCTCGGAAGTGATGCTTACCGGCGCGGAAATCCCCCGGGTAGCCGTGAACAAGTCTCTGGCCGAGGCGCTGATCACCATGAACGAGATGAACCTCGGGGCGATTGTGGTGATGGACGGCGAGGAGCTGAAAGGCATTATCACCGACGGCGACCTTCGCCGCCTGGTCTCCCGGGGCGAAGATCTCGCCGCCGCCACGGTGATGGAGGTAATGACCGGAGACCCCAAAACCATCTCCGGCGACCTGTTGGCCGCCGATGCCTTAAGCATTATGCAGCGCTATGAGATCACCATCCTGC
Organism: Desulfurivibrionaceae bacterium; assembly: GCA_046484585.1. Taxonomy (GTDB): domain Bacteria; phylum Desulfobacterota; class Desulfobulbia; order Desulfobulbales; family JAGXFP01; genus JAGXFP01. Next base: position 2,635 of record JAWOIQ010000114.1, read on the forward strand.
CGGTCCACGATAAAGACGGAGCCCTGGCCGGGGTCCTTCATCTCCAGGATCTGCTGGGCAAAGGCGAGTTCCGTTTTCTGGTCTGAGCCGCGGCCGGCCGCCGCTGCCGCCGCCTGTTCATTCGGTTGACAAAGCCCGGCCCATTGGGTAAAATTTTTGATCGCCCTGCGATAATACCGCCTGTTTTCTCGATAAAACCGCCGCCCTGCGGCCTTAATTTTTATGGAATATAAATTTTCAACTTTTTTTTAACGAGGTTCTTTATGGGAATAACCAGCAAGGAGATTAACGCTTCTTTCAGCGCCGAGGTAACCGCCCTGCCGGGCGGCGAACACCTCAACAGCTGCTTTTCCTGTGGAGCCTGCAGCGGAGTCTGCCCGGTCAGTCAGGCGATCCCCGATTTCGATCCCCGCAAGATCATTCATATGATCCGGATGGGCTTGAAGGACAAGCTGCTCGCTTCCGAGGTAATCTGGCATTGCTCGAAGTGCCGCAGCTGCATCTTCGTCTGCCCCCAGGATGTGCGCTTTGCCGACATCATGGGCGCGGTCCGGGAAATGGCCCTGGACCAGGGCATCGTCACCGAGCAGGATCTGCTCGACAAGGGCAAGGCGGCATGGGTGGAGCGCGATCAATGCGTCTCCTGTCTGACCTGCGTACGGGTCTGTCCCTGGGAAATCCCCCAGGTCGACGACCAGGGCGTGGCGGTTATCGATCCCCGTAACTGCCGGGGCTGCGGGATCTGCCCCGCCGAATGCCCGGCCCAGGCCATCAAGATGAATGAATCCGAGGACGAACGGTTGATCGCCGCCTCCGGAACCTGAAATTAATTGGAGAGACAGATGAGTTTTACTCCTGATATACAGATATTCTGCTGCCACTACACCTCCCAGCAGGCGATTGCCGAGGGGGCCGCCGGCCTGAAAGAGGACGGACTGCCGGCCGGCGCCACCATCAACCGCCTGCCCTGCTCCGGCAAACTTGAGGTAAGCACCCTCTTGAAGGCCTTTGAAGACGGGGCTGACGGGGTCTGCGTGGTCGGATGCCCCGAAGACAAGTGTCATAACGTATCGGGCAGCAAACGCGCCGCCCACCGGGTCGTGGCAGTTCGCCAGGCCCTGACCGAGCTCGGGGTGGAAAGCGAAAGAATCGAGATGTTCCATCTGGAAAGGGGCTTTCATCCCGAATTTATCGATGCCGCCGTGCTGATGCACGAAAGAGTAAGCGGTTTTGGCCCCAGCCCGTTCAAGGAAGAGAAAAAGCCGGTTAAAAAAAAGGCGGCCGGCAAAGCGGCCGCGAAACCTGCCAAGAAGGGAGCTAAGAAAAAATGATTATAGCGGAACGTAAACCCGTTGACGAAATAGTGGAGATGGTTGCCGACGCCAAGCGGGTGCTGGTCCTCGGCTGCCGCGGCTGCGTATCGGTCTGCTCGGCCGGCGGTGAGCGCGAAGTGGAGATTCTCGCCTCCCTGCTGCGCCTCGGCGCCGGAAAGCAGGGCCGGGAGCTTAAAACCATCGAGGCCACCATGGTCCGCCAGTGCGACCGCGAATATATCGAGGCCATCGACCAGTGGGCCGGGCAATACGACGCCATCGTTTCGATGGCCTGCGGAGTCGGGGTCAACTTCATCGCCAACCTGCGACCCGACGATATTGTCTATCCCGGGGTTAACACCGGCTGCATGGGCGGTTCCGCTGAGCAGGGGGTCTGGACCGAACAGTGCGCCGGCTGCGGCAACTGCGTCCTCCACCTCACCGGCGGCCTCTGCCCCGTGGCCCGCTGCGCCAAAAGTTTGATGAACGGCCCCTGCGGCGGTTCCCAGAACGGCGAGTGCGAGATCAATAAGGATGTGCCCTGCATCTGGCAGTCGATCCACGATCGCCTGATCCGCACCGGACGCCGGGCCGACATGGACAGGGTCGCCCCGATCCGGGACTGGAGTTCAGCCGGCCACGGCGGCCCCCGCAAAGTGGTCCGGGACGATCTGACCGTCTGAGTCTTACCGGTTAACGATTGATGATCCGCCAAGGGCGGTGGGCAAGCTGTCCCATCGCCCTTTTTTTATGGAGCCGGGATATTTGCCCTCAGGTCCGGCTCGCGATTCAGACCGGGCCATTCCCCTTCACCTCCGGTGAATTCCCTCAAGCTCCCGCGGTTGATCCCGCCAGAGGAAACTGTTTTCTGGCTGAACTATCATCTTTGTGATAACCTGCGTAAATTCCGCCGGGACCGAGGCACATTCTGCCGAGCCGGCGCGGAGAGATCTTTGCCGGAATGAGCTTTTCCTGCGGATTCTCTGTTAAAAAGCGGCTAAGACCGCGGGGGTAGCGGATATGGAGCTTCATGAAGAATTGAGCCAATTTTACTTGAGCCGTCTCCCGGACGGCGTCCTGGAGGGCAAGCTGCTCAAGGCCCCCTGCCCCTTCTGCGGGCGGGACAGCGAGGGGGCAGCCGGCCGGCTGGTGGTCTACCTCAGTGGCCACAGCTTTTTTACCGGATATTTCCGCTGCCTGAACCGCTGCGTGCCCGGCGGCTTCGCCCCCCATTTCGGCCGGCTGCTGGGACTCGATCCCAGCCTGGTTCCCGACTACGACCCGGACCGCCGGCCCCATCCAATGCCGAAAGAGCTGCCCGCCCAGGGGATCAACCAGGAAATCAACCGCCTGCACGGGACCCTGACCCCGGAGATCCGCCAATATTTCGCCGAAAGCGGCATCGGTCCCGATACCCTGCGGGAGCTGAAGATCGGCTTCAACGGCCGCTATCTGGTCTATCCCTATTTCCGCGAGAACGACCGCTGCTACGCGGCCCATTGCCTCTCCCCCGACCGGGGCGGCGACCATTTCTGGCTCGGCGACAGCAGATTCGCGGCCGACGGCCTGCAGATCTTCAACCTTAAGGATATCGATCGCTGCGAGGACGGCGCGCTCTTCGTGACCGAAGGGGAGGCCAATCTTCTCTGCCTGCGTGAACTGGGCTATCCCGGGGTGGCGGCGCCGGGCCTCGACGATCTGGCGGCCCTCGACGCCGAACGCTTCGCCTATGTGAAGACGGTTTTCCTGGTGATGCGCCATTCCCCCGAGGCAGAGGCCGCCGCCCGCGCCTTTGCCGAGCGCCTGGGCTTCAAGGCCAGACTCCTGCAATGGCCCGCCACCCGTGAGCGCGATTTTGACCTGACCCGCCTGGCCCGGGAGGATCTGGCCGGCTTTAAGGCGGCGGTGGCCGGGATGATCAACTCCGCCCGGGCCTATTCGCCCTTCCGGCCGCCCAGCCGGGAATACCAGCTTTTCCGCGCCGACCTGGAACATCGCAAGACCGAAAGTTACCAGGCCATGCGGACCGGGCTTCAATGCTTCGACCGGGCCATGGGCGGGGTCCACGGTTTGAACGTTATCGGCGG
>JAWOIQ010000203.1:0-27783 GCA_046484585.1 Desulfurivibrionaceae bacterium
TTGGTGCCCCCGGTACGATTCGAACGTACGACTCCAGGATTAGGAATCCTGTGCTCTATCCCCTGAGCTACGGGGGCAACCTCTTTGGAAACGCTTATGGTAGGCGATTTTATAGCATAGCGACCGGCAAATAGCAATTGCGTTTTTAGTGGGGAGCGGATAACCTTTTAAAGTATCTTTCTACGAACTTATCAAGTTTGCCAACCTCGCAAAAAGTTTCGAGATGGCTAAGCAAAAGTTCGATACACAAGGAGTGGTGTATTTTCGTGACTGTTTGACCTCGGACCATCCGCCTGTCTCGGGTGAGCAGCTAAGCTCCATTAAACCCGGCTCTTTGTGTCTCAACTTGACTTGCGAACTATCCGGGTTACCTTTTGTAATCGATGGATCAGGTTAGAGTTCTTGCTGCAAAGTCTTCGATTATGATATCTGTAATCTGTCGATGTATTGTGTTTATTCAACTGGATCATCCGGTGTTTTTAATTATCCGGGTGTTTGAGAGGAGAAGTTTTTTAAATGGATTTTTTAAATAATGTGATGGCGGCCGCACGGGAATCGCTGATAGGCGCCAATACCCTTCGCAAATGGCGCATGGTGCTCGGGGTTGTGCTGGCTCTGCTCCTCGCCCAAACCGCCGCCTCTCTCACCTGGAAGATCGCGGATGTTGCCCTGGGACGGTCTGACGATTTAAGCGCCGGTAAGAGCAGTCTTAATAAAAAACCTGTTTCCCCTGATCGGGCAAAGGCCGGGCCTGCCGGTTTGCCGGTCGAAGAACTGCCTCTTTTCGGTTTGGCGGCCAGGACCGGGAATTCATCCCGTTCTTCGGCGGTAGATCCGACCGACGCTCCTGAAACCACTCTCGCTTTGATCCTGAAGGGAATACTCAAAGTCGAACCTATGCAAAAGGCTCTCGCCGTTATCGTTGAAAAGGGCAAAAGCGAAGATGAGCTCTATGGCGTCGGGGATAAGGTCCCCGGCAATGCCGTGGTCAGTGAGATTTATGCTGATCGGGTCTTGCTTCGCCGGAACGGAGTGCTTGAAACCCTGATGATGCAGTATGACGATCAGGCGGTCACCAAGAACAACCAGGACAACCAGGCGGCTTTGGTAATCGATAATGACGAACCGATTGTCAGCCTCGGAGACGGGGTCCATTGGGAGATCGACAACTCCTATCTTGAGGAGCGGTTAAACGATATTCCCTCCCTGGCCAGGGAGATCGGCGTCGAAGTCTATAAAGAAGACGATGTCCAGCAGGGTTATCGCTTGATTTCGGCACGAGGCAGTAGTTTATTGCGGGAACTAGGCCTGCAGCCGGGCGATGTTCTTCATGAGGTGAACGGAGTTAAACTCGATACTATCCAGGGCGGCCTCTCGGCCTATCAGAGGATACGCGATGCCGATCAAATACGGGTCGTGATCAGTCGGAACGGCCGGCGCGAGACCCGGATGTATGATGTTAATAACGGCGGCTAAAAGGTGAGAAGTTCGCAATAAACTCAAAATCAAGTCGGCGAGCGTAGCGAAGCAATCCGGAAGTGGTCCCTCCTATGATCAGATATGTTAATACAACGAAAGGAAAAGGGTTTGCAGTCATGGTAAATTTTGACAAAATCAGCAAGTTCTCTGTTTGGTTATTCCTGGCCGGATTCCTGGTTATAAGCGCTGGTCCGGTCATTGGCGCCGAAACCGATCCCGCTGACGACAAGATCACCATAAACTTCAAGGAAGTTGAAATCGGTACGGTGATCAGCAGTGTCGCCCGGATCACCGGTCGGACCTTTATCGTCGACCCGAGGGTTAAGGGGAAGGTTACGATCATGGCCTCGGAGGATGTTTCGGAAGATGAGCTGTATTCCATTTTCCTGTCGATTCTGCAGATTCATGAATTTGCCGCCCTGGAAGAGGAAGGGGTTGTCAAAATTGTTCCTCTGGCGAGGGCGAAGCATGATTCGTCCATCATCGATGTCGCCGGCGATCCTGTCGGCACACGTCCGGCCGACAGTCTGGTCACCAGGCTTGTCAGGCTGGAATATGTGCCGGTCAACCAGTTGATCGCCATCCTGCGGCCTCTGGTTCCCTCCAAGAGCTATCTGGCCGCTCAGGTGGAAAGTAATATGCTGATAATTTCCGATCGGGCCGGCAACGTGGAACGCCTGATGAAAATTATTGAGCAGATAGATCAACCCAGCTCTGGAGAGATCCAGATCATCAAACTTGAGCATGCCGACGCGAGGGACGTCGTTCAGGTCATTGAGGGGCTGTCGGACAAGAGCCAGGCCCGGGGGGGCAACCGCCAGGAGATTCGCCTGATCTCCGACAGCCGGACCAACAGCGTCCTCTTGAGCGGACCGGACGACGAGATCCTGCGGTTGAAAACCATGGTCTCCTATCTCGATACTCCGATCGAGGCTTCCGGAGCTACCCAGGTTGTATTTCTCAGATATGCCAAGGCCGTGGATCTGCTGCCCATTCTGCGGGGGGGGGATTTCGGGGTTGTGGACCAGCAGAAAGGCGCGCAGGCGGCAAGACCCGCGGGTAATAGTAATAGGGACGGTTTAAACGTCCAGGCTGACGAATCGACCAACGCCCTGATCATCACCGCTTCTCCCGCCGTGACCAAAAATTTGCTGGCGGTCGTTCGGAAGCTTGATATCAGGCGGCCCCAGGTGATGATTGAGGCAGTAATCGCTGAGGTTTCCACCGGGGCCGGGGCGGAGTTAGGCGTCCAATGGCGGGCAACCGACGTGACTTCCGCAAATGATGACGGGGTTATCGGCGGCACCAGCTTCAGCGGTCCGGCGGTTCCGAATATCAACGTGCTCAGCAGCGGCGATCTTTCAGCCCTGGGGGCAGCCTCCGGTTTAAATATCGGCTATCTCAACGGCGCGGCAAATATTCTCGGCGTTCAGGGGCTTAATCTGGGCGCTCTGGTCTCGGCCTTGTCCAGCGATAGCGATACCAATATCCTCTCCACGCCTTCGCTGGTCACCATGGACAATAAAGAGGCGGAGATCGTGGTCGGTCAGAACGTGCCCTTTCAAACCGGCAGCTATACCAGCACCGGCAGCAACGATCCCACCAATCCCTTTACCACTTTCGAGAGGCGGGACGTTGGGCTCAAGTTGAAAGTCCTCCCGCAGATCAACGAGGGGGACACGATCCGTCTTGATATCGATCAGGAGGTGTCGAACCTTAGCGCCACCGGCGGCAGTACCAAGGCCGGTCTGGAAACCACTTCCACCCGGGAGATCAGGACCAGCGTCATGGTCGATGATGGCAGGATTCTGGTCCTGGGCGGCTTGATCGACGACGATATCCAGGTGACCGAGCAGCGGGTGCCGATCCTCGGCAGTATCCCTTTGCTGGGCTGGCTGTTCAGGTACAACAGGTCCAGCCACAACAAGAGGAACCTGATGGTCTTTCTCCGGCCCACGGTGTTGCGCAATACCGCGGACAGTAATCGGATCACGTTCAACAAATACGATTATATGCGAAGGGTGCAACAGAACTTCAAGGATGATGGAGTGAATCTGCTCCCCGATGCCCAGGTGCCGGTGTTGCCCGAAGAACTCTTCGATAAATAGGTTAATCGCGCAGCAGCACCGCATCTTGCGGCGATCGATCCGGCTCGCCCAGGCGAACTGAGCGTCGCCGGCTCGCTTGCCGCAATCTACAGCCCTGCTGCGCGGTTAACCGATTGTGGATATAGAGTCAGGCAGCACCGCATCTTGCGGCGATCGATCCGGCTCACGGAGGCGAGCTGCGCGACTCCGGTTCGCTTGCCGCAATCTCCAGCGCCGTTATGCGTTTATGGTTCACAGGCGTTGTTATCATGGTTAATGTTAATCCATGATGGCGTTGAGATAATGTCGTCAACATTAATGAAGCGCACTTTGGCAAGCCCGGCACGAACATTAGATCAATAGGTTGTTCCGCTTACCTGTGACTGGCGAAGGTTTGATGTCTTGCGGGGAGCGGAGCGACGAAGCAATCCGGTATTTTCAGACCAGACTGGCAGAATTTGCTGAACAATTAGATGGGTAATGAGTATTGAAGGTTATAAATAATGGACGTTGATAACTTGAATGCACTGGAAAAACTTCCTTATTCCTTTGCCAAGCGGCATGGATTTCTTCTCGCCGAGACGGCCGATGAGACGATTAAGGGTTTTTACCGGCCCGGTCTCAAGCCGGAAATCCTGGCCGAGGCAAGGCGTTTTGCCGGCATGCCTTTCAAGGTGGAGCAGGTTTCCCCCGAGCAGTTTGGCGAACTTATCCAGAAGGTCTATGAAAACGGGGCCGGCACCAGCACCCGGATAGCCGACGATCTCAGTGACGATCTCGACCTGCAGGCCATTGCCGAACAGCTGCCGGTAACCGAGGATCTCCTGGAAAGCCAGGACGACGCCCCCATAATTCGGCTGATCAACGGTCTTCTTACCGAAGCGGTACGGGAAAACGCATCCGATATCCATCTCGAACCTTTTGAAAGCCGCCTGCAGGTGCGTTTCCGGAGTGACGGCGTGCTGCGGGATGTCCTTGAGCCGAACCGGGCCCTGGCCCCTTTGATCATTTCGCGAATCAAGGTAATGGCCAATCTCGATATTGCCGAGAAGAGGCTGCCCCAGGACGGCCGCTTCGGGGTAAGGGTTGCCGGCCGGCCGGTGGATGTCAGGGTCTCGACGATTCCAGCCGCCGCCGGCGAACGCGTCGTGCTCAGGCTTCTCGACAAGCAGGCGGGTCGTTTGACCCTTGAGCAGCTGGGGATGCCGGAAGGTACTCTTCCGGCTGTCGATCGCCTGATCAAACGGCCGAACGGGATTATCCTGGTGACCGGTCCCACGGGTTCCGGGAAGACCACCACCCTGTACGCCTCCCTGGCCCGGCTTAACAAAGTCAGTGCCAATATCATGACCGTGGAAGACCCGATCGAATATTATATCGACGGGATCGGACAGACCCAGGTCAACACCAAGGTTGACATGACCTTCGCCCGTGGGCTGCGGGCCATTCTTCGTCAGGATCCCGATGTGGTGATGATCGGCGAAATCCGCGATAGGGAGACGGCGGAGATCGCGGTTCAGGCCAGTCTGACCGGTCATCTGGTCTTTTCGACCCTGCACACCAATACCGCGATCGGCGCCGTTACCAGATTGAGGGACATGGGGGTGGAGCCCTTTCTGCTCTCTTCGACCTTAAGCGGTATTCTGGCCCAGCGGCTGGTCCGGAAGTTGTGCAACGATTGCCGTCAGGCTTATGAAGCGACGCCCTCGGAGTGCCTCGAGTTGGGGCTTCCCGAGGATGCGGAGCCTCCCACCCTTTACAAGCCTCCCACCTTTTACAAGGCCGGGGGCTGCGCGAAGTGCAATAATCAGGGTTATTTCGGCCGGACCGGGCTTTACGAACTGGTCGAGGTCGTCGGCGAACTGCCGGAGATGATTCATGGCCGGGCCGGTGAATATGAAATGGAAAGATATGCGAGAACCCTGACCCCCAGTTTGCGTGACGACGGAGTTCGCCTGGTGTTGGCCGGGGAGACGACTTTGGCCGAAGTGCTTCGGGTTACCAAGGAAAACTAGAATGCGGAAGAATTGATGGGGGCTTTTGAATATTCAGCCGTAGACGATAACGGCAAACTTTATAAAGGGATCAAATCCGGAGATTCGCCGCGGCAGATCAGGCAGATTCTCAGGGACCAGGGGCTGATGCCGGTGGCGGTCGAGGCGGTGACCGGCGGCCGGAAGTCGGCCAGCGGCTCCGCCGGATGGCAGCGAAAACCGGGGGCCGCTTCACTGGCCCTGGTAATGCGGCAGCTGGCCACCATGGTCAAGTCCGGGGCGGTTCTGGGCGATGCCTTGAATGTGGTTTCCGAACAGACCGATCAGGCCTGGGCCAAGAAAGTCTTTGCCGGGATCAGGTCCCATGTCCAGGAGGGCAAGTCGCTGGCCTCGGCCATGGCCGAGTATCCCCAGGTCTTTCCCGATCTTTATCGGGCCACCATCGAAGCGGGCGAACATACCGGCAAGCTGGATCTGGTTCTGGACAGACTGGCCGATTACACGGAGTTCAAGCAGCAACTGCACCAGAAAATTATCCTCGCGCTTGCCTATCCTTTGCTGCTCACCCTGGTGGCGCTCCTGGTCGTGGTCGGTTTACTCGGTTATGTGGTTCCCCAGATCGTGGTGGTGTTCAGTAATGTCAATCAGGAGTTGCCGTTGCTGACCAAGGCTGTTATTGCCCTGAGTGAAATTTTACGGGGGCAGTGGCTCTGGATCATGATTTTTCTGGTTGGGTCGTTTCTGATCGCGCGGCTTTTATTGAGAAATCCCCAGGTCAAAATGAAGGTTCACCGTTTCATGATGACCGCTCCGTTCCTCGGCCGCTTTTTGAGGGGCCTTGAGGTCGCCCGTTTTGCCAGGACCTACAGCATATTGGTTGCCAGCGGGGTTTCCGCCCTTGAGGGCCTGAAGATCGCGGGAGGAGTGGTTAATAATCTCTCCCTGAAGAAAGCCATCGAAAGTGCGGCTCGGGGGGTCCGGGAAGGTAAGAGCATCAGTAAATCGCTGGCGATGACCAACTCGTTTCCGCCCATGGTGATTTATCTGATCGCCAGCGGCGAGACCAGCGCCGATCTCGGTCAGATGCTCGATCAGGCGGCGGGCAGTCAGGAGAAAGAGGTGGAGGTTTTTACCGGTCTGGCAACGGCGGTTTTCGAGCCGGTGCTTATTCTGCTGATGGGCGGTCTGGTCCTGATGATAGTCCTGGCCATCCTGATGCCGGTTTTCGAGCTTAATCAGCTGGTGCGATAGGTTTTGTGTAAGCGATCCCAGTCCACCGAATCTGCTGTGTTATCGGCCTGCTCATTTACACCGGTACACATCGCAGGCCGGCCTTGTTTCTCCGGTACCCTGTAATCGCCTGCCAGGAGGGAGATTGGTCAATCCCGGGTGGCTTATCCCGTGATTGGTTTACGAATTTGTTCATGACCGGCTCGATCAATAGAAATCCGAACCCGTTATCGGGCACCCGCCAAGGCGGCGGAGTGAATTATGGCGACGCAGGGCAAAAACGATTATTTCATGCAACTACAAACCGATAAAGCTGAGTCGGGCAGCTTGTCTGCTTTTATGCCCTTCAGGGTGCAAACGAAACTTATGTGCCGCGAAGCAAATGCGCTCCTCAAGGGAGGATTGAACAGAACCCCCGGGGTGCCTTTTGGGTATAAAGTAAAATTCCCCGCGAAGGCGGCACGGATTCAGGAGAAAGGATTTACCCTGCTTGAGCTTCTGGTCGCCCTGGCAATTTTAAGTCTGGTGGCCCTGACCGCCCTGAACAACAACGTCAACATGGTCAGCAATGCCGAGTATCTCCGGGACAAAACCCTGGCCCACTGGGTGGCGATGAACCAGGCCGGGCAAATCCGGCTGGCCGGCCGCTTTGTCGATAGCGACGGGGCGGAGGGAGTGGCGATTATGGCGGAGCGGCGCTGGAGCTGGCGGGTTACCGGCCAATCCACTCCGGATCCCGATCTGCAGCTGGTTGAGATTGAGGTCTGGCCTGGACCAGACCGGAAAGGCTCCCGCATCGCTTTTTTGAATATGTATCTGGGCCGATCTTCGAAATTCTAAAAAAAACCGTTGATGGAACCGAGCAAGATGAAATATAGGCGCGATAGGAGATTTGACCGGACAAACAGGGGGTTCACCCTCCTGGAGTTGCTGGTTGCCCTGAGCATCTTCGCCCTGATCTCGGTCTCCCTGTATGGCAGTTTGAATTCGATGTTGACCACCAAGCAGCATCTGGAGAGTGACTCCGAAAAACTCAGGGAACTTCAGACCACCATCCGGATCATCGGCCGGGATATCGAGCAGGCGGTGGCCCGTCCGATCCGCACCGTTTATCAGCCGGAGCTGGCAGCCATGACCTGGACGGAAAATTCCGGAGTCCTTGAATTCACCACCAGCGGCCGCCGCAATCCGCTTCTGGTGAAGAGAAGCGGCCTGCAGCGGGTGGTGTACCGGCTGCAGGATCAAACGCTGGTCAAGGAGAGCTGGCCGGTTCTGGACCGGGGGGTGGAGATCGAACCTTTTACCCAGGTGCTCCTGCGGGAGGTGGAAGGCTTTGAACTCTCCTTTATTGGGCAAAAGAGGAACTATCGGACCTGGCCGCCGGAAGACATTTCCGGCCCTGTTGCCGAGCTGTTGCCGAGAGCGGTCCAGGTTCATTTCGATTTGAAAAGATGGGGCAGGGTGAACCGGCTGTTCCTGGTCAGTTGAACCGGCGATGTTATGACTTGTAATACACCTCGAAATATTTTGAACAACCAGAAGGGCATGGCCCTGATAACCGTTATCCTGGTTACTGCTCTGGTGGCAATGCTGGCGGTGAGCATGTCTTTTGCCCAGCATGTCGCGGTCAGAAGGACTGCTAATCTTCTGGAGGGGGACCAGGCCATGATCCTCGCTCTGGGGCTCGAGGCGTGGGGCCTGCAGGTGCTGATCAGAGACACCGAGGGGGGCGGCGATGATCATCTCGGCGAGAACTGGGCGATGGGGTTGGTGCCGACGGCGGTGGAGAACGGCCAGATCTCCGGCTCCTTGATGGATCTGCAGGGAAAGATAAATCTAAACAATCTTGTTTTGGGCGATGACAATACCGCGGAGCAAACGGGCCTTATGCTGGGTCGTCTTTTTGAGTTATGCGAAGCCGATAACGGTGCTGCTCTGGTTCCGGCCGTGGCCGACTGGCTCGACCGTGACGAGCAGATCAGGCCGGGGGGCGCCGAGGACAATGAGTACCTGCTCCATGAGCCCGCCTATCTGGCCGCTAACCGGCCGATGAAAAGCCCCACCGAATTGATGCTGGTCGAGGGAATCACCCCGGAAATTTATGGTTGTCTTCAAAGCCATATTGCCGCCCTGCCGGCGGCCACGAAAATAAACATTAATACTGCCGACCCCATGGTCATTGCCACCCTTTCCGATACGCTGACCATCGAGATTGCCGAAGAGATTGTCGGAGATCGGCCCGAGGACGGCTATGAAAACATGGCCGAATTTATGAATCATCCCGCCCTGGCCGCTTCCGGGATAGCCGACGGCGGTCTCGCTCTGACCAGTGATTTTTTCATGGCCCGGGGACTGGCGGTTTTCGGCGACTCCGATATTGAACTCTACAGCCTGATTTCCCGCAACTCCGGACTAGTCGAGGTTTTGGGAAGAAGCATTGGAACTTATTAGATGAAATCCGCAAAAAAAGAAATCTTTCTCTTTCTGGGCCCGGAAGCGCCGGAAAAGGTGCTTTGGGCCGAACGGTCCGCCTCCGGCGCGATTGTCACCGGTCAGGGCTCCTTGAGCGAGGCCGGCCCTTTGCAGGGTGAGAAGGTTGTCGTCCTGGTGCCCGGGCAGGATATTCTGCTTACCGAGGTGAATATTCCCGGCAACCGGGGCCGCATTGTCAAACGAAGCCTTCCCTATGCCCTGGAGGAAAATCTGACCGAGGATGTGGAGAGTCTCCATTTCGCCCATGGTCCGATCAGCAGAACGGGCGCGATACCGGTGGTGGTGGCGGCGAAGGACCGGATGGAATCGTGGCTGGAAATTCTTCACGAACACGGGATTGATGCCAAGTGCATGGTGCCGGCTCCCCTGGCCGTGCCCCTGACCCCCGAGCGGTGGTCGGTGGTGGTCTCCGAAGGTCGATTCCTCCTGAGAAAAGACACCTGGCATGGTTCCGCCGGGGATCTTGACAGCCTCTCGCTGTTCCTGGGAGAGCCCTCCACCGATTCCGCGCCGCCGGTACACTTATATATGGACGAGGAGTGTCCGGCCGATTGCGAAGCCGGACTACCGGAAATGAACCTTGTCGACACCCAAAAAAAACCGCTGTTGCAGGTGCTGGCGGAAGGGTATGAAGAAAAAGCGTCAATTGACCTCTTGCAGGGAGAATACAGCCGTCATGCCGGTTGGCTGGAGAAGTGGCATAAGTGGCGGGTCCCGGCCACGGCGTTAATCGCCTTGGTCCTTTTGAATCTCACCGGCTTCGTCATTGATTATTACACTCTGAAGAGCGAAAACAATCAGCTGACCAGGCAGATCAAAAACGTTTACCTGGAGGCTTTTCCGGATAGTCGCCGGGTCGTCAATCCCCGGGCTCAGCTGAAACAGAAAATTGCCGAACTGGAAGGGGCGGGTTCTACTCAAAACGACTTTTTTGAAATCTACGACAAGACGGTGCCCTTGATGATCGAATCAACCGGATTCAGTCTCAGCAATCTCCGCTTCAATAACGGCCGCTTCGATTTTGATTTTGAAATCAAGGATCTGCAGACTTTGGAAAAATTGAAAAACAATCTGGCGAACCTTCCCGACATCGCCATGGATATCAAAAATGTAGAAGCCGTCGCCGGGAAGGTTAAAACCAAAATTCAGATAGAAGGCCGAGAATAATATGAGCCTCTGGTCCAATTTACAGAAGCGGGAGCAACTGGCGGTTATGTGGGGAGGAGGAGTTCTGCTTCTCCTGCTTGTCTATGGAATGGTGATCGCTCCGCTCAGGAGCGATCTTGCCCGCATGCGAAAGGAAGTTGTCGTCCAGAAAGCGGATCTGGTCTGGATGCAGGATGCCGCAGTCAGGGCGCGCCAGTTAAATTCATTGCGAAAAACAACAAAATCGGAGGTTTCCCCCCTTAAGCTGATCGATCAGACCGCCAGGCGGTACGGGATCGATTCCAGTCTGAAAAGGGTTGATCCCGGTGAGGGGGATAAGATCAAGGTCTGGTTCGAGGAGCTGGTCTTTGTCGATTTCATGCAATTCCTTCGCGGTGCCGGCGATAACAGGCAACTTTCGGTCGACAATCTCATGGTGGAAAGGCTCAATGCCCCCGGGATCGTCAACGCCCGGGTCACCTTTAAGGCGGAGACGAAATGAAAAAGCGGCGATCCTGGATTATCCTGACACTGGGCTTTTATCTGCTTATTCTCTTCTGGACCGTACCGGCGGATTACCTTCTCTCTTACTTGCGGAAACACGAGGTAATCCCGGCCGGTTCTTTTACCGTTGTCGGTCTGGAGGGACCCTGGACGGGCGGGCGGATTTTCGAAATCAACGCCGGTGGAGTCGAGGTCAACAATCTGCACTGGCGTTTCCAGCCTTTCGGCTTATTGAGCGGACGTCTGCGCTTTGCGGTGGCGGGTGACCTTGGCGGCGGCTCGACCGAGGGAGTCGTTCTGGTAGGTTTCGATACCGTTGAGATCGCTAAGGTTCGGGGGCGGGTGCCCGCCGATTTTCTGGGCCGGATCTATTTGCCCGGAATAGAATTAACCGGCATGCTGGAAACCGAGGAACTGACCCTGGTCGCCGAAGAGGGTTACCTGGTTGAGGGCGCCGGCCGTCTGGCCTGGAGCGATGCCAGGGTTGAGTCTCCCTATCGGATCGGACTTGGCGGAGTTGTGGTTGATTTAGCCACCGACGACAGCGACGGCATAGTCTTTAAACTTGGCGATACGGGAGGAGCCTTGCAGGCCGGCGGCCTGGGGACCCTTTCTCCTGATGGGACATATTCGTTTGACGGAAGCCTCGGAGCCCGGCAGGGCAGTTCTCCCGAACTTGCCACCTATCTGCAGATTCTGGGCAGGCCGGAGGCTGACGGGATGGTGAAGATTGGCTTTAACGGGCAGTTGCCCCGACTTTTTTAACGTAACTATTGGAGAATATTTTGATGACCAAGGAAATTAAACAAAAAGTTAGCCTGGACGTCGCGAAACGTTCCGGCCAAGGCGGTTTTACCCTTATCGAGATCATGGTGGTGGTGGTGATCTTAAGTATTCTGGCAGCCTTTGTGGTTCCGAAAATCATGGACCGGCCCGACCAGGCCCGGGCCGTCAAAGCGGAGCAGGATATCAGGTCCATTGAGAGTGCCCTGAAGCTCTATAAGCTGGACAGTTACGTGTATCCATCCACCGATCAGGGCCTTGAGGCGCTGGTCAAGCGGCCCTCGAACGATCCGGAGCCCAAGAACTGGAAAGATGGCGGTTATCTCGACCGGTTGCCGATCGATCCTTGGGGCAATGAATATCTCTATCTGAATCCCGGCGTGCACGGTCCGATCGATATCTTTTCCCAGGGTGCCGACGGTCAACCGGGGGGAGAAGGGGCTAACGCCGATATCGGCAACTGGCGCGATGATAATTAGCGCCCGGCCGCGCTTTTCGGGAACGGCTGGTTTCAGTCTGATCGAAGTCATGGTCGTTCTTGTAATTATCTCCATTCTCATCAGTCTCGCGACCCTGACCTTCGATTCCGAACAGGAGAAGCTTGCGGACGAGGCAAATCGGTTGAACGCCCTGATGAAAATCGCCTCCGAGGAAGCGATTATGAATTCCCGGGAACACCGGGTTGTCTTCACGGCCGAAGGTTATCTATTCGAGAAACTCGTTGACGGCGAATGGCGGGGATTTGACGACGGCCTGTTCAGGCCCCGGAAACTGCCGGAGGATTTCAACCTGGATGTCACTCTCGGCAACAAGGCGATTACCCTGGGCGCTGGTGACGATCAGTCCGAGAAGCGTGCCGCCGTCTTGTTTCTTTCCAGCGGAGAGGTGACTCCCTTCGAAGTTTTTATCAGGGGCGTTACCGGTATCGAGATCGCGATCAGCAATCGTAATGGCGTAATAGAGGTGGATTCCGGCCGCTGAAAATAATCGGAGACCACCCCCGTATAATTTTCATTTAGCCGGTTGCGTCTTTCATATCGGCACCCTTCAGGTCGCCGTCCCGGCCAGCTCATCCAGCTCGCGGCCGTATTTCTCGTAATCCTGGGAGCCCCGGGCCGAATAGTTAAGGTTCCTGAAGATCCCGGTCAGTCTGGTAAAAAAGCCCCGGGCCTCCTCCTTGTTCTCGAACCCGTAGTCATAGTCGACGAGCCTTTTCAGGCGGAGAAAGTTTTCCTGCTGGCGTTCCGGGGAGGTGGAGACATCCACCTCGTCGAAGGCATCCTGCTGGAGATAGACCATGTCCACGAAATAAGCTTTCTGGTAAATCACGAAATCCTCCAGGGAGATCCCCTCCTCGCCGGTGACCTGCATCATCCGTTGAATGCTGTCTCCCCGTTTCAGAAGCTCCAGGACTTCATAGACCATGTCGGTCCAGCCCTCATGGAGATGCTCGTCCAGATAGGGCCGCAGCTGCTCCAGATAACGGGACCAGGAGATCAGGGGATCGATGGCCGGGTAGAAACGCTGGTAGGCCCGTTCCGAAGAGAGCCCCAGGAAGGCCTTGACCGTGGACAGGGTGGACTGGGTAACCGGTTCCTCGAAGTTGCCTCCGGCCGGGGAAACCGTGCCGATCATGGTCAGCGAGCCCACCGTCTGGTCTCCGGCCCGGATCACCCCGGCCCTCTCATAGACCTCCTTGATATTGGAATCGAGATAGGCCGGGTAGGCCTCCTCGCCGGGAATCTCCTCCAGGTTGCCGGAGGTCTCCCGCATGGCCTGGGCCCAGCGTGAGGTGGAGTCGGCCAGGAGCAGGGTTTCATGACCCATCTGCCGGTAGTATTCCCCCAGGGTGATGCCGGTATAGATCGAGGCCTCCCGGGCCGCTACCGGCATCGAGGAGGTATTGCAGATAATCACGGTCCGCTCCATCAGGGAGCCGCCGCCGCGGGGGTCTTCCATCCTGGAAAAGTCCTCGATCATCTCCACCACCTCTCCCGCCCTTTCTCCGCAGGCCACCACGATAACGATATCCGCCATGGAATAGCGGGCGATCAAGCCCTGGACCACGGTTTTGCCGGCGCCGAAAGGGCCGGGGATGCAGGCCGTGCCGCCTCGGGCCACCGGGAAGAATGTGTCTACAATCCGGATCGTGGAGAGCAGGGGCTCGGAGGGGAAGAGCCGCTCCGTCAACCCCTGGTAAAGGAGGTATTCCGGCAGGGGCCGTCTTACCGGCCAGCGCTGCTGCAGGGTGATGAGCTGTTCCTCTCCGCTGCCGTGGCTGATTCTGGCAACCGGGTCCCGGACCGTGAAGCTGCCTCCCTGGATCCAGGTCACTTCCACCTCCCCCTTCCGGTCGAAGGGAACCATGATCTTGTGGGTGTAACGCCCTTCCTGGACCGTGCCCAGGACGCCGCCGGCCTTCAGGCGGTTCCCGGCCCGGACCGCGGGTACGAACGACCATTTGTGCACGGTATCCAGGGGGTCGGCCTCTGTGCCGCGAGGCAGAAAAAAACCGTGCTTTAAGGCCAGAACCTCAAGAGGGTTCTGGAGGCCATCGTAGATCTTGCCTAAAAGTCCCGGTCCCAAGGTGACCGAAAGCAGTTCGCCGGAGAGTTCCACCGGATCGCCGGCCTTGATGGCCGCAGTATCCTCGAAGACCTGCATGTCGGCCCGCTTGCCCCGAATACGCAGGATCTCACCCTTCAGGCGGGCCTGGTCCACATGGATGTAGGCGACTTCGTTTTTCATCAGGGAGCCGGATTCAAATTCCATGGTTACGATGTTGCCCTTGACCCCGACAACCCGGGCCTCAGTCGAAGAGTTCGGCATATTGCCCCATCACCTCCCGCGTAAGTTGGTTGAATCGTTTTCCGCCCTTATCCCGGTCCTGTTTGATCCAGTTACTGAGCACGTCCCAGCGCACCAGATACAGCATGACCGCTTCAAAATCGAAATAATGGTGGTCGGCCAGTTTTCTCAGGTAGTCCCAGATTACCGAAGTGACCAGGTGATGGGCTTCCATTACTTTATTTTCCACCAGGGCGAGCCGCAGCGGCTCAAGCCAGGGAAAACGCACCCCCAGCCCGAAGTCGGTGCGCTGCCAGTTTCGGACGATATGCTTCCCCCAGCTGCCGACCGGCTCAATCGGGGCAAGGTCGTGACGGTGACGGCGGAGAGCCGCGCCGATTATCCGGATATCCATAAGAGTGGTGACTATTTCCCGGGCCAGGGGATATTCGATATCGGCCACGATTCCCTCGTAAGCCGCTGTCACTGCCAGGTCGGTGTGCTGGTCAGGCCGGCGCTCCCAGCGGAGAAATCTTTCCAGCCGTTCAATTATCTCCCGATCCCGATCGGAAAGCATGTTGAGGCGGCTTTCCAGACGGGGCCGGTTGATGGGCAGCCCGGCCTGCTCAAAATCCATTGGCAGAGGCGGCAGGCTGGTGATCAGAGTGAAGTATTCGGAGCGGTTATGCGGACGGGACTGACTCATTGGATACTGCCCTCAATCAGGGCCCGGAAACGAGGGAGGAGATGGTCCAGCAGCAACTCGGTGATCGCTTCATCGCTTAAGTCGATGCTGACCTCCTCGTCAACCAGTTTTATGGTAATCCCGCCTTTTTGCTCCTTGGAAGTATGGAGAGTGACCCCTTCCCGGAATTGCTTCTCGGCGGTGGCGAGCATGTACTGGCCGAGACTGCCTTCCTTGACCTTCTCCGGATGGCGCCGTAGCTCTTCCAGGCCGACCACGTCCTCGGGCAAAATGATTTCCATCTTTCCCCGCTTTTTTTCCTCGGGCAGAGCGCGGCCGGCGATCTCCATGACGACCTGCTTTAGAAAATCCTCTTCATGGAAGGTTTTTTCAACCAGTTCACCGATCCGCTGGGCGAACTGGCGGCTCAGGGTGCCTTTCATATAGAGCATCGTATCGCGGGCGGCGAGCTGGACCGCCTCCTGGGCGGATTTCCGGGAATGCTCCGCATCCTGGTGAGCCTTCTCGCGGATCGCCTCTCCTTCGGAATGGGCCTGGTCGACGATTTCTTTAGCTCTCTGATGGGCCTTGGCGACGATCGTCTCTCCCTCCCGGCGACCCTCGGCCAGTCCCTTTGCGCGAAGGCGGTTGATCAGCTCCTGGACTCCGGATGACATTTTAGGTTCGGTCATAATTGATAAACTCGCTGAAAGTCAGGGGATGGCTAAGCAAAAAGTTCGATACGCCACGACGCAGGAGATCGGAATTTTTGCGACGTCATCATAATTTATACCTCGTAGTTACGGGGAGGCCGGCCGCTAAGCCGCGCACTTTCCGTAATTACCTTTTCAACCTCCTGCTCCTCCGGGAACCCCGGCACTGATCACCAGTGCAAAGATGAAGGCGAATACGGCGAAGCCTTCGACAATCGCGGCCGGGGCCAGGGAAAGGCCGAATATTTCCGGCTTGGTCTTGCTGACGTTGATGGCCGAGGCGCAGGCATCACCTTGGCGCATTCCGCTCCAGAGCAGGGCCAGGCCGGCAAAAATGCCGATGCCGAAAAGTCCCGGGCCGCTATCGATCGTCACCGGACGGTTCAGGGAAAACATGACCACGATGCCGTAGATCGTCTGGGAAGAGGGCATGGCGGAGACCCCGATAAAGCGGCCGTAGCCGCCGTCAACATCGAGCAGGGCTCCGCAGGCTGCCTGGCCCGCCTTGGCGCAGCCGATAATGCTGCCGATGGCGCCCAGGGCCATGGGGCTGTAAATGCCGATCCAGCCGAGTGTGATGATTATCGGTTCCATACTGTTTCTCCCTTTTTCCTGAATCCGTGACGACTTAGTGAGGAATTTTGTTTTATACCCATAGGGCATAAGTTTCGTATGCATCCTAAAGGGCATAAAAGCAGGCAAGCTGTTCAACTCAACTTTATTTGTTTGTTGTTACGTAAAATTATCGTTTATTCACTGGGGCGCGTCGATTCATCCCGCCGCCCTGCGGGGCGCCCGATGAGAACGGCGCATCTGCCGCGTTGCAACTCGTTGATATACCTATAGTATTATCAACATCGTTGGCTCCTCGCATCTGCACCGATCTCGAACGCTCACGGATTCAGGTTTTTGCGAAATGGTCTGAATGGATATCCTTCCTCCGGCATACCCCAGTTAAAAAATTCGATATAATTAAGCCGCAGGCCATGGACCACCCCGCTCATCAAGGCGAGGAGGAAGTTCAGGCCATGGCCGAAGGCCAGGATCAGAATGGCCGCCAGGGTTCCCATCCCGGCAATCTGCTCCGTCGCCCCGGAGGCCATCTCATTAAAAGTCGCGGCAAGCCTGGCGCTGGCCAGCCCCAGGGCAAAAATCCTGAGATAACTGAGGATATCACCGAAGGCTCGGGAAAGTCCGCTTAAGGCCAGCAATCCGTCCAGCATCCGGCCCAGGCGGTCCTTCCAGCCGGCCTGCCGCCAGGGCCGCTCGCTGCTGAAGAAAAGAACCAGCATTACGCCGCCGGCCAGGAGCATCCCGCCGGGGGTCCAGCTTTTCAGACCTTCCAGCACCTCGGCCTGGACAAACCAGATATAGACGCTTCCGCAGATAATAGCGATCCAGCCCAGGGGTGGAAGCTTGAGGTCGTATCTGCCGGCATTGAAAAAATTGACCGCGTGGGCCAGGAGAAGATGAACGGCGCCGATCAGGATAGAGAGGGTCATCATCCGTGCCTGGTCGTTGGGGTCGAAGAGCTTGAGACTACCCGGCAGGGAATCGGCAGGGGGTGTATAACCGAAATAATTGCCGGCCAGGACGCCGTAAGCGGTGGTGCCGGCGACCAGAAAGCCGAACAGGGAGCAGATCTCCGCGCTGGCGCACTTCAGTTTATGCCGGAAAATGAGCCAGAACAAACCCAGAAGCAGACCGTAACCGGCATCGGAGACGATCATCGCGAAGAAAACCACAAATGAAAAAAGCACGACCAGGGACGGGTCCCAGACCCCGTAGCCGGGAGTGGTATAAAAGGTGACCAGTTTTTCACCGCTGCGAATCCGCTGCGGATTATCCAGCAAAGTCGGGGGCTCCTCCTCTTCCGGGGGCGGCACGGCTTCAAGGAGCAAACCGTTAGCGTCGGTAAAGTTCCGCAGTTCGGCAAGGGACGCTTCCGGAGCCCAGCCCTCTACCACGAAAAGTTCGCCGTCGTCATAGATTTCCTGTTCGGCCCGGTCGAGATTCTTCCGATTATCGGCGTCAGCCAGGATACGCGAGAACTGGCCGAGCCAGCGGGTCAGGCCCACCCGGCGCCAATGCAGTTCGTCGAGTTCGACCTCCACCGCCTCCAGACGTTCCTGGAGCCGGGACAGGGAACGGTCCCCGGTGTGGGTCCGGGGAACCGGCATGTCTTGGGGTTCTTCCCGCGAGATCACCACTACATAGGAAAAGCGGTTGTCCCGGCAGACGCATTCGGCGGCAAAGTCAGCGGCTTTCATGTCTGACATCCGGTAGTGGGGTACAATATAGAACCAGAAGCGATAGCCGTCGGTTTCCTCAAGCGGCGGGAAATCGAAATCCCCCCAGGGTTCAAGGGCCTTGATGTGGAGAAGCAGATGGTCGCGTTCATCTTCCAGTTCGCGATTCCTCCGCTTGATTCCCAATGCTTCCTCTTCAACTTTCCGGGGTGTGAACTTTTTCGGATCGTAAGACTGGCGGCGCTTTTCCGGGCAGTTTTCCAGATAGCGGAAGGCCTCATGGGTTTCCGTCGAGATGCCGGGGGCGAAGGCAGCCTTTTCCACATCCTGGTAAGTGATAAGATGAATCATCCCCAAGGATTGCAGTCCCTCCAGAATCTCGAGCTTCTGGCCGGTCATGCCGTATATAGTGAGGCGGGCCATGGGTAAAATCGCCATCAGTACCCCTCCGCCTGTCGTTTGGCCTTGGCGATCTTGGACCGCACCACTCCCGACCGTTCGGCGTCGCCCAGGGCAATACGGATGGTCCGGATATTTTGCCCGGTTTCCGGAATAAGAACCTTGTCGAAAAGATTCACCCTCTTGGTGATGGTTCTAAGCGCCTCCTCCAGAAGGCGAAGGCGCTCTTCCCGGACCTGGAGGCTGAGCCGGAGCTTGACCATTTCCTGAAGGGCATCGATCAGGGCATCCATCCAGACCGGCCGGGCCAGCATCGAGTATTCGCCGGTGGTAATCCGCATATCCTCCAGGACCGGAAGCTTGATCCCCAAAAGATTCTGTTCGCCCAGCTTGACCTCCTCCAGCTTAACCAGGCCGGAGGCCTCGATATCTTCATTGCCGAACAGGGCAATCCAGTCGCCAGTCTTTTCTTCCAGGCGGTCAATGGCCTGCCGGGTCTCGTTAAGTTCCTGCCTGGCCCTTCTGATTTCGAAGAGGAACTGCTGGCGCTTCAAATCCAGGGAGGGCAGGTACTGCTGGTAAAGCCGGATCTTGTCTTGTTCTGTCTTGAGCGCCGTTTTATTCAGAGTTACTCTGGCCATCGCCTTGGGGCTCCTGTCGTTTCGCAGAGGAAGCGGTCTCTTTTTGTCCGGGAAAATATTTGTCGATCAGCCATTGCTTCATGAGAAGTTCTTCCCGATCAAAGCACTCGGCCAGGGTCCGCCAGGACAGGTCCAGGGCATCGTTAAGATGCATTGATACCTCGAACTCCATGAAGCGCTGCCGGAAAAGTCTGCCGAAGTGCAAGAGCTTATGGTCATGGGGAGTGAGATCAAAGGCCATGGCCTCCTTTTTTTCCGCCTCCTTGGCCTTGGAATAGAAGCGGATCATGGTATTCATGATCTGGGCGTGGTCTTCCCGAGTCTCCTTGCCGATGACCTGCTGCTTCAGACGGGAAAGGGAGCCGAAGGGGTCAATAACCCGGTCGTGCAGGTAAAACTGGCCTTCGGTGATATAACCCGTATTGTCGGGGACCGGATGGGTGACATCGTTGCCCGGCATGGTGGTGACCGTGAGAATGGTTACCGAGCCGGCCCCTTTATAATCACAGGCCCTTTCATAGCGCTGGGCCAGCCTGGTGTAGAGGTCGCCGAGATAGCCGCGGTTGGAGGGCACCCTTTCCATGGCGATGCCGATCTCCTTCATGGCATCGGCAAAAGCGGTCATGTCGGTCATCAGGACGAGTACCCGTTTACCCTCCTCCACCGCGAAGCGCTCGGCGACTTTCAGGGCCATGTCAGGCACCAGGAGGCGCTCGACAATCGGGTCCGAGGCCAGATTGACGTACATCACCGTCCGGGCGAAGTTGCCTTCGTCCTCGAACTTGGTGCGGAAGAAGTGATAGTCGTCGAAGATCAGGCCGAGACCGGCAAAGACGATGAGATCGGCGTCGGCCTGGATGGCAATCCGGGCCAGAAGCTGATTGTAGGGCTCACCCGCCACCGAGAAGATCGGGATTTTCTGGCTCTCGACCAGGCAGTTGAAGAGATCGATCATCGGCACCCCGGTATGGATCATTCTATGCGGCATGATCCGGGTCATCGGATTAACCGATGGTCCGCCGATGTCAATCCGCGGCTCACCGTCAAGATCGGGGCCGCGATCCATGGTTTCTCCGGAGCCCCCGAATACCCGGCCCAGGATATTGGCGGAGTAGATCACCTGCATCGGGTGACCCAGGAAACGGACGGTGGCGGCGGTGGAGAGACCGCGGCCACCGGCAAATATCTGCAGCGAGACGATGTCGTCCTTGATTTCCACAACCTGGGAGAGCGATGATTCGCCATCCCGGTTTTCGATAACGGCCAGATCCTCGTAGCCCACGTTTCGGGCCCGGACCTTGACCAGGTCGCCGACGATCTCCAGAATATTGGTATGACGTTGGAGGCTTTCCATGGTTGATGGCTGTAGCCGCGTGGGGTGAGGGTTCGTTGAATGGCTGTTTCCTTACATCAGGGTATCAGGACTGATTCTCGAGGGTCAACTGGAATTTGGCTAAGGGAGCCGCTCCGGCTTTTCGTGACGATTCCGAAATTGTCTTCGGGTTGAGGTCGCCATCATAAAGCTGAGTTGAACAGCTTGTCTGCTTTTATGCCTTTTAGGGTGCAAAAGAAACCTATGCCCTGTGGGTATAAAATGATATTTACCGATCTTCCGCTTTTCTAAACGGCATAATCGTCGGGCAGGGCGCGCAGTTTGAACATCGTAGTGTCGATGTCCAGGGGCAGGAAACAACTCTCGACATTAATCAGGTTAGCCTGCCCGCCTGGGATAATCTGAAAATTGAAATCCTTAAGCAGCGAATAAAACGAATCAAAGACGTCCTGACAGGTATTGAGATGGATTCGGCAATTGACTTCGATATGCTTGAAACCGGCAAAATGCTGCATCACCATAAAAAAACAGACGGCGGAGAGATAACGGGTATGGGGCAGCAGATTAAGGCCTGGATAAAAAGTCATTACCTCGATCTGCCCGGCCGGATCGTCAAAGCCGATGGTCAGGGAGCAGGAAATATCGGCCCCGGTTTCATTTCGGGAAACGAAATAGTCAAGCTGGGGGCCGTCTATGCTGAAGCTGAGCCCGAAATTATTAAAAAAATCAGAAAGATGAGAGGCAATGAAGGGAGAGATCCGGCCGGTGGGATGAAAGGTATCCATGGCAGGTTTCCTCGTTTAGATAGTAATTTGCCGGGCGGCAATGTTTTCGCCCTTGATAATTCTTTATACATCCTTCCATTTCATAAAGATACTATTATAAATAGCGGATATTCTCGGAATTATCAGGGGTTAGCCAAGAGCGGCCAATATGTTTCGGCAGAACAGGACCGGATAATGAGGTGCTTTTTTTTCAATGGCGGCCGTTGAGCGGGCTAAAGCCGTCCCTTGATTGCCGGCTTGTTATTTCGGCTGGGTCTGGATATATTGATAAACCGTTTCGCGGGTTGGTGTAATGGTTGCGCGGTACGCTTGCAATGCTTGAGGGCACAGGTGTATGCCGAAGGAGCAAAAATACGCCACGACGCAGTAGATCGGGTTTTTTGCGACCCATCATAAATTGGAGCTCTTGAAGTGAGATACAGGCGAGGTGCGTTTTTGTGAAATTTTTTGTTGCCCTGATCGGTTTAATCCTTATCTTCGAAGGTCTGCCCTATGCCGCATTTCCGGAAGCCATGCAAAACTGGTTGCGTCAATTGGCCGAGGTTCGTCCGGCCGCGTTGCGCAGAGTCGGTGTGGTAGCAGTGGGTATCGGTTTATTGTTGTGCTATGTCGCCCAGCGCTCCGGTCTTCTCGATTAGCGCACTGTAGTGAATCCCTGATTTTCCCCCAGTTCTAAGTTTCTTTCAATTTGATTTCCGGCTTTGTCGGCGGGACCAGCTGATAACAAGCGAGTTTTTCCGGTTGACGGCTGTTTTTTGTTCCCCGGCCGGGAAATCAACTCATACATAAGAGAGGCAAGCTGTTTTGTTCGATGTAGAGGATTATAATTATTATCTGCCGGCAGCCAGTATTGCCCAGAAACCGGCGGCCAGACGAGATGAATCCCGGTTGCTGGTTCTGGAGCGGGGCGAAGGGCTGAGGGACCGGATGTTCGGTGATATTGTCGAGCTTTTCGAACCGGGAGATCTGCTGGTGGTCAATGACACCAGGGTCTTTCCGGCGCGGCTTATCGGTTATAAGGAAACCGGCGGCAAGGTCGAGCTTTTCCTGCTCAACTATCCGCGGGGCCGGGAAATCACGACTGATAAGAGTGGGCGGGGGCGGGCGGAAGTCATTTGTCTGCTGAAAAGTTCAAAACGTCCCCTGCCCGGCAGCAGGCTGTTGCTCGGCGCCGATCTTGACGGCGAGGTCCTGGAATATCTGGAATCGGGCCAGGTCAGGGTCGCCCTGAGGTTCAGCGGCGAGCTTGAGCCGATACTGAACAGACACGGCCATGTGCCTTTGCCGCCCTATATCCGCCGGGAGGAGGGTGGAGATGCTCCTGATCGGGAGCGTTACCAGACGGTTTACGCCAGTGAAACAGGGGCGGTGGCGGCTCCGACCGCCGGACTCCATTTTACCCCGGAACTGTTGGCGGCAATCAAGGCCGGAGGCGTGCGTATTGCCAATATTACCCTCCATGTCGGTTACGGAACTTTTTCGCCGGTCCGGGTGGAAGATATCCGCGATCACGAGATACATCAAGAGTATGTAAGAATTGAGGCCGGGACCGCCACCCTGATCAATCAAACCAGACAGGGAGGGGGGCGGATCTGGGCGGTGGGCACCACAACCGCCAGGGCCTTGGAGGATGGTGCCGATGAAAAGGGTATGGTCAGTGAAAAAGCCGGCTGGTGCGGGCTCTATATCTATCCAGGTTATAAATTCAAGGTAGTCGACAACCTGATTACCAACTTCCATTTACCCAGGTCTTCGCTGCTTTTTCTGGTCAGCGCATTGGCCGGGTATGAGCAGGTAATGGCGGCCTATCGGCATGCGGTTGAACACGGTTACCGTTTCTATAGCTACGGTGACGCGATGGCCATAGTTACTGTGCCAAATGATCGAAAGTAAGGGAATAGTTAACCGGTTATTTCAAATCGGTTTCAAAAGGAGAATTCAGAGGTCGGAAGCCGGTAAGAAAAGCCTGAAGATCAGTAACCGACTCCTGATTCCTGGGTTCTTGCCGGTGGAGGCAATGGCGGCAGGAACGGTTAAAGGTGGCCCTTCCAGCAAGCCCACGGCTTTGGCACATTGGTTGCCGTGTGTGGTGGGGGATATTCTTGGGCGAACCGGCTCTCAGCAGGAGTCGCAGGCTTTTTTGACCTTGGGGCATTCCGGAGCTGTGACGGTTTTCTCGGGTTTAGCGGCCGGAGTGCTGCTGTAACCGTCGGCATACCAGCCTCCTCCCTTTAAGCGGAAGGAACTCATTGATATGATCTTTTTTAGCGGCCCCTTGCAGGAAGGACAGGTGTTAACCGGTTTGTCGGCAATATTCTGCCAGATTTCGGTTACTTCCTGGCATGATTGACATTCGTATTCATAAACGGGCATCGCAGGTCACTTCCTCCTGAGCTTGAAAACATGAACCGCTGACACAACTGTGGGAGCGGTGTGTAGGATAATGAGATTTTAAAATAATGATGATTGCTCTAAATGTCAATCAACCCCTCCTGGTTTTTGCATTCTCCTGAATCCGTGACGGCTTAGTGGGGAATTTTGTTTTACTCGTTTGGAGTTGACGATTTTCAACCCACAAAGGGTATTGGATGCTTAGCCACCCAATTATGACTTTTTGCGAACTCGTCAGAAATGAGAATCCCCGTTTTGCTGATCGCGAAGCAAAAATTCGCCGGATCCGACTTTTCTGCAAATTGTCTCGTCATTGCCGGATCCATAACTCTGCTTCGTCTCTCTAAATTCTGCCTCCCCTTGAATCCGGGTTTTCCCGCTGTCTCCTTATTTAATTTGCCGCGGGTTTTATTTTTGTTGAGGTATTGATTTCTTTCTGAAGATGCAGAGCTTGTTGAAGAAAAGAAAAGATCAACCGCCCGCGTGTATCTCTAAGGAGGTATGATGAACCCTTAAGTAACGCGACTTGCTGATCGGTGTTGTCTCTAATTTTCTCTCTTTCATTAACCTTGCCCCGAAGTTGCTTCCACAGGCAATTAAACGAAGCTGTAGGGATGATTCTCAAGATTTTCCGACTTCACCCTGTAGACAATGGCTGATTATTGATCCGCTTCCTTGTGCCCTGCCGTTGGAACCAGATTGAATAACATTTAAGGTGTGTAGCTGGTCATTCTGTTGCAAGCGCAAACTGATTACCTGTTTAAATCTTCGTTTAACGCCTCGAATTCCATAACATTTTATTGTTTAATAATGTTATAATTGTTTTCAATACAAAAACTTGCTATTGAAATTATGATAAGATATCATCTATGCAGGATAAGCTAATAATTATATATTAAAAGGAGGTTTTATATGAACAAGTCTTTGGTAGAGATGGCGGCTTCGATCGTCCAGTCTCAAAGTGCTTCTCAAGCAATGACGACAGAAGAAGTGACCTTTGCGTTGCAAAGTACATTCAAGGCTTTGCAGGATCTTCAAGCCGGTGAGATTAAACTTACCGCCGAGGGTATTGCTCCGGAGGGAAGCGCTCCTGGACCTGATATTTTACCTGAGAAATCAATCCAGAAGAACAAGATTGTCTGTCTTGAGTGTGGCCAGGAATTCAGGATGCTCTCGCCGAAACATCTCAGATCCCATGGCCTTACCGGGCGCGAATATCGGGCCAAGCACGGTTTTTCCCTGCGTCAGCCGCTTTGCGCCAAATCTCTCTCCGAACGCCGGAAAAAAGCCGGCAAGGCTAGAGGGTTGCCCGAAAACCTCAAAATAGCAATTGCCGGGCGCAAAAAGGCGGGAGCCAAAAAGACCCGCAAAAAGTAATAGTTGCAGGCGGGTCGTAAAATCGATTAAATCAGTAGCGGATTTATCGACCTCCGCAAGGTTTAAAAGAATGGGGAGCTGGTCTGGTGACCGGATTCCCCATTTTTTATGCAAACCCTGACGCCATGGCGGCTTTGATGTCCTACAGCGGCTTCGCGCTTACTGGATTGTCTGTTAAAGCAGCTTTGACCCGAGACTTTTTGCGAGTTTTCCGACTTTAGTTTATAACTGGAAACACGGACATATTGGTAAGCGATCACAGGCACCACATCTTGCGGCGATCGGGCCGGTTCACGTACCAAAGTACGCATCGCCGTCCCGCTTGCCGCACCCTGCGGCACCCAGTAATCGCTACAGGATGGGAGATAGACCCACCGGGCGCCTCATCCCGTGATTGGTTACACATATTGTGCAGGTTGAAAAATAAATGCTTATTTGTTCCTCCACCGCTGACCGCGGCACTTATATAACCGGTAATAGATGATGATTGGGGTTTTTGATTCCGGGGTTGGCGGCATGACAGTGGCTCGAGCCATCGAAGAGGCGTTACCTGATTATCCGCTGATCTATTTCGGTGATACCGCCAGATCGCCCTACGGTCCCAAGAGTCCTGAAAGGATTATTCATTACTCCCGCCAGAACACCAGATTCCTGTTGGAGCAAGGAGCCCGGGTGGTCGTAATCGCCTGCAACTCGGCCGCCAGTGTTGCCTCCGATTTAATCCGGCAGGAGTTTGATGTGCCGGTCTTCGAGGTTATTACCCCGGCGGTTCAGCAGGCTATCGTGGCCACGAGGAACGGCGTGGTCGGGGTGATCGGAACCCGGGCGACGATCCGAAGCGACATCTACCGTAAAATGATTGCGGCCGCCGCGCCCGGGGTAAGGGTCGAGTCCTCTCCCTGTCCTCTGCTGGTGCCGCTGGTCGAAGAGGGCTGGCTTGACCGGCGCGAGACCAAAATGGTTGTCCGTCGCTATCTGCATCCTTTGAAAATGAAACAGGTCGATACCTTGGTTTTGGGCTGCACCCATTACCCCTTGCTCCGGAGCATTATTCAGCCCAGGATCGGTAAAAGGGTTCGGGTGATCGATTCCGCGGCTTCGGTGGCCGCTGAATTACGGGTTTTTATGGAAAATAATCCCGATATCAGGGGGGATATGGTGGCGGGGCAGGGCAATCGTTACTATGTTTCCGATGTAACCGATACCGCTTTGGAAATTGCCGCCAAGATCTTCGGCAGAAAGATAAATTTGGAATTAGCTAATGACAATCTTTAGAATTTACCCACTCCTGGCGTTATTTGTGATTTTGCCGGTATTTGCCTCTCCGGCCCCGGCGGCGGAACTTACCCCCCGGCAACAAGCCGCCAAACTGCAGGCCACTTACGACAACACCACAACCTTCAAGGCTGATTTCGAGCAGATTTCATCCATGAAGCTTAGCCGCCGCCAGCGGGAGGGTCGAGGTTCTCTGCTGATCCGCAAACCTGGTCTGATTCGCTGGGATTACCTGGAACCGGAACATCAGGTGATTATCAGCGACGGCAAGCGGATATCCATGTATTTTGCCGAAGCCGAACAGCTGATGATCATGCCCGCAGAGGAGTATTTGCAGTCCGATGTCACCTATGCCTTTTTCGCCGGCGAGGGAGATCTGCTCCGGGATTTCGAGGTGGAAGAGCCCGGCGATGATTATTGTTGCGGCGCTCCCCCCGACTTGATGCTTACCCCCAAGCAACCGCATCCCCAGGTTGAATACCTCTATCTCTGGCTGGATGATGATTTCATGATCAACAGAATGCAGATTTTCGATCATTACGGCAGCCGCAACGATCTGACTTTTTCCAATTTCAAGGTGAATCCGCCGGTGGATCCGGAAGCCTTTGAGTTCACCCCGCCTCCCGGGACCGAGATCGTTGAGCAATGAGTCAATGGTTGCCGGCCGGCGCCACCCCGCCATCTTTCTAAAAAGAATGAACTTCAGCCATGAAAATCGCCATACTTTCCGACAGTCATGATAATATCCCCAATCTTCGGGCCGCGGTCGCACATTGCAACGGGCTCGGCGCCGGTCTGCTCATTCATTGCGGAGACTTGATCTCCCCGTTCATGCTTGACGAACTGGCCCGATTCGGCGGGGCGGTGCATGTGGTGTATGGCAACAACGCCGGCGACCAGCATCTGATCGGGCGGGCCTGCGGGACCAGTTTCCCCTCCATCGCCCATCACGGTTTTTTTGGCGCGGTTGAAGCCGGGGGGTTGAAAATCGCCTTCACCCATTATCCCGAAATGGCTCGGGGGCTCTTGGCCGGGGGTGGCTTTGAGGTCGTATGTTGCGGGCACAATCATCGTTACCGGGTGGAGACATCCGGAGATGGCGCCTTGCTGATTAATCCCGGAGAACTGCTGGGGAAGGACGCCCAACCATCTTTCGCGGTGCTTGAATCCGCCAGCCGGAAGGTGGTGCGGGTTGATGTCGGCGAACCTCTTATGAATTATTAAGTAAAGATCTTATTTTAAAAAAGTCATCAGGGAAGGGTGTTATGTCTGATTCCGATTTCGAGAAGAGTTTTGCGGAAATGTTTAATGAAGGCTCGGCTGTTCCGGTCACTTTCGAACCGGGCCAGGAGGTCGAGGCAAAGGTGATCCGAATTGGCGCCGCCAATGTTTTCATCGATGTCGGCGGCAAGAGCGAAGGCTATATAGTTCG
>JAWOIQ010000050.1:0-3079 GCA_046484585.1 Desulfurivibrionaceae bacterium
AGCTGCGCGGCCAGGCGGTCGAGCAGGTCCCGGTGAGTGCTGGGTCCGCTGGAACCGCAAGCCCGCCGATCTCGTGCGTTACCAAGGCCAGCAGCTTGCCTTGCTGGCGGCGGCGGCCCGATTGCTGGACCCTTCCGGGGTACTGGTCTATCTGACCTGCAGTACCGAGCCCGAGGAGAACGAGCAGGTAATCGAAAAATTTCTGGCCGATCACCCTGATTTCAAAGTCGAGGATTGCCGCTCTTATCTGCCCGAGCCCGCCGCGGAACTGGTCGATGAGCGGGGCTTCTTCCATCCCCTTCCGGACCAGGGGCTGGATGGCTTTTTCGGCACCCGCCTGGTTAAAGGACGGTTAGGGGTGAGGAGTTAGGGGTGAGGACAGATTCAAGAGGCAAGAGGCAAGAGCAGGTTCCGGATTTTATTCCGCGCTGTGCTTTGTTTTTTGCTGCCTCATTCCTGTCTGCCTTTATTATTGATGAACTCGCAATGAGCCGGGAAAAAGCTGTCATTTCGAACGTATGTGAGAAATCATGTTCTTTACACCCACAGGGCACCCCTAGGGTTCTGTTCAATTTTCCCTTGAGGAGGGCATTTGCTTCGCGGCACATAAGTTTCGTTTGCACCCTAAAGGGCATAAAAACAGACAAGCTGCTCAACTCAGCTTTAACTTCTTGGAACTATTAAAGCCGAGTTGAGCAGCTTGTCTGCTCGTACGAGACTTATGCCTTGCGGTATAAGATTTCTCCCGTTGGTCGAAATGACATTATGGCAATTCTGACCTCTTGCGGACTTGTCATTATTGATGAACTCGCAAAAAGTAACAAATTCAGTCATTGCGAGCGCAGCGAAGCAATCCAGGAACACTTAACTAGTTGAAAGTACTGGATTGCTTCGTCGCTTCGCTTCTCGCAATGACGTGGTAAATCAGTTTTTGCGGACTTGTCATTTTTGATGGCTTCGCCAAAATCCGCCGGAGATTAATGAAGCGCATTTCGGCAAGCTCGGGCTAACCTTAAATCAATAAGTTGCCTTGTCCTCTCTGAGTCTTGCTTTGACCTTTCCTGAAATACCACTGTATAATTTTGTAAAATCAAGCCCTGATCCAAAAGGTATTAATGTCGCAGGAAGCGAATGAACCCCGGAATATCAATTGGTTAAAATACACGGAGGCTTTTCGCTTGGCTCTTCGCAATAGCTTCATTTAACTCTTCATTCTTTCATGCAGGATAAATGGAACCGCAATATATCAAGATCCGGGGCGCCCGGATGCATAATCTTAAGAATATCGATGTCGACCTGCCCCGGAACCGGCTGGTGGTCTTCACCGGGCTGAGCGGTTCCGGCAAATCGACCCTCGCCTTCGACACCCTTTACGCAGAGGGGCAGCGGCGCTATGTCGAGTCCCTTTCCACCTATGCCCGCCAGTTCTTGGGCCAGATGGAAAAACCCGATGTCGACTCCCTGGAGGGATTGTCGCCGGCGGTTTCTATCGAGCAGCGCACCACCAGCCGCAATCCCCGCTCGACGGTGGGAACCACCACCGAGATTTACGACCATCTGCGCCTGCTTTTCGCTCGGCTCGGCCATCCCCATTGTCCCGATTGCGGCGAGGAGATTCGCCCCCAATCGATTCAGGACATGGTCGAAACCCTGCTGCGGGAAGCGGAATCGACCAAGGTGATCCTGCTGGCCCCCCTGGTGGACGGCCGCAAGGGTGAGCATCGTGAAATTCTCCAGCGATTGAAAAAGGAAGGTTTTGTCCGGGTGCGGATTGACGGCGAGATCCGTTCCCTCGACGAGGAGGTTGAGCTCGACCGCAAGAAGCGCCATCATATCGAGGCTGTGGTCGATCGCCTGGTGATCAAGGATACGGTTGAGCGGCGCCTCTATGACTCGGTGACCACGGCGGTAGGTCTGGCCGACGGCTTCCTGCTGGTTAACTTTCCCGACCGAAACCGCGATCAAATGTTCAGCGAGCGGGCGGCCTGCATCAATTGCGGGCGCAGTATGCCGGAACTGACGCCCCGGCTTTTTTCCTTTAACAATCCCCATGGCGCCTGTCCGGAGTGCAGCGGTCTCGGGGTCAAACAGTTCTTCGACCAGCAGCTGGTCGTTCCCGACGACTCCAAGAGCATCCGGCAGGGGGCCATCGCGCCTTGGGGCGATCCCTGGCGGGTCGGCGGCGGGCGGCGCCGTTTCAGGCGCGCCGGCGAGGGCGATGCCTCGGTTTACGGGCAGCAGCTGGAAGCGCTGGCCGCCCATTACCGGTTTTCTCTTGATAAACCCTTTGCCCGGCTATCCCCGAAGGTTCGCCAGATAATCCTCTTCGGTTCCTGCGATGAAGAGATCGGCTTCCAATACCGGCGCGGGGAACGCCTGACCACCAGCCGGATGCCCTTCGAGGGGGTGATCCCCAGTCTGGCCCGCCGCTATATGGAGACCGCTTCCACCGCCGTCCGCGAGTGGCTGGCCAACTATATGAACGAACAGGCCTGTCCGGTCTGCCACGGGGCGCGGCTGAAACCGGAGGCCCTGGCGGTCCGGGTCGGGGGCTGGGCGATTAATCAACTGACCGCCCTGTCGATCGGCAACTTGCAGCAGGCCCTGCAGGAAATGGATTTCAGCGCCCAGGAACAGTTCGTCGCCGAGCGGGTTATCAAGGAGATCGGCGACCGCCTGACCTTCCTGATTAACGTCGGGTTGAGCTACCTCTCCCTGGAGCGGAGGGCGTCGACCCTGTCCGGCGGCGAGGCCCAGCGTATCCGCCTCGCTTCGCAGATCGGTTCAAGACTGGCCGGGGTCCTTTATATTCTCGACGAGCCGAGTATCGGCCTCCATCAGCGCGACAACCAGCGCCTGATCAACACCCTGACCCGCCTGCGCGATCTCGGCAACACCGTGCTGGTGGTGGAACATGATTCGGATACGATCCTGGCAGCCGATTATGTCCTTGATATGGGACCGGGCGCCGGGGTGCACGGCGGCGAGGTGGTCTTTAGCGGCACCGTCAAAAAGCTGCTCCAGTCGAAAAAATCCCAGACCGGCGGCTATCTGGCCGGCCGCCTTGAAATCGGGGTGC
>JAWOIQ010000092.1:0-3902 GCA_046484585.1 Desulfurivibrionaceae bacterium
CAAGTAGCCAGAATGACTGATTTTAAAGCTTTTCTCTTGGATTTCTGGATTCTTGTGGAAATGGCTAAGCTAAAATCGTCAGATCCAAGGCGCGCGAATTTCGAGGAATGAAGCGTACTTCAGTGCGCTGCAATGACGAGACAATTTGCAGCAACGCCGGAGCTGGCGATTTTAGCGACGCCACCAGTCTCGATGGGGATGGCTAAGCTACGTCAGATCCAAGGCGCGCGAATTTCGAGAAATGAAGCGTACTCCGGTACGCTGCAATGACGAGACAATTTGCAGCAACGCCGGAGCTGGCTACTTTTTGCGACGCCACCAGTCTCGATGGGGATGGCTAAGCTAAAATCGTCAGATCCAAGGAGCGTAAATTTCGAGGAATGAAGCGTACTTCAGTACGCTGCAATGACGAGACAATTTGCAGCAACGCCGGAGCTGGCGATTTTTGCGACGCCATCAGTCAGCCTGCAATACAAAGAGACACCCCCGGAGCCACTGCTCTTTTTCCTTGCGCAGATTCACCTCCCGGCAATCTTTCACCGTTAAACCGTGACTGTCGGCAAGACGCTCAATATATTCGGAAGCATAGGCATAGCGGCCGGAAGCCCGGAGGCGGCGCTCCCCCGCTCCTTCGTGCTTTTCAACGGTGAGCAGAATATGACCGTACGGGGCGAGGCATTTCCTTACCGCCGCAAAGAACGGCTCCAGAGCCCCGATATAGATCAAGACGTCGGCGGCGACCACCAGATCGAAACCGGTATCGGCATCGGCCAGAAATTCAAGAATATCGGCGCAATAGAGTTCGTCGTAAACGTCCTTGGCCGCCGCCTTATCCAGCATCTTCGCGGAGAGATCGACACCGATCAGGTGATCGGTGACATCCTTGAAGCAGCTGCCGACCAAGCCGGTGCCGCAACCGAGATCCACCCCTCTCCTGAATTTCTTAGCCGGGCTGAGCAACCCGCCCGCCATTTCCCGCAACAAGGCCGGCGAATTGTAACCCAGCTTCCGGGTCAGGCTATGGTCGAAATTATCGGCATAGCTGTCGAACAGGGCTTTCACGTAGTCACGCGGTGCGGAGTCACGGTCGGTTCCGGAGAGGGCGGCCATCATATATTTCGCCGATTCCGGCTGGTGGCCGAGCTCGATTGCCATGGCATAACAGGCGATGGCCTCTTCTATCCTGTCACCTGCCTGAAGAACGACCGCCAGATTCGTAAAAGCGGGGCCGTAATCGGAACGGAGAGCGATTGCCCGCCGGTAACAGGCCTCGGCCTTTTCCAGCTCATCGAGCTGCCGATATATAACGCCGAGGGCATTATGGAGCTCGGCATCGTCGGGATCAAGCCCCAGGGCGTTCCGGTAATGAACGGCGGCCCCGGCAAAATCACCCTGTCCGCTCCGGGTCACCGCAAGATTATAATGGGTGTCGATATCGTCGGGACGCGCGTCGAGCGCCTGTTCGTAACTATGCGCGGCCTGGTCGTAATCGCCCTGTTCGAAATGGACAATGCCGAGATTGTAATAGGCATCGGCATGAAAGCGGTCGAGTTCCACGGTTTTCCGATAGCAGCGAATGGCAGCGGCCGATTCACCGAGATGATAGTTAACCAGTCCCAGACTGAAGTTGACCTCGACATTGCGGGGCTCCCTGGTAAGCGCCCGCCGGTAAGTTGCCGCGGCCTGCTCCCACCAGCCCTGGTCGCGATAGGCATCGCCCAGCCGGGTCAAGACCTCGAGGTTATCGGGATCCTGCTCCAGAACCATCCTGAAACAGGAAATCGCTTCCGGTAAATCGCCGTTCATCCGCCTGATCAAGCCCAGATTGAAACCGGCCTGGATATTATCTGTCTCCACCTTCAGAACTTCCTCGTAAATTGCCGCCGCTTCGGCATAGCAGTTCTCTTCCAGACAGGCAAAAGCCTGTTCCAGCATAACCTCTATCGAATCGGGGCCAGGCAGATATTGCGACCGCGCACCGCCTTGCCTCTCCGAATAATAACTCTCTTCCATACTTGATAAACTCGCAAAAAGTCAAAAATTAAGTCATTGTGAGCGAAGCGCAGCAATCCGGAAAAATGAAAACACCGGATTGCTTCGTTGCCTTGCTTCGCAACCACGTCCCGGGGAAATCCCCACTCTTCTAAATTTTTAAAAAGTTGTTTTTCTAACAGAAACGCCAAAGGGAATCAAGGGATTGGGAGCCGCGAGCCAATGGGCTTCATCCCTAAGGCCCGTCTCGGAGCCTTTTAAGTCAGCAAATTTTTTTTTGATCATTCGAACAATAAAAATTTTAAGTCCGAGACAAGTCAGATGGCTTCGCAAAAAGTCGAGATTGCCACAATGTCATTTCGACCAACGGAGAAATCTTAATAGTTCCAATGGCTTAAATAACAAGATTTCTCATATTCGTTCGAAATGACAACTTTATAGACTTTTTGCGAACTTATCAAGAAGACAAACTCGCAAAAAGTCTCGGTATGGCTGAGTAAAAACCGGCCGGGCCTTGGTCATAATATCTTCGGCCAACTTAGACCCACAGTGCACAAGTTTCGTACGCGCAGGCAAGCTGCTCAACTAAGCTTTATCCATAGGGAAATATCGGGTTAAACGGCCTTCAATGTCGTTCAATCGCTTTCCTGATCGCTTCCGCCAGTATTTTTGTTTCGTACGGTTTCATAACCAGCACATCGATGCCCAGTTCTTCCGCGTTTTCCGCCGAAACTTTCGTACTGTAACCGGTGTAGAGGATAATCGGCAGATCATTTCTTATCTTCCGAACCTCGGCGATCAGTTCCAATCCGGATAGCTCCGGCATCGCCTGATCGGTTATCAGAACATCGAAATCATCCGGCTCCGATTGGAAGATTTCCAGGGCTGAAATACTGCTGCTCGCGGTAGTCACCTTATAGCCGAGCCGGTCGAGAATCCTTTGGCCCATGGCCGCAAGGCTCTCTTCGTCATCGACAAGGAGAATCCGCTCCGTACCGGCCCGAGTGGCTTTTTCCGGTTCAGCGGACTTGATTGACTCCCGGCCGTCGACGACGGGAAAATAGATTTGAAAGGTAGAACCCCGGCCAGGTTGGCTGTCAACCCGGATAATGCCGTAGTAACTTTCGACTATACCGTGGACCACCGCCAGGCCCATTCCGGTGCCCTTGCCCGGCTGCTTGGTGGTATAAAACGGATCGAATATCCGATCGAGGGTTTTACTATCCATGCCCGTCCCGGTATCGCTGACCGAAAACATCACATAGGGCCCGGGCCGGGCGGTTTCATCCGGCCCCCAATCTTCACGGCCTAGTTCGACCTCCCGCAAACCCACCTCGATCCAGCCTTTTTCGTCCATGGCGGAAACGGCATTGCTGAACAGGTTCATGATAAGTTGATGAAACTGGCTGGGATTGGCCATAATCATCCGGCATGCGGGATCGATCTTTTCGGTTATCGATACCGTGGTCGGCGTGGTCGAACGCAGGAGCTTAAGGGTCTCCTTTACCAGCACCTGAGGTTGCAGGGGAATCGCCGCCAGCGTCTCCTGGCGGCTGAAGGAAAGAATCTGCCGGACCAGGTCTTTCGCCCGGTCGGCCGCCTTTTGAACCTGTTCCAGACTATGGCGGCTCGGGTGATCGGGTTCGAGATCCTCCAGGGCGAAATCGTTATTGCCGATGATGATGGCCAGGATATTATTGAAATCGTGGGCGATACCGCCGGCCATGGTGCCGAGGGCCTCCATTTTATAGGACTGGCGAAGACTTGCTTCCAGGCGTTTTTTTTCTTCCTGGGCAAGTTTCTTCTCGGTTATATCACGGATAATCCCCAGAAAACCGATAATTTCACCGGTGTCGTCCCAGACCTTCACCCCCAGGGTCTCACCGGTAAAAACCGAGCCGTCCTTCCTC
>JAWOIQ010000023.1:0-32892 GCA_046484585.1 Desulfurivibrionaceae bacterium
GCATCGGGATGCTCGTCCAGATATTCTTCAAAAAGATCTGCGGCGGCCGAATAATCCCGGGCGAGATATTTTGTTTCCGCCCGCTGGATCACTCCGGAACCGCAGGGTGTCAAGAGCATCATCGCGAACAGGGATATGCCGATAACCTTATTTTTGTTCATTGCAATCCTCCAGGCATGGCGGTATCGCTAACAATCCGGAAACCGCCAACCCTTCTTATATGAATTTCCTGTTTTATTAAATTAATCATCTTCCACGTTTTTTCACCTGCTCTCCTACCCGGTAGCAACACCCAAGGCGAGTAAGGAAAGAAAAATTACCAGCAGAGAAATCCGGGGAAACGGTTTCAGCATATAAAAACTTAAAAGATAACTGCCGAGAATCGAAAAACCGGCAACCCCGCCAAACTTGATCAGGGAGTCTAAAGCGGCGAATTGTCTGAAAAACAATTGGGCCGCGACCACCAGTAAAAGATGATTCAGGTAGAGATAATATGAATGGTCGGCCAAAAAACCATGGATCTTCGATGGTTTCGCCGGATAACGGCAAACCATTAACAACAGAACGAACAACAGGCTCAGACAGAGGGAATAACGGACAAAACTGTACAACAGGGTAATGTCCGGCCGGCTTGAACCGCTAAAAATCTGTTGATGGAGCGGGAAATAGACGGAGATAAGGACAAGAGACATGCTCCCCAGAACAGGAGCTTGCCCGGTGGGGGCTTTTTGATGAACCATTGCCGGGTAAAGGCATAAACCCCCAGGCCGAAATAGGAAATATAGACCAGAAGCCTTGGGGATTGAAACTGGATAACATTGTAGATGATGATCCAGCGTTCAAAAGACATATAGGAGTTAATCGCATAATAACTCAGGGAGCAGAGCGAACCGACAGCTAGAAGAATCATCCAGGAATACCCCTCCCCCTGTATCCAGTCACGGGACGATCCCTCCGGGTTTGGCTTATCTCCTATCCTGCAAGCGCTTACCTCCCCTCTCTCGAAAGGCCCGGAGCCCTGGCCCCTTTGGGTCAGTTTTTCTTCCGGCGCTCAATTTTCCCTTGATCGCGTGGCCAAGCCCGAAAAACAGGAAAAAGAAAAAAAGCAGGGAAATAAACCAGGCGTAATTCAGATTGAACTGGTCCATTGAATGGATAAAGCCGAGATGAAATCGCCTTGCATCCCCCAAAAACAGAGCCCAGTAATAAAAAAATCCTTTCTGGTAAACAGGGTCGGCCCGGGCGAGATGATAAATATAATGGATTACCGGCACGACAAGGGTGACACAGACAAGCCAGGGGCCGAGGAGGCGGACCGCCTTACTCCCCAGGAACCGGCCCAGGCCCTTTTTCCGCAAAGATGGCAGGGCGAAGAATCCCGCCAGAAAAAAGAGCGCCGGCATCATGATAATATCCGGCAACAAGCGAAACAAATCGAAAAACTGAGTCGAGGCGGGATCGGGATCGCGGACATACCACCAGGAGACCACTTCCCCGTAGCTATCCGCGCCATGCTGTAAAACCACCAGAATAATGATAAGGTAGCGGAGGCGGTCGAAGGGCGGAAAACGAAGCAGGTCGGGCACTACCTTACTCCCCCTTGAGCAGCGCCTTGTCCGGGTCCATCAAACTGCAGCGGATTGCTGGCAGCAGGGCGGCACAAACCCCGGTAAGAACTCCGAGCCCCAGGCAGAATACGATCAGCAGGGAAAACTGGGAGACATCCGGCCATTGAAAGGGGATGGCGAAGGAGGTCTCGATATGGTTGCGGAGACTGAAAAACATTACTCCGCCGATAATTATCCCGAGACTGCCGCCGGCAAAAGAGAGCAGGGAGGCCTCGGTCACGGTCAGGCGAAAAATTGTCTTTCTCTGCGCCCCCATCGCCCGTAAAAGGCCCATTTCGCGAATTCTCTCATTGACGATCATCGAGAAAATTACCGCGATCAGGAGAAAGGAGATAATCCAGAGGACGCCTCCGGCCAGAAAGACCGCTCTGAGCAGCAGGAAGAGCTGCTTGCCCACCGAGGTCTGAACCTGTTTGGCGACAACCGCCTTTACCCCTTTAACGTCATGGGCGATCTGGTTGGCGATTACCTGGGTGTTGAAGAGCGGGTTGGTTCTTACCAGGATGGCCGAGACTATTTCCCGGTCCCAGCCCAGGTGATCGGGCAAGGGCGTCGATGATTTTATCATCAAATCCTTTAAATCGGCATGGGACATGAAGATGGAATCGTCCAAAAAACCATTGCCGGAAGCCTCAAGTTTGCCCCTGACCGTAAAAATTCTATTATACAGCTGGATCTTGAAATCCTGCTGATGGGGGATATTATGCCCGACCAGAACCTCGCCGCTTGCCAGGCCGCTTTTTTTGCCGCTGCCCTTCAGCCAGGGCAAGACACTGAAGTCGTCGCCCGGATCAAAGCCGACCAGCAATCTGCCCGCCAGATCACAGCAGCCGGCCCCGGAGGAAAGGTAAAAAAGCTGCGCCGCGGCCTCTTTAACTACCTTTGCTTTTCTTTTTAGTTTGCGATGATACAGCTCGACCTGACTGATTTCATCAAGAACCGATCCCGCCAGGTAAAAGGTAATGGGGCGCCCTTCCGCCATGGCTTCCTCGGCCGCAATCTTATGTTCGGCCGGGACCACGATCAGATCGGCTCCCAGGCGGGCGGCGTTGCGGGTCAGACTCGTCTTTACCGACTGCATGACCGCCGAAACCGAGAAGATGGTCCCCGTTGCCGCGGCAACCGCCACGACGATCGCGATACTCCTGAACAGATTGCCCCTGATGTTTTTTCGGGCCAGACCGGAAATGGTGATCATCGTTCATTACTCCTCGGTTGTAACCAATCATGTGGTGAAAACCCCATCCAATTAACCTTTGGCAACCGTTAACCAGTGCGGCCGCCAAGTGCCAATTACCCCATACTGTAAACGTTCAACATTGTCACAGATTCGGACAAGCGGACCGGTGCCGCGTACCCCGTCGTGTACGTAAGCCGGGCTGATCGTCCGAAGAAGTGGGTGCTGCTGAGCGTTTAACCTTTCCGAATGGCCTCGTATGGCTCAAGATTGCCACAGCGGAGGGCGGGGCCGAGGGCGGTGGCCGTGCAGGAAAGGATAATGGCTAGCCCGCATAAAAGGGCGGCCAGATTTATATAGAGGGGGTCAGGCCATACGAAAGGGATATCGGTGCCATATACCATGATAATCAGTTTTTTCAGCCGGCCCAGGGCCAGCATCCCGCCAATAACACCGATAGTGCTGCCGATTGCCGACAGCACCGCCGCTTCGGAGAGGATCAGCCTGATCATTTTCCCTCTGGTCGCCCCCATGGCCCGCAGCAGCCCAAATTCCCGTTGCCGTTCATTGACAACCATGGCAAAGACCAGGCCCATCAGAAAAAGGGTCATCGCCCAACTCAAAATCCCCACCGCGACAATGCCCCAGAGGCAGGCCTCGACATCTTGCCGCACGGTGGTGACCAGGTTACGGCTGACGATGGTCTTGACGCCTGCTACCGTGCTTTCAATGTTCGCGGCAATGCTATACACATCCGCTTCGGGGCCGATCTTGACCATTACCGCCGAGATCTGGTTTTCATCGATCTCAAGGGGCAATCCCGCCTTGGTCTTGGAAATCTTGATCATGTTTCTGGCCACATCCATGGTCATGAATGCGGAAAAATCGATAAACCTGAGACCGGTTTTGGCCGCGCCGCTCTGGACCTGGAACCTCTTCCCGAAAAAGCTGATGAACATGCCGTCGGTGGCGTAGAGGGTATTTGCCCCTACCACGACGGGATCGAACTTCATCTTCTCATTACCGAGATTAAATCTAAGCCACGGGGTTACAGCGAAATCCGTCGCCGGATCGAAACCGACCAGCTGCACGGTCG
This sequence comes from Desulfurivibrionaceae bacterium, assembly GCA_046484585.1. Taxonomy (GTDB): domain Bacteria; phylum Desulfobacterota; class Desulfobulbia; order Desulfobulbales; family JAGXFP01; genus JAGXFP01. The sequence goes on from JAWOIQ010000023.1 coordinate 3,902, forward strand.
GCATGGTGCAGCAGATTATATCAAGAGAGGTAATGAAAAGCTGGGGAGAGGTCCGGCTGACACCGGCAACCTCGGCCACCCCGGCCTCGATCCGCTTATCCATGTAAAAAGCGGTCGGTTCGCCGCCCAGTAGGATATTACTGCCTTTGGCCTCATAACCGGCCGGCACCACCATGATATCTGCGCCCAGCCGCGCCATCCCGAGCTCAAGACCCGACTTGACCGACTTCAAAAGAACCGCCCCGGTAAAGACCAGGCCGCAGGCCAAGGTGCCGGCCAGAATGATGGCTATACTCCGGAATCGTTTCCGGCCCAGATTTTTCAGGGCGATTTTAAAAATGGACATGGGATTTCCTGTTAAATTTTTTGATAAATCGCAAAAAGTTAAAAACTGTCATTTCGAACGAATGTGAGAAATCTTGTTGCTTAAGCCATTGATACTATTAAGATTTATCCCGTAGGTCGAAATAACATATGGCAATCCCGACTTTTTGCGAACACACCAAAATTGATGAACTCGCAAAAAGTCAAAAAATGAAGCCGCTCCGAATTCGCAGCATTACAAAGACGCTCGCTATAATAATCTGGTTGGGGTCTGAACGTCATCCTTTCTTACACAAAGGCGTCGGAAATTTCCGGTCGCGGTAACCACTCCCCGGTTTAGAAATACCCTGAATCCGAGAATGCCTCGTCTGCCGGAAAAAGAAAAAGCCTGCCTCAGTTAAGAAGACAGGCTTTGAAGCTGAATAACAGCAACTTGCAACCTCTTTTCCGACATGCCTGGTTGTTCTCATGGGGTCCATGGCTTTACCACAAGAGCCAGCAGGCCGGGTTTGCCCGCTACGCTGGGCAAACAAAAAAAGTAGGGGGGCGGCTTCCACCGCCCCCCCTACAGAAGCAAAATCAGGCTCTAATGCACTAGAACTTGGGAATTACGGTGATATACGCTTCATTCGTCATGCTTATGGGCATGAACGCCGTCTCCGACTGACCGGAGCCGCAGTAAATCGAGCCCCGATCTCCGGTCGCTTTGGGTGCGGGCAATGTAGCGCGAGCAGGAACATCGATGCCTCCCTTATCAGTCACGTCGCCCGTAATCAGGTCAACCTTGCCGTAGTGCGCCTTGTTGTTTTCATCGGTGTTGACCGTCGACCAGTACATCGTATCTCCGTCTATCCGGACATCGTGCAGCTTGTACTGCGACGTGCCGTCCGACGCCGTGCCGGTGCCTGAAAATTTCTTGCTGGATACGACGATCTTGTCAAGTCCACCCACTATCGTGATAGGATCCGTTTGGTTCGCGGGATTGATCGAAATTTCGACCTTGGCAATATGGCCGCCGTGGCCAGGCAAATAAACAGTGCCGCTATACGTGCCGTCCAACTCCTTCACGAGTTCCCCGTCGATGCCGCAGAGCGTGGCATCCCTTGGCGCTCCGAGCTGAGTGCTATGACAGTCATTACAGACAGATACGCCCGCACCGACAACCTCGTTCGTCGTCAAATCATACAGTTTGATTTCCCCGTCCTTCTTGGAGGCGTCATCGCCGGCATGGGGCTTGGTCCTGAGTGTCAGGAGGGCGTACTTGCCGTCGGTGGTGGGAAGAGCATCATGGTTCTCATAGAAAGTGCCCGCACTTCCGGCAAGCAGGTTGCTATCTCCGTCGGCACCGTTCAATGAAGAAAGATCATCCGCATCTAGTACCCAGAACCGGTCTTTACCAGACATCAGAATCTTGGTGTCGTCAAGCGTCCATGTAGAGCGGAACACTATGTTTCCCGGCGTTGTAGCGTTGGATCCGGCCGAAGACGCCTCCTGAATCTCCACCACCTTACCCGCCGCCATCTGGTCCGCGTCCAGTACATAAAGATCGGTTACGCCCAAAGTGGAGACATAGGGCGAGACGGTCTTATTTATCGTTACAAGCATCTTACTTCTATCGGTGCTCGTACTGTTGTGTGAGTGATAATAGTTGTCATCCGGCAAAATACTGTCCAGAAAGACATTGGTGACCTCGGTTACCGGACAGGGCTCCGGGGCATCGGTAGCCAGGTCGTTACCCAATATGGTGTCCTTGGGAATAACCGTGATATATCCCTCATTGGTCATGGTGATCGGCATGTAATGGGTATCGGTCTGACCGGACGCGCAGTAGAAAGAAGTAGAAGTACCGCTGGTTGATCGGCAGTCCGGGGCAATCGAGTTATCCGAGAGGACATTGCCGGTGGTCATATCCAGGCTGCCGTAATGCAGATAACCATACTGATCTTCCACGTAGGTGGACCAGTAGAGGGTGTCGCCGTCAATCCGGGCATCATGCAGCCAATAGTCAGTAGCGGGAACTCCGGTCGGGGCGACCTGGACCCTATCCAGAGTGTCGTAGTTGACAAGAGCGGTAATTGGATCGGTGGTATTGCTCGGATCAATAACCAGATCGACCTTGGCAAAATGGGCGCCATGACCGGCAATATAGACGGTGCCTTCATAGGTATCGGGGGTGGCTTCACCACCGCCGTAGCCGGGGGCGGTTCCGGGGACCAAGTTGATTTCGCCGTCCAGGCCGCAAAGGGTTGCGTTTCTCTCGGGGTTGGAAGTATGACAAGCGTTGCAGACCGAGACCGAATTGCCGACCGGTTCGCCATTGACCACGTCATAAAGCTGAATTTCGCCATCCATGTTGCCCGCGTTATCTCCCTCATAGGGTTTGGTCCGCAGGGTCAGGAGGGCATATTTGCCGTCGTCGGTGGGCAGGGCGTCATGATTCTGGCCGGCGATAGTGTTATCGCCCTCGGCGCCATTCAAAACTTCCAGGGTATCGGCATCGATTACGTAGAAACGGTCGGCGCCGGACAGCATGATCTTTTTGTCATCCTGGGTCCAGTTGGAGCGGAAGGTAATGGTCGCGTCAAAAGGTCCGGAGCTATCACCGGTGATGGTCGCGTAATTCGTGCCGCTGGTAACCAGGACCGGTTCGGCGTTGGCGACGCTGTCGGCATCAAGCATATAGAGATGCGAGGTGCCACCGGCCTTAGGGCTTTGATTGACTGTGACCAGGAACTTGGAACGATCCGTGCTGGTGGAGCCGTGGATATAGTAGTAATCGAGCTCGCCGATAATTCCATCCAGGAAGACATTGGTGACCGCGGCTACTCCGCCGCCGCCACCGCCACCGCCACCGGGATCGGGATCAGGATTGGCATTAGCGACTATCGGCGCGTCATCGTCGCTACCGCAGCCCTGTAAAGTAACCATGGCAGTAGTGATCATCAATAATGATGCTCCCACTGCCAGCAATTTGTAGCTAAAGCTTTTTTTCATGCTCATCATTATCACTCCTTGACGATTTGCATCTTTAAGTAACTGGCGAGGCGAATAAAAATTTGCTCTTTCCTCCTGCCAATGACGGCCGCAGCGGCCAGAGATACCTACTGCTGTTTTGGTCTCTACTCGATGTCACCTCCCGTTGTAATTAATCGACATTGCCTAGCGCGGAACATTTGTCATTGAAAAATGCCTGGGACCGGCTGCCATCTTGAGAACAAACGTTTGTTCTTCCCGGTCACCACCCGCGGTTTTGAATTTTATACCACAAGGTTACACCTCTCACTGTCACAATGTGGTATAAACACGATTAACACATGTGACACATTGTCGCACTAAAATATATTTTTTTTTTAAATAATTCAAATTGGCCGCTGCTTCCGCGGTCAATTCGGATTAAACAGAGGGAAGCGGAGATCTTCAGGCGGGTTTATGTTTCGGGAAATGGGTTAAATCAGTTTCCGTCCGTAACATCGACGTTAATGTGGTTAACTCTAAATTTTCTGACTTGTCTTATGGTATTGATTTGCTGTCATAAAATGCTTCAGAGTCATAGTGGCATTCCATGGTGAGAAGCCAGGAGCCGGGGGCCGGGCGCCGGAATGACTGATTTTAAAGCTTTTCTCCTGGATTCTGGCTCCTGGCTTCTGGCTGCTTGTGGAACACAGGCAAGAAAGAAATCGCAAAGACCCCTTTGTTATCAGGAGATTAACCAAACTCGGAAAGTTAATGTGGTTAAGTAAGATGAACTCGCAAAAAGTCAGGGGATGGCTAAGCAAAAATCGTCAGATCCAAGGCGCGCGAATTTCGAGTAATGATGCGTACTTCAGTACGCTGTAATGACAGATAATTTGCAGCAACGCGGAAGCTGGCGACTTTTTGCGACGCCATCAAGTAAGGGAGGCGCTCATTGCAGGGATCAACAAGAACATGGCATGGCGGAGTTTTAAGGGTGGCAGTGAGCTTCGGTCTGCTTGGTCTGGTCGCCTTTTTTTTCAGGGAGAGGCTGCCGGCCGTGGTCGAACTCCTGCGGGGCGTTTCCTTCCCCCTCTTTTTGGCCTCCCTGGGTGTTTTCGGTGGAGTAATTGCCTGCAACGCCCGGCGCCTCACCCTCTTTCTGCACTTTCATTCCATCAACCTTCCCTTTGTCCGCGTGCTTTATTTCAACATGATCGCCCTGTTCGTTAATCTCTTTCTGCCCTCAACCCTGGCCGGGGATGCGGCGAAGGCTTATTACATTCACGAATGCAGCGGTGGTCGCCGGGAGGTCTTCGGACTCGTGATTCTGGACCGGTTCTTCGGCCTGATCAGCCTGGTTGCCTTAAGCTGTACTGCCCTGATTTTCTCGGGCGCGGGAAATTTGCCGGCAAACATAAGGCTGACCATATATATAATGATAGCAATGACTGCCCTGGCGGTTCTTTTCCTGGTTCATCCGGGAATCGCCGGGCTGATTGACCGCGTTCTCTCTTCATTGCCGCCGAACCGATTCACCGGGCTGCCGAGAGCCATCTATTCGACAATGCAGCTTTCCAGGTACAGCGGCCGAATTGTTCTGAAGGCGCTTTTTTTATCCCTTGGCGCCCAATTCTTTTATATTCTGAACTACTATCTTATTTCCAAAAGTCTCGGGATTGAACTTCCTCTTACTTTTTTTATCTTCTTTGTGCCGATCAACATCGTCCTTGGTCTGGTCCCCTCGATTAATGGTCTTGGTCTGCGCGAAGTTGCCTACCTTTTTTACGCCACCGAATATATCGGTTCCGAAGAGGCCCTGGCTTTATCGCTGTTAAGCACCTTCACATTGCTGCTTGCAGGTTGCCTGGGCGGAGTGATTTACCTCATATCGGGCAGTGGAAAGCGGGGAATTAATATTGGCCGGGGCTGATAAAATAACTTTCATTTTCTACCACATTGTAGTATGGATTTTAGCTAAACAAGGTATTCTTGGCATTGAGATCGTTTTTGCAGAAAAGTGATTGAGGTGTTGAGCAACACAAAAACTGGAGGACACAAGGGTATGAATCTCAAAAAAACACGGGGAACAAATGTGAAGATTCCAAAGATCGCTAAATACTGCGTGCCGATGCTGGCGTTTGCCATGTTGGCCGGGCCGCTGCAGAATGGAGCCCAGGCCGGACCGACGATCGAGTTCGGCGATGCGGACCAGGGGCTCTTGAAGATCGATTACAAAACCCAGTTCCAACTTTCTTCCCGTGACACAGGGTCGGGACCTGACGACGAAGATACCACCAATACCATGGGTTTTCGCCGCAATCGCCTGGCCTTCATCGGCGCCTGGGGAGACATGTACGGCATCTACGTCCAAACCGATTTCTTTGAAAATTCCGCGCTTGGCACCTTAGGGGAAAACTCCCCTTCTTTTGCCCCAACCGATGATTTTTTCACCCTGATTGACGCCCAGGTCAGGATCAAGTTCAACGACATGGCCCGGCTCCGGCTCGGCAAGTTCAAGGCAAATCATACCAGGGAAAACCTGGAAGACTGTTATGCGCCTCTAAGTCTGGATCGTTCTCGTTTCCTGCAGGAACCCTATGTCATATCCCGGGATATCGGCATCAGCTTATGGGGCAACCTGATCAGCGACAAAGTGCAATACAAGCTTGACATCCTTGAAGGAAAACCGGCCAACACGGACGCCCTCGAGTCAAATTTCCGTTACTCCGGCCGTATCCATGTTTCCCTGCTCGATCCGGAAAGCGGTTACGGCTATAAAGGCACCTACCTCGGCAAGAAAAAAGTGCTGACCATCGGGGCGGGCTTCCAGCATGAGGCGGACCTGGTTTATCTCAACAACGATGACCCTCAAGCCGGCACCGAGGATTACAACGCCTACACCGTGGATCTCTTTACCGAGCTCCCCATGGGCGGCGCCGGCACCGTTACCTTTTCGGCCGCCTATGCGGATTTTGACTTTGGCGACCGGCCTTCAAATTTCACCCATGATCCCGATGCCTCCGGCCAGACCGGCGAAAGGGACGGCTATTATGTCAAGGCCGGGTACATGCTGCCCAGCCTGCCGTTACAATTCTTCGGACGCATGGAGAACTGGACCTTTGCCGAGCTTAACGGTGTAGAAGACCATGAACTCGATTGGCTGGGGGTCGGCATCAATTATTTCATCGACGGCCAGGCTAATAAATTAACCCTGGAATACTCGGACGTGGGATTTGACGAACGTGATACAGCGAACGAAGATTTCAGCACCATCGTGGCCCAGTACCAGTTCATCTTCTAAGGGAACGGTCTGAACAAAAGCTCCTCGGTCCAGGGGAGTGGCAAGAGGCGGAGGATTCTTTTGATTCCTTCGCCTTTTTTTATTACCTCGGCCCTCCCTTGACAACCCATTGAAAAACTTCATTTACCGTTGATGGCGGCAGTCGCGCCGATCTCTCCGTCCTGACGCGGAAGGTGCTCCCGAATTCCCAAGTCCAATGCAGGGGCGGCTTGCGTCGGATTTTAACGGGCTGAAAAAGAAGGGGGGCTGGTCCTGGCTCCTGGCTCCTGGCTGCTGCCTTCTCATCGCCTGAGCAGGGCGATCTTATTGTAAAGCCAGCCGAGAAAGCCGCCGCAGATGCTGCCCACCGCGAAGCCGTAGACAAAGCCGATCAGGCTGCCGACAAAACTGACCCGGTAGCCGATGAAATACTGGCCGAGCAGTTGCAGATTCTGCCCGACATGCTCTCCCCCCTTGATCACCAGCCAGTTGGTCGCGATAAACAGCCCCAGACCACAGACCAGACCAAGGACGATGCCCAGCACCTTGGCGTTCAAAAGTAAAAGGCCGCTGAACAGCTTTTCCTCGGTTAATTTATTTAGTTCATCTTTTTCATTTTCCATCATCCACATCCTATTATTTATAGTAGCTCTTGAAACAGCTTACACCTCTGGATTCCCGCTAAAAACATGCGGGAATGACGGCTCCGGCGTTATCAGGTGTCATTCCGGCAGGTTTTAAGCCGGATCCAGTCTGACCGCCAACCCAACGCCAGTGGTGCCTCTGGGGTGTTGGTTAGGCTTCGCTAACCCAACCGACGAGCTATTGGCTAGATTGACAAACTCTACGAGCCGGGACGAACCTTGCGTTTTATAGATGATTTTTTGCCTTGACCTGAAGATTTCGGTAAGCAGAAGGAGGTGCTTGAGTTTTCCAAGCATATTCAAGAAAATTTGATTTTCTTCAACAGGTTTTGAAGCTTCACGCGCAGGTCTGGCAGTTTGTTGATTGCAACATCCCAGACTATTGTGTAGTCAACACCGAAATAATCATGAATAAGCCTGTCTCTCATTCCAGACACTTTGCGCCATTCAATATCCGGTTGCATTGCTTTGACATCATCGGGAATTTTTTTGGTCGCCTCACCAATAATTTCGAGACTTCTGACAAATGCCCTTTTGAGTGTTTCATCATTTAGAAAAGAGTGGAAATCCGTTTCCGAAGTCCGGGATAAAATGTATTCGATCTCGTCGAGGATATGGCGGATATATTCAAGCGGCGATAGGGACACGCTCTAGTTCCTTTTGGATGTGCGGCCCGATATGAGGACTGAGACTTTCCGGTGTGACTATTTCGACTTTGCGCCCCAGGAGCTCTTCCAGAAAGAATGAGACATCCATGAAATTATCGAAAGTATGTTTTTCCGGGGCAAATTCCACAAGAATATCTATATCGCTGAACGATGTCTGTTCATCCCTTGCAAATGAACCGAATAAACCGATGCCGACAACCCCGAAAGACGCGAGATTCTCTTGCTCCAGCAACAGGAGTTTTATTACTTCTTGTTTATTGTTTGCTTTTTTAGGCATTGACATCTCCAGAACTCTGTTACCGTTAGCGTAATAATATGATAAAAATCGAGAGAAGGCAATAAACAAGAAGGTCGGCCTTCAGGTGGAGAGGGCGTAGGGGGTGGGTTGGGGCATTGATTTAATTTGGGCGAAGCATGTCTCGCCCCTCCGTGCATAACCCGCCGATCCATATCTAGCCCTTCCGATCAGATTGCCGCATCCCTCCCCCCTCCCCCCGCAGTCACAGGGCGTTGCAGATTGCGGCAAGCGGCCCGGCGATGCGTAGCCCGCTACGTGAGCCAAGCCGATCGCCGCAAGATGCGCCGTCATGTGGCCGCGGGCTATAGATGGTCGATCAGGTCGCGCAGACTCATCATCTCGTTTTTCTTCTTCAGTACATACAGGTAAAGGGTCAGGAACAGATTTCTCAGATAGGCGCCGGTCCACGCAAAGAGAAACGCGGAAAAAAAGGCGTAGGCGAAGGCGATAAAGGCCCCTTTCACGGTAACGGTGTAGCCGACGAAGTATTGCCCGATCAGCTGAAGATGCTGGCCCAAGTTATCGCCCCCCTTGACGATCAGCCAGATGGTCGCCAGAAAGATGAGGAGCCCGGCCAGGGTACCGGAGGCGGCGGCAAAGGCTAATTCATCGACCCGTCCAAAGGACTGGCGGAGGAGCTTTTCGACCAAGGGCGATTTGGGGATCGGCAGCTGCGCCTCTTCCAGGTAGGAATCCTCTTCGTTGATTTGCCACAGGTCGTATTCCCCGCCGCGGATGTTTTCGGCGGCAAGAATGCCGCTCTGCATGGAATGATCCATATTGTTGTAACGGTGCATGCCGTTTCGGCCGACGCTCTGCAAGTTACCGAACCCTTCGAGATAATCACGGATCACGGCGAGGTTGGCGCTGTAACCCCGGTCGTAAACGGGATAGGCCATGGGCTGCCGGATCACGGTGCCGTCGACGACATCATCTTTTCCGGCCAGACCGAGTTCGGCCAGCTCCCCGGCGGCCATCCCGATGAGATCCCGGTCCGCCATCCGCCAGATCGGGTCGCCGATATCACAGAAATACTCCATGCCGACGCTGCCGGTCTCCCCCGCCGGGACCATGGCCTTGCTCCAGTTCTCGAAATTCTGGATGCGGCCGACCTGGACCTCGGGGCTGTGGATATAGATCCACTGGTCGGGAAAGAGGTCTTTCCGGTTGACGATCAGGACCACAATCAGAAACGACCGGTAGGAAAGATTATCGGCGGCGGCCAGCACCGGCGCGGGCGGGGCGGGATCGAGGATCTTGACCAGCCGGCTGATCGGAATACTGGAAATAAGCTGCTCGACCGGGATGGTTTCCTCTCCCTCCCCCGCAACCCGGGTCAGGGAGATGATACGCCCCTTTTCATGGCCGAGCCGCGTCACCCGGCTGTTCAGCCTGACTTCGCCGCCGTGCGCCTCGATATGGTCCCGGAACCGCTCCCACATCATCCCCGGCCCCTTGAGCGGATATTGAAAGCTGTCGATCAGACTCTTGACCTTGCCGCCGCCGCCGAACATGGCATTGATCACCGCGCTCTTTAAGGAGAGCCCCTTGATCCGCTGGGCGGCCCAGTCCGCCTGAATCCGATCGCAGTCCATCCCCCAGACCTTTTCGGTATAGGTCTTGAAAAAAGTCCGGTAGAGCCGCCAGCCGAAACGATTTGCCACCCATTGCTCGAAATTTTCCTCCGGCATCTGGGGCGAGATCTGGGCCCGCAGATAGCTGAGAAGAATCCGGACGCTCTCGACGATGCCGAGGTTGAAGAAGGCATTGCTCAGCTTGAGGGGGTAATCGTAAAAGCGACCCCGGTAATAGATCCGCGACTGGCGGGCGACGGTGATGAAATCCTCTCCCATCATTTCCCGCCAGAGCTGGTCGATATGGGCCATTTGGGTGAAGAAGCGGTGGCCGCCGATATCGAAAAGATAATCCTTGTAGGACTCGGTCCGGGAAATGCCGCCGACCTTGTCGCCCATCTCGAAGACGATCGGGCGCATCTTGAGAGCAAGGCATTGATGGGCGGCCGAGAGACCGGCGGGACCGCCGCCGATGATGATAACCGTGGGTTCGGAGCGCAAATTATTTCCCTTTCCCGAGTCTGAAGAGGATCGAGCCGTAAAGAAAAGCTATGCCGCTGTAGAAAAAATAAAGCCAGTGCCAGGGAATGACCAGGAGGGTAAAGGCTAGCCCCCTTTTCCGTTGGAAAAACCGGTAGCAGCGCCAATTGGTCGCAAGAAGTCCGATCATCAAAACAACCAGGGCAGTGCCGGCGGGCGCCCCGAAAAGCAGGGCGAGAACGGTGAGCAGGAGGGCGAAGACCAGGATCACGCTCAAACGGCTCCGCCGGGCGATATTCAGGTCATCGACCATCCGCCCCCTGGTCAGAAGCAGTTCCGTCCAGGGCAGGGCGCGGTAGAAAAAATCGGTCTTGAGCAGCGAGCGGTAATCCCAATGCTTGAGATGTTTGACCTGTAATTCCCGGAGCAGATGGATTTCGTGGCCGGCCTCCCTGAGGCGGTAGCCCAGCTCGACATCCTCGATCGTACCGGGGCACCCTCCCCCCGACGGCCGGCAGCGCTCCTCGGCAAAACCGTGCATCTCCCGGAAGACCCCGGCCCGGATCGCCCCGCAGCCGGTCCAGAAAGTGGAGGCGTTGCGCTTGCCGGTCTGGTGGGTGTAGTGGTGGAAGAGATTTTTGTACTGGGAGAGAAAATTGGGCTCGGCCGGGGCGTCGTCATAGGAGCCCATCACGGCGCTGACCGCCGGGTGGTTGTCAAAATAATCCCGGACCCGGGCGACGATATCCGGGGGGACAGTGACATCGGCATCGATAAAGAGGATAATATCCCCCCTCGCCTTTGCACCCCCGAGATTCCTGGCCCGGCCCGGCCCGGACACAACCGGAATCTCGATAATCACGGCCGAAAAATCCCGGGCCAGCCGCCAGCTCCCGTCGCTCTCGCCGTCCGCCACCACGATGATTTCATCGGCCGGCGGCCGGGCGGCGGCAAGCGAGCGCAGACATTTGCCGAAACTTTCGCCGCCGTTATGGACCGGGATGATGATCGAAACCGTTTGCGTCATCACCCTTCCCCGGTCCCCCTGTAACGATGGAAGATGCCGCGCCGCAGCCAGAGCCAGAACAGGCTTTTCAAGCCCTGGACCGCGGCCCGGAGATCCTGGGCGTTGCGTAATTTCAATAATCTTCTGAACATATAGCCGGGCCGGCCGTAGAACCTTGTAAATGCCAGCTGCCGCAAGGTCTGGATCTCTTCCCTGGTCATCGAGTAGGGCACGAAGGCCGCGCCCTGATAGGTGAAATCGGTGAGATCTTCGGAGATGGTGCCGTATTTTTCAAGATTGTCGTAGAGTTCGGTGCCGGGAAAGGGGGTGAGGGCATGGAAATTGGCGATATCCGGATTGAGCCGGCAGGCAAAGTCGATGGTCTTCAGGCCATCCTCAAAGGTCTGGCCCGGGATCCCGAAGAGAAACGGGGTATAGACCGTTAAACCCGCTTCCTTGGCGGCCTTGACCGCTTTTTCGATCTGGCCGACGGTGATGCCCTTGTGGATGGCGTTGAGGTTCTTCTGCACCCCGCTTTCCGCCCCGAAAAGGATGGCCCAGCAGCCCGCCTCCCGGAAGGCCTTTAAGAGTTTTTTATCAACCTGGTTGACGCAGGCCGAGACGAACCAGGTGAAATCCAGGTTGCGGCGCTTGATTTCCAGGGCGAATTCCATGGCCCGCTCGTAGTCGGCCGCCAGGGTATCGTCAAGGAATTTGATCTCACGATAGCCCTGGCCGAGGACCAGCTCGATCTCCTCCATCACATTGGCGATACTGCGATAGCGAATGCCGCTCTTCCTGGTCTTGTCGATCTGGAAACAGTAGAGGCAGCGGCGGTCGCAGCCCCGCGAAGTCATGAGCACCGCGACCGGCTTGCGGCGGTAGGTGGCGGGCGGCGGGATGTAGCGCTCGGCGTCGCCCAGCAGCTCCCGGGCCGGAAAGGGCAGGCTGTCGAGATCGATGATCAGGGGTCGGGGCGGATTTTTCACGATTTCGCCGTGGTCCCGAAAGACGAGCCCCTCGACCCCGTGCAGAGAGCGCTCTCCGCCGAGGCGCTCCAGAAGCTCCCGCATGGTCAGCTCCCCTTCGCCGGTGACCACCGCATCGATATCCGGGCAATCCTCCAGACATTTCTCCTGCACGGCCACGGCATAGGGCCCGCCGACCACCACGAAAATCCGGGAATCGAGCCCCTTGATCCCCGCCGCCGTTTTCATGGCCCGATCCCAGCCGAAGGTGGTTGAGTAGAGACCGACCACCTCCGGGCGGATCTCGGCCAGCCTGGCCATGATGGTTTCGTGGGAAATAAAGGCTCCGTTCAAAAATTCCACCCGGTGGCCGGCCTCTAAAAGCGAGGAAGCGACATACAGGGTGCCGAGCGGCTGCCAGTAGTTGATCTGGGAGCCCGCGGTTTTCTGGGAAAAGATATCCTCCGGCAGCCAGGCCGGCAGGACAATGGCGCAATTCATTTTTTTAGTCATCCTGAATCCATGACAGTTTCGTGGAGAATTCCACTTTACACCAGGGTTGTCCGGTTAAGAGCTTTGCAGAAGTCCCTCACCGTTTTATCGACAGTCATTCCGGCAGGTTGTGAGCCGGAATCCAGTACCACCATCAACGGGTTCATTCCGCCGCCCTGCGGTCCGCCCGATAACGGATTCAGGGTGATGGCGGATCATCATAATACACCTTAACCAGGGTTTTATAACCGAACAAGCCGCTGCTCTGTTCAAAGGCCCGCACCTGGCGGTATCGGGAAATCCTCTCCCGAATCGCCGGCGGCAGGCGCGGAGTTCTGGAATAAATCACCACCAGGGGGGCCGCTTTGTCCAAGGCGCCTTCCGGCGGCCGGTAGAAGTCGGGCAGCTGCTGCTCCCAGGTGAACCGGAAGGAGGACTTCATCTCCATGGCCGGCGGCTCGGCATCCACCGAACCGTTCAGGGAATATATCCTCTTGTGGGTGAAGAGGTCAAGGAGGGGGATGTTGATCTGCAGATTGGGGTTTCGGGCACTCTGCGGGGCGGTATAAACGGCGATCTCTTCGGCGGCGAGGCTGTTCAGGAAGCGGCCGCTTTTCTGGATATTCGTCGTGCTGAGCTCGCCGGTAAAGGGCAGGAAGCCGCCGAAGAGCAGGGTTAATGAACCGCCGAGGGCGGAGAGGACCAGGAATTTCCGCAGCCGCTGACCGGGCAAGCGCCTGATACCGCAGGCCGCGGCAACGGCCAGCAGCGGGAAAACCGGCATGAGATAGCGGATTCTTTTGACCTCTAAAATGATGACCAGGAGAAAAAGCAGATAGGCGGGGACGATGATTCGTTTGTCTTTTTTGTAAAGGCCGATCCCCAGACCGAACAGGGCGCCGATGCTGACCAAAGGATGGGTCTGGAAAAAGAAGGTGGAGATAAAACCTTCCGACCATCTCGACAGCCCCGGCCGCTGGTATTCGACAAGAAGCTTGAGTTGCGCCCAGACGACCTCCCATAGTCCGATCAAAATGGGCAGGCTGAAGAGCACGGCGAGAGCGAGGATCTTCAAGGCCGCCCAGCCGGCTTTTTTGTAATCGGCAGGGCTCCGGGCCAGAACGATGACCGGCAGGACGGTGAGCAGAAGCCAGGCGGAGTATTTGGCCCAGAAGAGCAGAAAGATCGCGACGGCGGCAAGCACAATCGAGCGGTGGCCGCCGTCGCGGAGGGCTCTGGAAAAGGTGAACAGGGTCAGGATTAAAAAAAACATGGTGGGAAGATCGACCATCATCAGGGGGATCTGGAGGAGGAGATAGGGTTGGCAAAGGAGCAGCAGCCCCGCCAGCACCCCGGTTTCTTCATCCCGGAGATCTTTTCCGTAAAGATAGGTGAGCAGCACCGCGCCGACAAAGAAAAAGGTGGTAAGAAGCTGGATGAATATTCGCGCCTCGCCCAGACCGGCGAAAACCAGGCCATAGAGGAATGGGATCAACGGCAGATCGGTCCAGGCGGAGATCTCCCCGCCCCACCCCTGCCAGAACGCCCGTATGCCGTGGACCTCAAGATATTTGGCCTGGCTGAAATATCGTGAGGCATCCATGATAAGCTCCGGCTCGCCCCACAGGGAGATCCCGGCCAGAAAGGCGGTCACCCCCAGAAAAAGCGGCTTGTTGTCCGGCCAGGCAAACCTTGAAAGAAACAGGGCACCGCCGGCCGTCGCCACGGTCACCCCGTACAGGAGCAGCGGCGGCCCGTCACGAAAGACCCACTCCCAGCGGCAGAGCGAATTGTTGTCCAGTGCTCGAAATTGATAGAGAAGAACCGGGAGAATAAGCGAAAAGCAGATAGCGGGAAGAAGCGATGGCCAGGAGTAGTTTTTCAAGAATTACGCCGAAGATGTCGGGGCTGAGATCGAGGCATTAGGGAGGGCCTGCACTCCTCCGAGTTCTGCCTGAAAAAGTCCCTGATTAAAGCCCATAATGCCTGATCTGCTCCATAAGTTCGAATCATTGGCAATCAAACTTTTAATTGAATAGTTTCAAATAGTTGAGACTGGAATTCTATTTCATCCATGTAACTACATATTTGCTCTTTTCGCCCTAAAAAAGTGATTGCGTTTCCAAAATGCAGCAGCTCACCAAGGCCGATCCATCCGTCAGAACCAACCATGGGGACAGGCCAGGCCATCACCCTCCTGAAGACCGTCTTTTCTCCGAACGGAAATCTGCCTCCCATAAGACAAAGATACACCATCCTCTTGATTGACGGCTCACTACTCCGGCAGAGTAAACTGAACAATATGTGCTCCGCCGGCAATACCCAGTCAGGTAGGCAACTTACCAAGAATTGTATTTAAAACAGGCAAGCAGACACTAGACAATAACCTGAATCCGTAAGCGTTGGAGACGGTGCAGATGCAAGGCGACTTAAAGAGAGACGATCTTAATTATGCGGTAGTGGCTAATGCCAGCAGCATTATGGCATTGTCGCTGATCCGGTCCCTTGGAAGGTCGAAAGTTCGGGTCGTAGCGGTGTTTTGCAGGAAAAGGGCGGCAAGGCTGGGCTTCCACACCGTCCGGCACAGTAAATTCATCTGGGAAAAGCACGATTTTGAAGAAAATAATTATGAAACCAACCTTCTTTCTTCGCTAGTCGAAATAGGCCTCTCATTTACCAAAAAAGCCGTGCTGTTCCCGGTAACCGATCATGACATGCTCATTGTTTCGGCAAATCGCACTACCCTGGGCCAATACTTTCATATATTTATGCCAACCCATAAAATGGTCGAGACCATACTGCATAAGGAGCTTTTTTATGAGTTTGCCTCTCTTCATGGCCTGCCGATCCCCAAAACCTTTATGCCAACCGAAGTGCATGATATTGAAAGGATTTCCGCCGATATTAAATATCCCTGCATCATTAAGCCGACATGGCGGACAGCCGAATGGATCAAAGCATACGGCAATCAAAAGGTTCTTATCGCTGAAAGTGCCGATAGACTAAAAGATCTTTTTTACAAAACTTTTAAAATTTTCAATAAATTAACAATCCAGGAGATTGTAGACGGCACAGAAAAGAACATTCTCTGCTCTTTTGCCTATTTTGATGCTCATTCAAAACCATTAGCTATGTTTATGTGCAGAAAAATAAGACAATACCCGCCCTTTTTCGGGGACACGGCAATCGCGGAAAGCATATACAATGAGAAAATCGCCTCACTAACCATGGAGATATGCAGAAAACTGGAACTTGTTGGATATGCAAGTATTGAATTCAAGAAGGATACCAGGAGTGATTCATACAAGATTATGGAAATTACCATTGGCCGAATCAACCGCCAGGCCGGCTTGGCGGATTCCCTGGGGGATAAATATCCCGCAGATCTGGTACAGCTACCAGCAGGGAGTGGCGGTCCCTGGAAAAAAAGAATACCCGCTTAATCGCAAATGGGTCAGTGAATTTAATGAAATACGGGCCTTTCCGCGTTACATTCTGCGGGGCTACAATATTCTCGGCTGGTTTCGATCTTACCGCGATATCGAGAGATTTGAGTTGCTGGCCAGGGACGATTTGAAACCGGCGTTACTGGCGGTGCCTTCCATGCTGATAAATCGGAAGTGATTTAGCTGAAAACCATGTCTGTTTTGGGTAATTTAATCGGCTGAGTGAGCGATTTCACAACCGCTCGGCAGCATCTTTGATATTGGCGATCCGCTTTTCGTTGGCCGGATGGGAGCTGAGAAAGCCGCCGCCGCTGCCGAACCTGGCTTGCAGAGTCTCGATGGCCCGCAGCATGGCGTAAGGGTCATGCCCGAGATCTTTCAGGGTCCTGACCGCGAAATTGTCAGCCTCCAACTCGTCGTCCCGGGAAAAATGGGCGTTGACCGCCGCCTGCCCCAACTTGCCGAGCTGCGAGGAAGTCAGGGAGCCGATCGTGCCGCCCACCGAGACCGCCGCCTTGAAAGCAGTATCGGTGAGGATCATTTCTTTCATCTGTTTATAGCTGTGCTTGAGCTGGACATGCCCGATTTCGTGGCAGATTACCGCCAACACCTGCTCGTCGGGCATGGCATCCATCAGGCCGGAGAAAACCCGGACAGTGCCATCGGCCATGGCGAAAGCATTAACATCTTCCGCGAGATAGACTTTGAAGTCGAAATTCTGTCCGCCATAGTTCCGCAGCCCTCTGGTCAGGTTCTGCAACCGGGTCGCATAGGGACTGCCGTCTGGCGCCACCTCGTTCTTCCTGTCCATCTCCTCGGCCGCCAGCGAGGCGGTTTGCTTGACGCTCTTTTCATCCAGGGTGGTGGCCTGCAGCACTCCGACCCCAAGACCCAGGGCCGCATCCTTGTTAAAGCCGTCGTCGGCGGCACAACCGGAAACCGTCAGAACCGCAAGCAGGCAGAGGAGCAATTTGCGTGGGACCATATTCTTCTCCAAAGTTGATGAACTCACAAAAAGTCAAAAAAAGCTGTCATTTCGAACGAATGTGAGAAATCTTGTTCTTTACACCCAAAGGGCATAAGTTCGCACGAGCAGACAAGCTGCTCAACTCAGCTTTATACCCAAAGGGCATAAGTTTCGCACGAGCAGACAAGCTGCTCAACTCAGCTTTAACCAATTGATATTATTAAGATTTCTCCCGTTGGTCGAAATGACATTATGGCAATGTCGACTTCCCGGCAACAATACTTAGTTAAGTATATCCCCGCTGCCAATTCTTGGCAAGAAGAGCCGGAAGTTTAAAGCTGAGTTGAGCAGCTGGTGTTCAAACGAAACTTATGCCCTTGTGGTATAAGGACGATTTTGCTTGATCGGCCACCAGATGAGACCGAAAAAATCATGAAAACAAACAAAGTTATTGCAAAAGTGTCCGATTCTAGTACAACCGATAAACAAGGTGCTCTTTTCTCCTTGAAAGGTCTCATCCAGTAAGTTTGTCCCGCGTATTGCACCTTGCCTAAAGCCGGTTCTCGTATCCCTTGCGAGAACCGGCTTACTTTTTTAAGCCTTACTCCGTAACGGCAACCCTGTATGCTTGCCAAATTCTTCTTCACGCCTACTTTCGCAGTGCCAAACCTCCTGATCGCCTTTCTGGTCATAGCCGCCACTCACCTGGCGGAGAGTGGACGAGTACTCTCGGAGAATGAGACCAGCATTTTGATGGGTTCCCAAAATGTCAAAAAACAAGTCATTACGAGCGCAGCGAAGCAATCCGGGATAAAAATTAACTGGTAGATTGCTTCACCGTTTTTCGCACCTCGCAATGACGTGGTAAATAAGTTTTCAGCGACGCCTTTAAGGTTGGTTCAGTAATTCAAATTTATGATCAGATTCAAGACCTGCCCGTCGTACGAAAATTCGGCTTCGGAGAAGGAAGGCGCACTGAGCATCGAGACCTCCGCGCCGCCTGAAAAGCCATAGCCTTCTTTCGGCACGCCAAAAAAATTTGTGTCAAGCTCACCATTTAAATTTTCATCGTGAATCACGGCTAGGGCGTAAGTCCCCGGCTCGATGCCTACAAAGTCGCAATGGGCCTCACGCCCCTTAATCTTTGCAATCACGATTTTGTCCGCGTAGCGTATAAACTTCTTCGGATACCCTTCCGGGCCTGAAAAAAGCGCGCACGCGACACCGCCGGCGTTGTTTCTGATATTCGGAATCTCCAGATGAATTCCTTCACAGGATGGTTGCGCAAAAGCGAGGCCGGGAAAATTGACAATGATCGATCCCACCCACCATGCAAGACACAAAACCCTGAGGGGAAGCGGGCTTCCCGGGTTCATTCCCCGAAAAGCCGCCGGGAATTTGCCAATCGTTAAATCATTCATACCCTCTTTCCTTTCCAGATATTAATTCTCGGGCTGCTCATAAATTTCAGCTTGCACCCACAGGACATAAGTTTCATTTGAGTAGACAAACTGCTCAACTCAGCTTTAAATTCCCATATTTTTTCCGCAAAAAATGCTGGAGGAGAAAGACGGCCAGCAGAAGGGCCAGGCCTATGATCAGGATTTTCAGATCCATTTCCATTACGGCGCCGCCCAGAACGATAAAGGGGATACTCAGTCCGAACTGGGCGGTCCAGTTAATCACCATATAGGAAACAAATCCCAATTCCGCCATGGCCAGAAGGTTGTTTTTGGCCGCGTAGGGCAGACCGGGGATGAGCATGAAGATAACCGCGGGCCACTTCCGTTTGCCGTCATCGAATTTGGGAATCGAGACATTAAATGGCTTAAGCAGAGCCGCAACCCACTTTCGCAGGAAGGAATGAACCAGATAATAGGTGGCGGCCATATGAAATGCCATGATTAGCGACGACAGGAGCAGGCCCTGGACGATGCCGAATTTGATCCCCACCAGGACCAGAAAGATGGTAATCGGCACCCCGACAAGCGGCAGGAGCAGCATCAACAAGAGGAAGAGGGTGGGATGGATGTGACTGGACAGATATTCGCTCAGGATGATCGTCGGCTCATAGCGGTAGATGAGGTAAATGGCCGTGGTCAAAACAACGATGGCCGCGGTACCGGCCATCACCAGCTTGCCCGTGTAGATTTTTCCAGGTTTTTCTTCCTGCATGGCTTATGTCCCGCTTAACTGGTGCCTGTCCATAAATGGTCTTTTTGCCCGATAACTTCGGCGCCGCAGAGTCGGAAAGTGCTCACGTACCCGAGTACGTGAAGTTTATGCCCTTCAGGGTGCTTTTCCGACATCCTTGCTTCTCGTTCTCGGACAAAAATCCTCATTTCTGGACAGACACTAACCGGCCGGCTCGATTTCGGGGTCGTATATGAAAACGCTGAGTACCGGCAGATGATCGGAGGCAAGCCGGCATTCCCAGTCATTGATGACGCTCTCGCTTATCGGGGCCAAGTGCCGTGAATGGAAAACATGGTCCAGCCTGAACATTGGATACGAGGAGAAAAAGGTCGGCTCCGGCTGGGTGGCAGGGTAGATTTTCCGGGCGTCCCGCAGTTTTTCGGTGAGCAGATTGTATACGGCTGAGTTGACGCCCGCATTCAGATCCGCGCAGAAAATCACCGGTTCCGGGACCGGGATCTTGTCGAGCAACCGTTTTTCGATGTGTTGCACCTGGATCAATCTCTCTCTTTTAAGCAGGCCCAGATGGGTATTGAACAGATGAACCGGGCCGTGGCGGGTCTCGAACCTGACCCAGATAAGCCCCCTTTGTTCGAGGGGATTGGCCATGGTGAGTTGAGGCAGAAAAATGCATCTCATGACCCTGAAGGGAAAGCGGCCCAAAACCGCCAGCCCGTATTCACCTCCCCCGTCCTTAAGAATAGGGAAAAAAACGCTTTGCATGTCAAGCTGTTCGGCAATCATCGCGATCTGATCCTGATAGCCGGTGCGCTCCATGTTACGGTCGACTTCCTGAAGGGCCACGATATCCGGATTGTAACGGTTGATGATCCTGGCAATCCGGGCCGGAAAAAGTTTGCCGTCCATCCCGATGCAACTATGGATGTTATAGGTCATTACCTTGATGATTTCCGGACCGTAATCGGTTTTTCGCACGGCGGGAACGGGAGCCGGCCGCCTGTTTGCGAGAATGCGCCTGACCTGGCCACGGAGATCAAGGGGGCGCAGATGGGCCTGATAGCCGGCCTCGGCAAGCTGCGGAATATCCGGGAGAATGACGAATCCCTTGGTCTCATGAGTGCCCGGCCCGCCGTGGGAACCGTTTTCGATGGGGAAGCTCAGGGTTTCGCCTTCAGGCCGCCAGCCGGAAATAACAAAATCACCGGCGTGTCGATGGCGGCAGAGAACCAGCATGTCTTCGGTGACTTCCCCGAGAAAGGGGTGATCGGCGCCGAAAGTCTCCAAGGCCTTTTCAGACAGTTCGCCGCTGCCGGAGGGGGTGGTACAGATCACCGTATCGTCGCGCACATGAAAGACCAGGGGTATTTCCGCCTCCCGGACCAGCCGTTCGGCATAGTCCATCATCTCTCCGGGTGTGGGCCGGAACGGCAGATAGATGTGGCCCAGCGGCCCCATGGCGGTGATGTGGATTCTGCTGTCGCCGCCCTTGTTCTGGACTCCGGGCGATTCATCCTTTGTGCCGCGCCGCAGAAAAGCCTTGCTCCGCTGTTGGAGCTTGGCATGGGGAATCATGCTCTCCGGCTCGGCATAGTCGCAATCCTTGAGCACCCCCAGGCTGAACACCTCCCTGATCGCCTCCCGCAGGGTTCTGCCGGTCCGGATCAAATAGGGTACGACGTCTTCCTGGCCGTGGTCGGAATAGATGAAGATCTGATAGTCCCGTTTATTCGAGCGCATCGCCTTATTGACCAGATCCTTAATGGTGGCGTCGATACCCTTCAGGGTCCAGAGGGCGAAGGCGGAAGAGGGGTTGCGGCGGTGGGAATGTTCGTCGTAACCGATAAAATTCGCATGGATGATCGGCAGGCCCCGGGCGAGGTCAATTTTGACATGCAAACGGACCAGCTCCCGCATGACGATACAGGCGCCGATCCGCGAAAAGACGAATTTAAATTCCTTATACAGGTTTTTGCGATTGAAAATCCCTCTAAAAAAATCAAAAACCGCCAGTCCCGCTTCCAGCAGAGAGAGCCCGATGATCCGGCCGATTTTATCCAGATTACCGAGAAAGAACCAGGCCAGTTTCCTGAGTTTGATATCGCGAAAAATGGAATCGAGGGTCATGGACTGAATGCAGAAACGGGCCTCCTCGGCGCCGCCTGCAAAAATATTGGCATAGGAACTGCCGCCGGCAAGCAGGCCTTCATGTTTTTTTTCGAGTTCCCCGGCAAGCTCTTCCACCGCCGCCGCGTCGAACATAACTTTTTCCCGGCGCTCTTCACGATTAAAATATTTGAAAGCAGGGACCGCGGTCCTGACCCCGAAAAAAAGCTCAGCCTGGACGGCCGGCGTGGCCGAAGGCAGCCCGGAATAGAATTTTCTTAAGACAAAATGTTCCTGCTGGATCAGACGCTGCAGAAAGGGCAGCCGTTTTTTGTCAATAGCCGCCAGCAACCGGTCATAACCGAGGCCGTCAATCTGGATAATCAACACCCCGGGAGAATGAACCGCGTGCTCGTCGCCGCCACATTTCCTCTTCCGCAGATGTCGGGCCGCCCATTCGCTGCGGCTTAAAAAGCGGCGGAAACGGTGTATTTTACTGCCCAGGCGGCTAAGCAAATCTCACCTCTCCGGCTGATTCTCCGAGAAAGAGCCGACCGCGGCGGCCGCCTTTTCCTGCAGGAGTTCCCATTCGGTTCTGATTGCCAGCCGGGCCGAATCAAAGATGTCGATTTCGGTGAGGTGGGGATAATGGCCGCCGACGATGGTTTTCTCATAAAGATCGGCGAGTCTGGCGGCGCATTTCCGCCGGGAAAATCCCCGGGCGGTTGCAAGGGCGTTACGGCTCCAGCCCTCAAGCCGTTGCCGGTCAGCCAGGGCATCGGCCAGAACCCGGGCAAATTCATCCTCGGAGGCGTCCGCACCAAGCCTGATGCCGTTGACATCGTCCCGCATGACATCATCGACCCCGGAGGCACTCAAGGCAATGACCGGCGTCGAGGCGGCCATCGCCTCGGCCAGAACCAGCCCCTGGGTTTCGGAACGGGAGGCGAAGACGAAAATATCGGCGGCGGCATAGCAGTCGGCAAGCTCATTGCCGGTAAAGTTGCCGGGCATGATCAGACGCTCTTCAATATTGTTATCCCGGAAGATCTCCCTGATATCCGGTTCCGCGTTTCCCCTGCCGGCCACCACGAAACAGGCCGCGGCGTTTTCCTTGATATAGCGGGCCACGGCGCCTGCCAGAAACGGCAGGTTTTTCTCCCTGGCCAATCTCCCCACATGTCCCACAACCACCACATCCCTGCCGATCCGATGCTTCTGCCGGAAACGCCCGCCATCGCCATTTTGAAAAAATTCGAGATCGATGCCGGTGGGAAGGACCTCCACGGCCGATTTCACCCCCCGTTCAATCAGGAGCTTCTTGACGCTGGTGCTGGGGGCGATCACCTGATTGCAGAGATTGGCGTATTGGGTGGCCAGGTTGATCACAAAGCGCTGCAGAACCTTGGAGTCGAGGGGAACGTAATGGGTGTAATTTTCATAGAGGGTGTGATGGGTAAAGACCAGTGGCAGGTCAAAGGAGCGGGCGGCGCGCAGGGCCGCGTCCCCGAGCAGAAAGGGGTGATGGCTGTGGATGATATCGGCTTTGAATTCCTCGATCGTATCATCGATGATGCCGGGAACCGGGATACGGACCGAAAAATCACTGCCGTTAAAGTTCTGGATCGCCGGAACCCGGACCACATCCTCGGCAGGTTCACTGTCCATCTCCGCAAAGGTCGGGGCGATTATCCGCACGGCATGGCCGGCCTCGCGCAGGTCCTCGGCAAAGGTCGATACCGAGCGGGCGACCCCGCCGACATGGGGCAGGTAGGTATTGGTGAACATGCAGATTTTCATATTATATACCCACAGGGCATAAGTTTCGTTTGCACCCTAAAGGGCATAAAAGCAGACAAGCTGCTCAACTAGAGCTTTATTCTTCGCTTTCAAGGGTGCACCGATAATCGGGAGCGCGGATAATCTTGGTTTTGTATCCAGGCAGGGAGGCAATTATCTCCCCGGGCAATTTTTCATACCAGTCGGCGGTAAGGGTCATGATCGGCCGGCTTTCCCGGCAATCTATTTCGACGCTGATTTTGCCGAAGGGAGTCAGGGTCGGCCCGTAGGCAAGTTTCTTCTTGCGCTGCACCCATTCGGGCAGAACCCCGCGGCCGATGAAGAGCCGGTCCCCGTCATCCATGACGAACATATTGCGGATCAGCATCAGCCATTCCGCCGCCGCCCAGCCGTGCTGGCCATCGCCCATGCAGCCGCCGTCGGTGAGGGGATGAATGGCCTCGGGCCACTGGCCGGTCGGCGAGGCCAGATCGGCCGCCGAGTTCATTAGCTCCCGGAAGCGGAGATCGCCGGCCCGGAGATAGACCTGAGCCAGTTCCAGGGTCATGTAGATATTGATCCCGGAATGGATCATGTCCTGGAAGAAACTGCCTTTCTGCATGCAGTTGTGGAGGAGATAGCCGGCGGTGGCCATCATTCTCCTGTCGCCCGGGGCCAGGAGTTGCAGGGGGTAATCGGCGACGATGGCGCCGATGGCGCCGGAGTCCAGGCGGCGGTTCGGGGAAGTGGGCACCGCCTCGCTCTTGATTTCCGCGGCGACCAGGGCGATGCTGTGGAAAAGGTCTTTTTCCATTTCCGTGGCGATCTTCCTGATCTTTTCCTCCTCTTCCTTCAGGCCCCGGGCCGCCATGGTGTCGGCGGCGCCTTTCAGGCCGGCCACCGCCCAGAAGTCATCCCAGTAATAGTTGTCGTTGGGGCCGAAATGCTCGGCGCTGAAGCCCGGCGGCAGCAGGCCTTTCACTTTTGGATTTTTTGAGGAGGAAACCCGCTTTTCGTCAAGCCAGCCGGCCCCCTTGATCATCGGCTCCAGCCAGTCGGAATTGAAGGAGCCGCCGGATAACAGGCGGTAGCGGTTCCAGATCCACAGGACCTGGCCGTTCGAATCCCATTCGCCGTCCTGGGAATGAAAAAAGCCATTCCTGGTCTGATGCCCGGCGAAGGTGTCGAGATGCCGGCGGCTTCTCTCCTTAAGACCGATAGCCAGCAGGGCGTTCAGCATGATGCAGGCGTCCCGGAACCAGAACCGGTTGTAGGTGTAGGGACCGGGGATGATGCTGCCGGCCGAGAGATGGATCAAGGTGCGGGTGGCGGTGTCGTAGAGGAACTTGATCCGGGGGTCGGGGATCTGCAGGTCCGCGGCTTCTTTTTCCGCTTCAGACCAGCTTCTTGAAGCGGTCAGCCCGGGAAAATCCTCGGAAGGGGGCAGCGGCACCGAAAGGGCGAAATTTTTCCTGGTCTCATAGGCCTCGATCCTGTGGAATGCCGCCGAGGTGACCATGCCGATCCGGCAGGTTTTTTCCGTGGTTGAAGACTCTTCGCCCAGCCGGAAAAAGACGTCACCTTCCCGATAGTCGGAAAAGAGAATTTTTTCCGGTTTTTCCGCCAACAGAACCCTGGTCTCGTTGTTTACCAGCCAGCCGTTTTCATTTTTCAGCAGAGCGGCTTTTTCGATAAACTGCACCCCTTCCGGATTATAGGGCCGCAACGTGAAAATCAGCCAGCCGCTGACCGAGGAGTTGACCCTGGCCGTCAGCTTAAAGACGGCCCCGCTCGAATCAATCTCCATAAAGGCCTCGGTGGTCAAGCTCGCCGTTTCCGTCTCGCTGCGGGAGATGACCCGGCGGTTCGCGTCATCCCGGAGCTGCTGATCGACGTTTTTGAGCCTGGAAGGAAGTATTTTGCCGCCTTGATCGTCCAGAAACCAGCAGTCGATCGACCAGCCGTCATGCAAGGGAGTCGCCAGACCGTGGGGATCGACAATGGGATAGATGGGCAGGTCCGGCTGGCCCACCGCGGTCCAGTTCCGATGGGTGAGATTGATATGGGAGAATGAAAAGGCCCGCGGAATGAATGAGGGATCACGGGGATTGAACTGCCGTTCCACCCAGTAGGGCCAGACCCAGTCGAGATTGTGCTGGATCGCCTTGGTATTCAGAAGACCCCGGGCATGAAAGATAAACCCGGCCCGCAGGAGCTCGATCGGCTCCTGAACCTCGGAGGGCTGGGCGAAACTCCTGATCCGGGCCGCCACCGACAGGGGATCGATTACGTCGAAACGCCTTGCAGCCAACCGCAGCAGGATTTTCCAGGGAAATAACCGGTTAAGCATAAAGTCTGACTCCCCTTTCGATATTTACTGATCCGAGTACACCGGGTTTGCCAAGTTCACACCCCACCCCCATCACACTCTCACTCCTAACCCCTCACTCCTCACTCCTCACTCCTCTAACCCCTCCATACTGACCGGCCAGACATAAAAGCCCCGATCCTTTTTAAACCCCACCCCAAGGGCGCCCTTTTCCAGATAGAGGGCCCAGGCCCAGTCGGTTTCAAAAAAGCTGGTGGTCGAGGACCAGTAAGTCTCCCCCAGATTAATAAAGGGGTTATCTTCCGCCAGGGCCGGGCTGTACCGCGAACAATCGATCAGCGCTTCGAGGACCCTGATATTCGGCAGCCGCCACCCTTTTCTGCCGTCAACGCCGACCTTGTTAAGTTCCTCGACGGCCGCCAGGGCCTCCCGCCAGCTGACCGGTCCCTTGGTCAAATCAGCATCCTTAAGCCAGACCAGCCCGGTCAGCCGGTCGGTAACCGTTTCATTTTCGGCAATGAAACGTGGCGCCGGCATCGATACCCCGAGCCGGAATTCGCCGTCCTGCCCCGTGCCGGTGCAGTCGATTGCCCCGCCCTTCTCATCATAACAGTCGACCTGACCGCTTCGGGCCAGAACCGGAGACCCTTCGCCCCGCACCGGCCAGACCAGGTAGTATTGATCTTTCCTGCCATAGAACATCCGCGCCCCTTCGAGATGGACATACCACGCATAGGCGGGATTGATCGCCGCGCTGGTCGAAGTCCAGTACCAGCCGAGGAAGTAATTCTCGAAGGGATGACCGGCGGGCAGGGCCGGCTTCCTCGTCCCGTAAGCCATCAGGCTGTGAAGTTCCCGGCGATTGGGCAGGCGCCAGTCGCCGTGGCCGAAAAGATTTTCGTCATTCAGCCCTTTGACGTAGTCCAGCGATTCCTGCCAGGTCAGGGGGAATTCATTGAGATTGGCGTTTTTGGACCAGCAAAGCCCGGTGAGCCGGTCCCGGACGATATCGCCTTCCACCTCGAAACGCGAATCCGGCCAGGCCAGGCCGAACCGGTCGGTACCGTCCTGGCCGGCCCCCTCGCACGGGATCTCGTTGCCATCCTGGTCGTAGCATCTGGCCTGCCCGGTTTGCAGGGGTTTTAATCGGGACATATCGATCCGCAAATCACCTCCGCCGCCAGCCCCGCCAGACCGGATATCCGTTCCCGTCCCGAAGCTTCAGGACATCTTCACCCATGCCGACCTCCTGCGCGATAATGGCCGGCTGGCCGTCAAAAATTATCCGGGAGCCCTTGACTTCGACCTTGTCCCCCGGCTCAATGACAATTTCCTGGTTCTCAATAAACCAGGCCGGACCAAGGTGTACGGAAATCATTTTGCCGTCCACCCCCCGGAGGCCGAGATGGACGCCGGGAGACATTCCCTTCCTCGGGATGACTTGACCGACCTCAACCACTTCGCCGCTGATCGTTTCCACGGTGGCCGGATCGTACATCCTGCCATAGGAGCCTCCCATGCCCCAGCCGCCCCCTCTGCCCATCCTCTGCCCGGAAGATTCTGCAACGGAAAACACCAGCAGAGCGAACATAGTCGCGATTATAAACCCGGTTTCAGCTTTCATCCCAAGCACCTCTCAAAAGCAATGATTTATCCCAACCTCTTATTTAATCATACAATCAGACGAAGGATTTTTGAAAACGATTTATCGGCTTTCGAAAGCGGAACAAAAAAAGGGCGGCCGAAGTCAATCCGGCCGCCCCCTCTGGAACTATCCCAGGTGGTTATGATTTAATCCTTAATCCTCTGCCGGGAGCCCTGAAAGGCGGCGGGGCAATTTTTTCCGGTGCTCCGTTGATGGGTACTGGATTCCGGCTTACAACATGCCGGAATGACATTTAATATGCCGGGGCCGTCATTCCCGCACGTTTTTAGCGGGAATCCAGAAGTTGAAGCTGAGTTTCATATAGAGCCACTATATGATTTGAATCTCCATGTCGGCGGCGGGCAATTGGAGTCTGTTTCATAGCCATAAATCATTGATCCGAAGCCGCGCTCAACTCCGCCGCTGGCATTTGCCGCAGCCGCTGCACCCCGAGGCCCAGGGGATCTCGGCCATACAGCGCGAACAGATCAGGGCGTGGGGCCGGTCGAGGACGCAGCCGCATTCCGGACAATTACGCAGTTCGGCCTCACCGTGACGGGAAACCTTCCGCCCATCCCCACCCTTTATTTTTATTCCAAGAAAGGTCATAAGTCATATCTCCGGTCATGCACAAATGCATCGTGTTATTCGATCAGTATCAGTTACGAGTCCAGGTTGCCGAGAATGCAAGGAAGAGGGCATTCGGCCATACTTTGGGTATGCCGATTGCCCTCTGGCGCCGCAAATCGGTGAGATCGACTCGCAAATAATCCTGCTTTAGATCATTATCTGCGAAAAGATGCCGCCGACCAGGAAGGCCACCGCCCAGGAACCGCCCCAGACCAACATGGCCTCCTTGGTGCCCCGTTCCTTGAAAAGGATCATCAGGGAAGCGATGCAGGGCACGAACAGGGTGATCACCACCAGCGAGGTCACCACCTGCAGGGGTTCCATGGCCAGATCGGTCAGCCCGGCCGCGCCGAAATCACGTCTTACCAGACCCATGACGAAAGCGGTGGCCGCCTCCTTGGGGATCTGTAGCCAGCCGGTGGTGATCGGCTCCAGC
Organism: Desulfurivibrionaceae bacterium; assembly: GCA_046484585.1. Classification (GTDB taxonomy): domain Bacteria; phylum Desulfobacterota; class Desulfobulbia; order Desulfobulbales; family JAGXFP01; genus JAGXFP01. Next base: position 32,083 of record JAWOIQ010000023.1, read on the forward strand.
AGCCGCTGCCAGACCGCCAGGCCGCCGGTGACCTGGAGGACCGCGACGATAAAGGAGCCCAGGAAGAACCACGGATAGGCCTCCTTCATGAAAAAGAAGGAGCGGGTCACGGTCTTTCTGGTGACGTTCTCGATCCTCGGCAGCCGCATCGGCGGCAGGTCGATCAGCAGGGCCGTGGACTGGCCGGGGAGGGTCTTGTTTAAGAGGGTGCCGACTACCGCCAGGACGATAAAGATGATCGAGGCATAGAGCAGGGTCATCTTCCCGCCCAGGGCGGCGAGCATCCCGGCGATCACCCCGAGCTGGGCCGAGCAGGGCACCGCGAAGTTCAGGAGAACGGTGGCGATCGATTTTTCCCGTTTGGAACCGAGGAGCCGGGTGGTAATGGTGCCGAGCTGGACACAGCCGAAACCGAGGATCAGGGGAATTATCGCCCGGCCGTTCAGGCCGAGGCCGGTCATCAACCGGTCGACCAGGGTGGCGAGCCGGGGCAAATAGCCGCTGTCCTCCATGATCGAGAGAATCACGTAGAAGCCCAGAACGAGGGGGAGCAGCAGGCCGAGAAGATAGGTAACCGTCATGGTCAGGAGCCCGAACTCGCCGATCAGGATCTGGCCCAGGGCGGAATCGGCATTGACCAGGCCGCCGACCAGCCCCCTGACCCATGGCTCGTAATGGCCCTGCATGATGGCCTCTTCGGTGATCCCGACGATATCGCCGGCCACCCAGACCCCGATCACATTGTAGACCGCGTAGAGGACCACGGCCAGGATCGGCACCCCGGTCAGGGGATTTACCGCCAGCCTCCCC
>JAWOIQ010000208.1:0-33045 GCA_046484585.1 Desulfurivibrionaceae bacterium
AAAACGCCGGTGAAAACGCCGGTGAAGAAGGAGTTCCGTGAGGGCGCTAGTTTAAGGTTTCAGATGTCCTTCGCGTCGGGCAGTCGTCCTTTTGCGAAGTGCGGAAGTTCGGGTGCACCATACCCACGGAAGTTCGGGTTTGGAGGGACACCTTGGGATCACTCGGGATGCTCCTAAGAAATTAAATAAAAGAGTAAAAGGGGGCAGGGATGGCGCGTTATGAGAATCTTTCCCATCTGCCGGAAGGCGGTGGAGCTGGTGTCTTGCTTGAAAATGCGGTGCGGCCCTTCCCTGGGACCGGAATGAAGAGTACACCGGGGAGGCCGGTGCGATGGCTGATTGGCGTCTTTCCCTTCAACCCTTCGCGTTTACTTTCCTTCGTGGGCGGCAATAAATTCGTCAATCGAGATTCCGGCCTGTTTGATAGCACTTCTGAGGGTGCCGACGGCAAGTTCTTTGTGCCGGGGGATGACGCACCCCTTGTCTTCCCGGCGCAACACGACATGACTTCCTTTCTGGCGGGTCTGATGGAATCCGAGCTTTTTGAATGCCTTGATGGCTTCATCGCCTGAGATTTTCGGCAACTCAGGCATGGGTAGGCACCTCAAAGGTGGTGAGAATGGGGCGGTAGGCCTGCTTTAAGGGAAATTCCTCAAGATACAATTCGGTCGCTTCCTGAAGATTTCTTACCGCTTCTTCTATGGTCTCCCCCTGGCTGGCCGTTCCCACTTCGGGGCATTCCGCCACGTAAAGCTCCTCTTCCTTATGTACGACTGCGGTAAATGTACTCATCGGATCACCTCTGTACTGGCATGTCAGCCATGAACAAGTTTTTCAAATTTTCCGCGCTTTACAATGCGTTCAGCAGGTAGCACGGGTGGGCTTTGCCCACCAATAAAACAAATGAACATCGAAAATCTATCGCCCCTGACTTGGTGTCAATCTGCTGAACTTGCTGCCGAGTTTAAATAGCCGGGTTGGCTCGCTCGGCGCATCAACTAAGTTGTCCCGGATGAGGATATTAAATATAATAAACTATTAATAAAAACATGCAAAAATATATCTCCGGAACTCGGTTGTTGTCGCGGTCTGAAAAAATTCAATGATCTTTTTGGCGACCATATTCTCTGGCCCGGCTTTCTGCTATATGGGAGTTCCGACACCAGGAGTTCCGTGACACCATTTCTACATACAAAGTAAATGATAGGAACCAGAGCATATCTCACATGCTTTCTCAGATATTCCAACAAGTCTCTCGGCTCATTGGAACAAATGCTCCTGTCTTCATTAAATTATCTTTATTAAAAAAAGGGAGCCGCCCCGCGGTTATGGGGCGACTCCCTTAAGTTGGGATGCAGCTGTTCAATACTTCCTGTACTGATCGCTGGTGAATGTTATTTGTTGAAACTGTTTACCGTTGCGGTATATCCCTCTTTGATCATGTCGATCTCTTCACTGCACTGGGCATTGTCTCCGCACAGGTGTCCGGAATCTTCCAGGATTTCGTTTACAGCGGTATTCAATGGAGCCCAGCCATACCAATGGGAATAATCGTTACTGGCGTGGAAAGCGCCCTGGAATGCACGTTGACGATACTCAAGAAAAATCAGATAAAGCTCCTGCTCCACTTTCGTCCGGGCATAGTAGTACTGAAGAATATCCGGTCCGCCCTTGTCCCAATTCACAGGAGCTTTAAGGATTCCGTGCCGATAAAGGGTGAAAACTGCATCAAAGGCCTTTGAATAAACCGCATCCGAAGCCTTGATTATGGAATCTGCCGCATCCATAGTGGACTGAATATAGTCCTTGGCATGACACGCGTTGCAATTCTTCTTCATCTGTATGCGCAATTTATTAAATTCAGCGGGGCCTCTGGCAATCTCTGCCTGGGCCACAGCACCAACGAAACGGTCTGTGGGCTGCAGATCCTTGGCACTCAATACACCGGCTGCAACCAGATACTTCGCCCGGTGCAGAACCCAGACGGGATCATCATCTACGCTGTCGAATTCACCGGATGGCAGTTTTGCCGCCAGATTCTGAAGATTTTCAACCAGCTCGGGCACGGTCATGTGACTGAAGGCCAGCAATTCATAGGGCGCGTTTTCCTTGACCCAGCCATAGGCATCGATAATAGCCAGGACATTCTCCTTGGTGGGAATTCTGAGGCCCAGGAAACCCCAGGGTGTAGCAACTTCATGGGAGCCTTCGCCCAGGTGACATTTCTGACAGGTCGGCATTCTTGCGGCATGACTGTTATTGAAGTCATCCGTTTCCCAGCCGATGCCGTGTTTTGACGAAATGTACATCTCGTATTGAGGGTGATCGAAGCCCATATGACAGTTTGAACAAGCCCTGGGGTCCCTTGCTTCTTCTTTATCGAATTTATGTCGGGTATGACAGGCATCGCACTGGGCATTCCCGTAACGATATTCGCTCTCTTCTTTTCCATCGTCGTATTTCAAGGGTCCCATATTGCCACTCATGGCGCCCACAAGTCCTTTCTGGCCGATTTTGTGACAACCTGAACAACCTCGGTATCCCTCTTTCCCTAAAGCGGGGGGCAGCCTATGCCAGGCGGCCTGGGTTTTCATTGAAAACCAGGCTAGATGATGCTTACCCTTTTTATGTGATTTAACCTGTTCTTCATGGCAGAATCCACAGGTTTCCGGGGTGGGCATGGAGGCCTGTTTATAGTCCTCCATGGTCTGATGATCCTCGCCATGACAGGTGGCACAGTCAGGCCCGTCATCGGAAAGGCTGTGCCTGCTGCTGCCATGATCGTTGACAACTCCAGGGGTCACTTTATTGTGACAATCGATACATGGACCTGCACCTTCTGCCGCAAATGCAGGGATCGACCAAAGGAATGCCAGCAGGAAAAAACTGCCTGGAATCCAGTTGTTTTTTTTAGCATTCATCTTCCTTCTCCTTTCTGCTTTCGGGTTGAGATTAACCGCGCCTTCCATTCAGCAGGCTTGTTGAGGCATTAATATTAAGCCTATCATCTCTATAATTTAAAAGGAAAGGGGATTCTGAACCGTTTTCATCTTATAAGGGCCTGAACGAATTGTCGGTATCCTGTTTTCAAGGATGATGGTAGATTGAATCGTGGATGGACCTGTTTACGGATCTACCATTTACAAATTCAACACTATGTTGATTTCAAGAAACGAGAGGGGAAGGGGATGCAGAAATTGAAAATCCGCTGGCAGAGACTCGTGAACCAAGTCGGGAATATCTGCTCCCTTTGTACCGGAGATAGGGGATACAGTTGAATCGGCATTTGCTAAACTTAAAAAGTCTCACTAAAAACCGGTACAGATTCATTTTTATGGCTAATTAAGTCAACATATCTCTTGAAAAGGTTTACCCCATGGAACTAAAGCCCAACCAAGCCGCGCTCATACTGGAAGCCAATGACGAAGGTGAGATCTCGGTCGAGATGGCTGCCCAGGATATGGATGGTCTGGCCACGGCAGTATGCCAGGTGATTGCCCGGAAGCTATCTTGCGATGAGGAGTTTCAATCCGAGATCCTGGCCGCTCTGGAAGATGAGGATATGGCTTCAAACTAGAAAAGGAAAACCCCGAAAGCCTTGCGGCTAACGGGGTTTTCGCATGTCCTCGGTTGAGGACGGACTAAAAAATGGTGCCGAAGGCCGGAATCGAACCGGCACGAGTCTCCCCACTACCCCCTCAAGATAGCGTGTCTACCAGTTCCACCACTTCGGCAAACCTGAGGTAAAATCCTGTAATCATAAACTTTACTGTTCCTCGCCCGGAAATTCGGCCGGGGCCTGTTCTTCGCTTCCGTCGGTCTGTTCGGAAGGCAGCGGTACTTTCACCGGTCCGGTCTCCATCGGTATCTCTTCCGGCATCGTGGATTCGACCGGCGGCGGACTGCCGGTGTCCATCACCGAACCGGTCCTGGAGTTGGCCGAGAAATAGGCCAGGGTGATGGAGGTGATCATGAAAAGAATCGCGATCCCGGTGGTGACCTTGTTGAGCATGGGCACCGGACCTTCGGTGCCGAACACGGTGTTGCCGGCGCCTCCGAAGGTGGCGCCGACGTTGGCGCCCTTGCCGTGCTGGAGAAGGACGATAATGACCAGCAGAAAGCAGATCAGTATGTGAACAAAAGTGATAATGGTTACCATGTTTTCCCGTATGCCCCGATTATAGCGTGGAGATAAAATAAAGACCGGTCAGCTCTTAAAGTGGATAATCCGCTCGAACGAGTCGGCTTGCAGGGCCGCGCCGCCGACCAGGGCGCCGTCCACATCCTCCTGACCCATCAGGGCATCGATATTGTCAGGAACGACCGAGCCACCATACAATATTCTTATTTGGCTAGCAATATTTTTTTCAAACATGGAGGACAGCAGCTTCCTGATGAAGGCGTGAATCTCCTGGGCCTGCTCAGGCGTGGCGGTTTTGCCGGTGCCGATCGCCCAGACCGGTTCATAGGCGAGGACCAGGCCGGCCGGGTCGGTAACGGTTATATCGGCCAGGCCCGCCCGGATCTGCTGTTCAAGCACGGCGGTGGTCCGCTGCGACTCGCGATCATCAAGGGTTTCGCCGACACACAAGATCGGCACCAGCTCGTTTTCCATGGCGCCGGCGACCCTCCGGTTGATCAGGGCGTCGCTCTCCCCGAATATATGGCGCCGTTCGGAATGGCCGACGATGGCCATGGTGCCGCCCAGCTCCTTGAGCATCGGGGGAGATATCTCGCCGGTGAAGGCGCCTTTCTCGGCCCAGCAGATGTTCTGGGCGGCAAGGATTACCCTGGAGTCGTGCAGGGTGTCGGCAACCTGGGCAAGGGCGGTGAAGGGCGGGGCGATCATCACCTCCCGGTCGAGGAGATCGGCGGCGGCGCGGACCGTTGCCGCGGCGAGCTGCTCCGCTTCGGCCAGATTGGTGTTCATCTTCCAGTTGCCGGCGATCAGGGGGGTGCGGGTCATGGGCTCTCTCCTTTACTTTACTGATTCCTGAATCCGTGACGGCTTAGTGTGTTGATTCACGATATATGATTGTTTTTACGTCAAATGTAGACAGTGATCCGTGGTGGCTGGAATGCACCCGCCGCCCTGCGGGGCGCCCGATAACGGCGCATCTGCGGCGTTGGCAACTCGCGTTTATATACCATCAGTATTATCAACATCGTTGCCGCCTTGCATCTGCACCGTTCTCGAACGTTCACGGATTCAGGTGATGGTGTCCGGTCAGGGCGGTAACGCCGGGCAGTTCCTTGCCCTCCAGGAGCATCAGAAAGGCGCCGCCGCCGGTGGAGATATAGGAGATGTTGTTGGACTCGCCGGCCCGGTGCACCGCCACATCGGTATCTCCGCCACCTATAATAGTCAGGGCATGGGAGGCTGCGACCCGCTGGACCATGGCCATGGTCCCCCTGGAAAAGGGGTCCATTTCAAAGGCGCCCATCGGCCCGTTCCAGATAATGGTTTTGGCATCTTCCAGGGCCTCGGAGAACAAGATCGTGGTGGCGGGGCCGATATCGAGGATCATCCATTCTTCGGGAACCTCCTGGACCGTGGTCTGTTTGGTTTCGGCCCGCGAATCGAATTTGTCGGCAACTATGCAATCAACCGGCAGATAGAATTTGACGCCCTTGGCGGCCGCCTTGTCGACCAGTTCCCTGGCGGTGTCGAGCAGGTCGTCTTCCACTCTTGACTTGCCGACCCCGTAGCCCTGGCTCTTTAGAAAGGTGTTGGCCATGGCGCCGCCGATGATCATTTTGTCGACCCGGTCGAGGAGATTGCGCAGAGCGCCCAGTTTACTCGATACCTTGGCGCCGCCGATGATAGCCGCCAGGGGCCGCATCGGCTGGCGGATCGAGCGGTTGAAGTAATCCATCTCTTTCTGGAGGAGAAAGCCGGCTGCCGCCTGTTTCATCAGGGCGGGAACGCCCACGACCGAGGCGTGGGCCCGATGGGCGACGGCAAAGGCGTCGTTGATATAGATTTCGCCCAGCTCGGCCAGTTTCCGGGAAAACTCCGGATCGTTTCGCTGTTCTTCCTCATGAAAGCGGAGATTCTCCAGCATGATGACCTCGCCCGGCTGCATGGCGTCGATCATCGCCTTCACTTCGTCGCCGACGCAGTCCGACGCCAGCTTCACCTCCTTGGAGATCAGCCGCGACAAACGTTTTGCGGCCGGAGCCATGCTGAACTTTGCCACCCGTTGGCCCTTGGGGCGGCCCATGTGGGAGATGATGATGATCCTGGCATCTTCATCGAGGGCATGGTTGATAGTGGGCAGCACCCCCCGGATCCGGGTGTCTTCGGTAATGTTGCCCTGCTCGTCCAGGGGGACGTTGAAGTCGACGCGGATCAGCAGCTTTTTGCCCTTGATATCGAGGTCTCTGATGTTCTGCAAGGATTGATCTCCGGTGATATTTTTAAAAAGTCTGGCAGGGGCGCCGTAAATCCATCTTTTGCCGGATACGGTGGACCGGTATGCATGGGATAACTCCCACGGGTAATTATAGAAATTATTGTAGAGCTCTGTCGCCAGAAAAGCAAATTTTCACTTGAAGTGACGGCGGGGGGAGGGTCGGGCCTCTTCTCCCTGAAAAAGCCTTCCCGGCCAGCGGGCCTGGAAAGCCGTGAGGGAAGGCTTTTTGCCAAGAGAAATCGGGGCCCGCTCCGATAGGCCTTATACCATCTGTTCGGCGATGCTGACGGTGCGTTCGGCCAGCATGTTGGTGTAGCTGCCGAACTCGTTGTCGTACCAGGCATAGATGACCGCCTGGGTCACCGGCACATCGATCCTCTCAGGCTGGCCTTCGCCGGCGCACACCCTAGCCAGGTTTACCTTGATGTTGGCGGTGCGGGTATGGGTCTCGGTGCCTTCGATGATCGCCGCGGCAAAGGGCATGCCGATAATGTCCGAAGAGACGTTGTGCGCCTCGGAGTAGATCAGGTACGGCGAGGTTTCGGCGAACTCCTTGTAGATCGCATTGATCTTGTCCCGTTTGAAAGGGTCGTCAATCTCGTCCTGGATATTTAAAACCAGGACGATAATCGAGCCGGTGTTGGTCGGGATCCGCACCGATTCGGCGATAAAGCCGATACTCTGCATCTCGGGAATAACCAGGGGCAGGGCCTGGGCGGCGCCGGTGGTGGTAAGGATGATGTTGTTCAAAATGGATCTGTTTTTGCGCAGGTCCCTGGCGCCGCTGTCGGGCAGGCGGTCCAGGACCTGCTGGCTGCCGGTGGCGGCATGGACGGTGACCATCGAGGCGGAAAGCAGATTGTCGGCGCCGATATGATCGAGCAGCGGTTTGATCATGTAGGAGAGACAGGTGGTGGTGCAGGAAGCGGCGGAGATCAGGCTGTGTTTGCCGGGAATGTAATCGTCGCCGTTGATGCCCATGACCGTGGTGACTGCGTCATCGGGCATGGCCATGCCTTTCTCCTTGATCTTAAAGGGGGCGGAGAGGATTGCTTTTTCGGCGCCGGCTTGCAGGTGGCCGCGCAGGGCGCCGCGCGGACCGTCGGGATCGGCGGTCGGGTCGTTGAAAACTCCGGTGGTGTCGACAACCAGCCGGACATCATTGGCTTTCCAGGCGATATCTTTCGGGTTGCGGGCCTCGCGGAGAATCTTGACTGGTACGCCGTTGATCCGCATGGTGCCTGCCCGGTCATCCAGTTCCTCGATGACCCGGCGGTTCTGGCAACCGCCGTAAAGGTAGCCGCTGAGCCGGCCGTAAGTGCTGTCCCGGTCGATCGCGGCGGCCAGGTCGTGGAGGCCGGTGCCGATCTCGCGGCCGACGTTGGCAACTATTTCAGAAAAATGGTGGCGGCCGACATGATGCCACAGAGAAAGTTTGCCGATCCGGCCCAGTCCGTTGATTCCTAATTTCATTTTAAGTATATCTCCTTGATTCATTGCTTCATTTTCGGTTTATTCAGCCCGGCCCATGACTTGCACCTGAATCCCCGAGCGTTCGAGAACGGTGCAGATGCAAGGCGGCAACGATATTGATAATACTAATGGTATATCAACGAGTTGCCAACGCGGTACCCCAAGGGTTCTGTTCAATCCCCCCTTGAGGGGGTACTTCCTGCGGGGCGCAGATGCGCCGTTATCGGGCGCCCCGCAGGGCGGCGGGGCGAATCGAGGCGACCCGGTGAAAAACGGTTATTTTACGTAACAACAAACGAATAAAACAAAATTTCCCATAAGCCGTCACGGATTCAGGTTGAAAAGAGCAGGTCTTATCAGGATGATTATAAGAAAGCTCGGCTGTTCGGGCAAGCAAAAGTTGTCGGAGTCGGGCGGTTGCAAACGGTTGGGAGGTTTTTCCGAAGATGAAGCGGAGGCGGGTGACGGTTTTCGACAGGGCCTCAAGGGAATAGGGTTGCCGCTGGTTTTTCCAGGACAAATATGAGTTGACATTATCTGTATGGCGATTATAGTATCCTGTTTCATTTGTGCGTATGGGCCTATAGCTCAGTTGGCTAGAGCCACCGGCTCATAACCGGTCGGTCCCTGGTTCGAGTCCAGGTAGGCCCACCATTATTGACTTTTTGCGAATTCATCAGTTTTGAAGTTGACGTTATCCCGATGCTTTTTGCGAGCACATTAACAATCTGGAGGTTGGGCATTGTCCGGCTGGTTGAAATTCCCATCGACGGGGAGAACGATATGAGGCTAGGGAGATACGGTCAGGGTAAAACCGGCCCTCTTTTAGTCGGATTCAATAAGAAGATCCTGGTTCCGGGATTTCAGGGTGAAAACCCTGCCGGACCATGAAAGGTGCAAACGCCGAGGCGTTGCACCTTTTTTTTTTCGGGATTTTGAATGGGTACTGAACCAATTGTCTTAAAGGATTTGCTGGCGGTTCTCGCCGAAATCGCCGCCCCGGCCCTGGCTGAGCCGTGGGATAACGTCGGCCTGATGGTCGGCGATCCGAATCGGGAGATCAGCGGGGTGCTGGTCGCCCTCGATGCAAGCGATCAGGTTTTCACCGAGGCGCAAAAACATGGCTGCAACGTGGTGCTGACCCATCACCCCCTTATTTTCAAGCCTTTGCCGGCGGTCAGGACCGATCAGATGATCGGCCGTCTGCTGGCCCGGGCCCTGACCGAGGGGATAGCGGTGGTCAGCTGCCATACTAATCTCGATAAGGTCTCCGGCGGTGTTAATGACGCCCTGGCCGCCGGTTTAGAACTCCATGACTGTTTAGTTCTGGCCGGCGAACCGGAAGGGGAAATCGGATTCGGGCGGGTCGGAACGTTGCCCGCTCCCCTCACCTTCGCGGAATTTATCGAGATGTTGTCCGGGGTACTTGGTCTGGAGGCGGTCAGGGTGGCCGGAACACCTCCGAAAACCCTTTCCAGGGTGGCGGTCTGCGGCGGCAGCGGTTCGGAGCTTGCGGCAGCAGCCATGGCGGCGAGGGCTCAGGTTTTTGTTACCGGCGAAGTAAAACACAGTACCGCGAGGTGGGCCGAAGATGCCGGTTTCTGTATTGTCGATGCCGGCCACTTCTCGACCGAAAAATTAGTGGTCCCCGGCCTGGTCGCGGCCCTGGCCCGGGTCGGCGCGGCAAAGGGTTGGGGTCTGGAAAACATTCGCCCCACTGTGATCGAGGTCAGCCCGTTTCGCTACTATTTCCGGAAATAGTCTCCGTCCCCATGCCGGCGGCGGGTTTAAGGTTTTGGTTGTTTGTTATTTAATTTTGAACATTTAAGGGAGTGGCAATTGAAAGAAGAAATTCAAAGGCTGAAGGATTTGCAGGACGTTGACCTGAAAATCGGCAAGATCGAAAGGGCAATGGCGGCCGGCAATGAAAAGCTGAACAGCCGCAAGGGGTCGATTGAGAAGCAGAAGGCCGAGATCGCCGAATTCGAAGCCAAACTCGCCGAGGGCGAGGCGCGGCGACGTGAGCTGGAGGCGGAAGTCGAGGATACCCAGCTGATGATCAAGGATCGGCAGAACAAGCTGATGAAGGTCCAGACCAATCGCGAGTATCAGAGCATCTTAAAGGAAATCGACGATGCCAAGAGCGCTAATCGGCAAAGGGACGATGAGCTGGTCCGTTTGCTGGAACAGGCCGATTATCTGCAGAAGAAAATAGACGGTCAGGCTGCTCTCTGCGCTGAAGAAGAAGCCCAGTACAACGAGGATTCCGCCCAGCTTGAAAAAGAGGCCGACGAGCTTGAGGCCAAAATGGCCAAATTGCAGAAGACCCGCGCTTCCAAGGTGAAGAAGGTCAAGGCAGCCCTGCTCCGCAAGTACGAGCAGATCCGGGAGAAAAGGGGTGGGGTGGCCATGGTCGGCGTGAATCGCGGCGTCTGTCACGGCTGTTTCATGAACGTGCCGCCCCAGCTCTATAACGAACTGCTCCGGGAAGATAAACTGCACGCTTGCCCCACCTGTAACCGTCTGCTCTATAATCTCCCCGATGATGAAGCCGAGAGCAAGTAATCGGCCAGGCTGGATAAGTTTTTACAGCTGATCACGGCAGATGCAGCCAACGGGAGAGTGCCAGGGCAGATGGCCTCCCGTGCATGACTTGCAAAATTTTTGACTGGAGCGGGCGCATGATCGCTCCGGCTGCGGCCGGAGAGGAAAGTCCGAACTCCGCAGGGCAGGGTGGTTCGTAACACGAACTGGGGGCGACCCCGAGGAAAGTGCCACAGAAAATATACCGCCCCGGTTCGCCGGGGTAAGGTTGAAAAGGCGAGGTAAGAGCTCACCGCTTCCATGGCGACATGGAAGGCACGGCAAACCCCACCCGGAGCAAGACCAAATAGGGGAACTGCGCCGTATCCAAGGATACGGCTAAGGACTGCCCGTCCGAAGTTCCCGGGTAGGTTGCAAGAGGTGGCGGGCGACCGTCATCCCAGATAAATGATCATGGCCTCCTTCGGGAGGTACAGGATTCGGCTTACAACCCGCTCCAGTCTTTTTTCTTGTGTCTCAACTTTCTGACTTGTCTTGTGGTATTGGTTTGCTGTCATAAAATGATTCAGAGTCATAGTTGCATTCCATGATGAGAATCCAGAATCCAGAATGACTGATTTTAAAGCTTTTTCTCTTGGATTCTGACTCCTGACTCCTGACTCCTGGCTTCTTGTGGAACACTGGCACGAAAAATCGCCAAAACCCCTTTGTTATCGGGAGATTAACCAAACTCAGAAAGTTGAGTTGTGTAAATTATGACTACTGCCGCAGCCATAATCCCCGCCGGCGGGGCCGGCCTTCGAATGGGGCTTGACCTGCCCAAACAGTATCTCGAACTGGCCGGTTTGCCGATCCTGGTCCATACGGTCCGGGCCCTGCAGCGATCCCCCCGGATTAAGACCATTATCATTGTCGCCCCCGGCGAACATCTGGCCCGGACCCGTGAGCTGGTCCGGCGCTACGGGCTGACCAGGGTCGAGCAGGTGGTGGCCGGCGGTCTGACCCGGCAGGATTCGGTCGCGGCCGGTCTGCGCTGCCTCCCGGCCGGTATCGATCTTGTCGCCGTCCACGATGGGGTGAGACCGCTGATCGACCCCGGCTTGATTGACGCCTGTCTGAAACGGGCCGGAGAAACCGGGGCCGCCATTCTGGCCGTGCCGGTCAAGGATACCCTGAAATCGGTGGGCGACGAGTTTGTGACGGCCAATGTCGGCCGCGCCGGACTCTGGCAGGCCCAGACCCCGCAGGCCGCCCGGATCGAGCTGTTGCGGCGCGCTTTTGAAGTCGCGGCTGCGGATGGTTTCACGGCTACCGACGAGGCGGCCCTGCTGGAGCATATTGACGTTAAGGTCAGCGTGGTGATGGGCTCCGCTGCTAATCTCAAGGTGACGAGGACCGATGACCTGGTTCTGGCGGAAGCCCTGTTGAAACCGGATCGGCGAGGAGAAGGCGAGGTGGCGATTTTAAGAGTGGGACATGGTTACGATGCCCATCGCCTTGAAGAAGGGCGGAAGCTGGTGCTCGGCGGCGTGGTCATCCCTTACGAGCGGGGCCTGGTGGGTCATTCCGATGCCGATGTCCTGCTTCATGCCCTTGCCGATGCGATGTTGGGCGCGGCCGGCCTGGGCGACATCGGTCGGCATTTTCCCGACAGCGATCCCGCCTTCCATGGCATTTCGAGTCTGGTTCTCCTGGAGCGGGTGGTCGAAAAGGTTGCCGGCCGGAATCTGCGGCTGGTCAATGCTGATCTCACCGTTATCGCCCAGCAGCCGAAACTGGCGCCTTACTTCGCGCAGATGCTCGAAAATATCGCGAAAACCGTCGGGGTCGATGCCGCCTTTCTCAACCTGAAGGCGACCACCACCGAATATATGGGTTTTGCCGGGCGCGGCGAAGGGATTGCCGCCCACGCCGTGGTCTCCTTGGCCGGCCGCGATTGATGGCGGCACGGCGGTAATTTTCTGTTCGGGGGAGCTTGTGGGGCTGACCTGCTGAAGTTTGCTTGCAGGGCCGACACTTAACCCGGTTTCTGTTGTCTTTCAGGGCAACGGCACCAAAAGCCGAAAGTCGGTTGTTCCGGGCGGTTTAGCGGCTGCTCTCCCCTCCTTGAATTTATCCCATCCAGAAAAAATTCGGCAACTCATCCGGGCAGTGTGGTAGCATTGTTATCAAGTGCTTTCCCCGGTTCTCAAGCAAGATCCCCCTCGGACAGACGCCGGCATGGGCGGCTTGGGATGGGGTATGACACTTCCCTTCGGTGGATAGCCCCGGCCGAGGTGATGGTGCTGGAGTACAGGTGAAACTCTCCGACCGCAAAGGAGGGGAGTTCGAACTGCTGGTTGGCCTCCATGAAATCCGTCAGCGCTTTTATGGGCGGCGCCTTTCTGAATCTGGCAATGGTGATGTGGGGCGCGAACTGTCGGCCTTCCGACTCAAGGCCGCCTTGGACAAGGGTTGTTTCAATGCGGTTTCTGAGTTGGAGGAGCTGCTCGTTTGGTGCCAGGCCCAGCCAGAGAATTCTGGCCGGGCGGCGGGGCGGGAACCGGCCGAGCCCCCTGATCTTCAAGTTCAGCGATTCTGTTCTGATTGAGGCCAGGCTGGCGCTGATTTTCCGGAAAAGCTCTTCGTCCGTCTCGCCGATAAAGCGCAGGGTCAGATGGATCTGCCCGGTTGCAGTCCAGCGTACGCCGGGTAAGCCGGCGTGCAGGGAGCTTATCCGCTCCCGCTGCTCGGGCGGCGGATCGATGGCAATAAATAGTCTCAATGTAGTGACACTTTGTAACAGTTTCTGGTTTAACATTGATGGCGTCGCATAAATCGCCATGGTTTTGTTGCGCCCGTTATTATAATTTTAGCGGGGCTATGAAATTTTATCCACTAATTCGAGTCTTGTTCACACTCGGGCGTCAGCCGCTTCGACCTTATTGACAAGCCGGTTGCTTTGGAATAGTCTGAGTGATTGTTTAAAATTTTTACTGGATGGTAGCAAGATGGCGGTAAACGGGGAAATCTGTGTGTCCATAGCCGACAGGGATCTGGACCGCGCCCTGGCGCTCGCGGCCGGGGCCGCTGATCTGGCCACGGTGCTCGAAATCCGTCTGGACGCCATGGCCCGGCCGACAGCCGCCCCCTTTGTCGATAAGCTGAATGTGCCGCTGCTCTTTACCTGTCGGCCGACCTGGGAGGGAGGGGAGTTTGCCGGCAGCGAGGAAGAGCGTTTTGCTCTGCTTGGTGAGGCGGTGCGGAGCGGCGCAACCTATGTCGATGTCGAGTTGCGGGCCGACGAAGAGTTAAGGCGGCAACTCCTCGCTTTGGCCAAAAAACATGAGGTCAAGGTGATTGTTTCCTGGCATGATTTTAAAACCACCGCCTCGGCCCAGGCCCTGCGGTCGATTTTCGAGGCCGAGTACCGCAGCGGCGCTGATATCGGCAAAATCGTAACCACGGGCCGGACTTTCCAGGATGTGCTGCGGGTTCTGGCCTTGCAGGAAATTGCCTTCGAGATGGGTTTTTCCCTCTGCGCCTTCTGCATGGGCCGGGCCGGGATGATCAGCAGAGTCGCCACCCTGGAGCTGGGGGGCTTCATGACCTACGCCGCTCCCGATCACGGTCCGGCCACCGCCCCCGGCCAGTTATCCGTTTCGGCACTGCGCAAGGCCCTGGAGTGCTTTGATGAGGATATCTGACGGCAGTACCGAGGTTTACGGCATCATGGGCTGGCCGGTTGCTCACAGCTTGAGCCCGGCCATCCAGAATCGGGCGTTCCGCGAGCTGGGGCTGAACAAGGTCTATGTGCCTTTCCCGGCCGAGGATGTCGAAGCGGCTCTGGACG
Source organism: Desulfurivibrionaceae bacterium (assembly GCA_046484585.1). GTDB lineage: Bacteria > Desulfobacterota > Desulfobulbia > Desulfobulbales > JAGXFP01 > JAGXFP01. The sequence continues at coordinate 14,266 of JAWOIQ010000208.1, forward strand.
GCTTCCGGGCCTTGAATATTCGCGGGGTCAGTGTAACCATTCCCCACAAGCAGGCAGTGATCCCCTTTCTCGATTCGATTGATCCGGTCGCGGCTCGGATTGGCGCCGTGAATACCCTGGTCATCAAAGATGGCCGGATCGACGGCTCAAATACCGATTGGCAGGGCGCTAATCGAGCCCTGGCCGAGGTGGTCGAGCTGGCCGGGACGAAAGTTGTTCTGCTGGGCGCCGGCGGCTCGGCCCGCGCTCTCGGCTTCGGACTCCTGGAGGCCGGGGCGGAAGTGGTGATCGCCAGCCGTACTCCGGTCTCCGGCCTGGCTCTTGCCGCCGATCTGGATTGCACCTGGATGCCCCTGGCCGAGGTGGCCGGCCTGCAAGCCGATGTCCTGGTTAACGCCACCTCCGTGGGGATGGCCCCCGCTCCGGAGAATACCCCGGTGCCGGCGGAAATTCTAGCCGGCTACCGGGTGGTGATGGATATCGTCTACTCTCCCCTTGAAACGCGGTTGTTGCGGGAAGCCGCCGGAGCCGGATGCCGGGTGGTCAACGGTTTGGCGATGCTCCTCTACCAGGGCGCGGCGCAATTCGAACTGTGGACCGGTCGGCCGCCGCCGATTGAGGCGATGCGTCAAGAGCTCGACCAATTCCTGAAAAAATAATTCAACTGTTCTACTTGTTTTTTCTTGAGCGGTATTCCGGCTTCGGTCACTACAATGCTGGAGTTTTTGTCAAGGAATCCGGATTGTCGGTTTCGCGAAATTCGGGAAGAGGGATGGGCATTGTTACAGTCAGTTAAACTCAGCTAGTTGCGAAAATAAAGGAATGTGTTGTGAAAGAAATAAAGCCTTTAGATCATATTGATGCGGTTATCGAGGTGCCGGGTTCCAAGAGTATCACTCAGCGCGCCCTGGTGGTGGCCGCCCTTGCCAGGGGCGAGAGCGTCCTGCATGGTCCGCTGGTAAGTGAAGACACCAGTTATACAGCCAAGGCCCTGAGGAGCATGGGGGTCAAGATTCTGGACCGCAGCCGGCGCCGTTGGAAGATAACCGGTTGCAGCGGCAGGGTCTTGCCGCCGCGGCGCAAGATCTTTCTGGGAAACAACGGCACGGCCACCAGGTTTCTGACTTCAGTGGCCGCGCTTGGTAACGGCGTCTTTACGATCACCGGCGAACCGCGGATGGAGGAGAGACCGATCGGCCCCCTGATCGAGGCGCTGGCCGGCTGGGGAGTCTCGATTCGCAGTATCAAGGGGACAGACTGCCCCCCTCTGGAGATCAGGGCGGAAGGCTTGCGGGGCGGTTCGACCACGCTGCCGGAGGGCAAAAGCAGTCAATACCTCTCCTCCCTCCTGCTGGTGGCGCCCTACGCGGCCCACAAGGCCAGTCTAACCGTGGAGGGTCCGGTCTTATCCAAACCCTATGTCCATCTGACCATGGCGGTTATGAAGTCGTTCGGCATCAAGGTCAAGGCCAATGCCGAACTGAACCATTTCGTGATCCAGCGCAGCTATTACAAGGCCCGGGAGTATCGGATCGAGGGAGACGCCTCCAGTGCATCCTATTTTTGGGGGGCCGCGGCGGTTACCGGCGGCAGGGTGACGGTTGCCAATCTCCCCAGAAAATCCCTGCAGGGCGATGCGGTTCTGGTCGACATTCTGGCCAGAATGGGGTGCCGGGTCAGCAAGTCAGATAGCGGCATCACCCTTCAGGGGCCGCCTGAGCTGCAGGGCATTGAGGTTGATATGAGCGATTGCCCGGATGTGGTGCCGACCTTGGCGGTGGTGGCGGCCAGAGCCCGCGGTCGGACCGCCATAACCAATATCGAACACCTGCGGATCAAAGAATGTGACAGGCTTCATGTAATGGCCAGGGAGCTTGCCAAGCTGGGAGTGCAAGTCGAGGAGCGCCGTGATGCCCTGATTATCGAGGGTAGGGGCCCCGATGCCGAACTGCACGGAGCCGAAATCGAAACCGCCAACGATCATCGGATTGCCATGAGTTTCGCGCTGGCCGGGCTTTTTGTGCCGGGGGTGAAGGTGCTGGGAGAGGAATGCGTGGCCAAGTCTTTTCCCGATTTCTGGGATAGATTTGAACTTCTTTACAGCAACGTGAATCCGTGAGCGTTCGAGAACGGTGCAGTTGCAAGGCGGCAACAATGTTGAGAATACTGATGGTATATTAACGAGTTACCAACACCGCACCCCAAGGGTTCTGTTCAATCCTCCCTTGAGGAGGGCACTTCCTGCGGGGCGCAGATGCGCCGTTATCGGGCGCTCCGCAGGGCGGCGGGGTGAACCCTGGTAATCCAGGGAAAAACGATTATCTAATGAAATTAGAAACTGATAAGTGTAATTCCCACGAAGCCTTCACGGATTCAGGAGCAGATAAGCGGAGGCGTTCTATTCGGCGGTCTGCAGGTTGTTGCTGTTGAAGTTTTTAAGGTACCAGCCGAGGGTGGCGGCATCACTGGCGCTCATTTTGAGAAACTCCACCCCGTAGTGGAATTTGTTTTCTTCCACTTTCTCGGCCCGAAGAATTCTGCCCCTGATCTCGCAAAGATTATCATCGAGGCCGAGGGTGATGAGCAGGTGCTGACCTTCGTCCAAGGACAAATGCGTTTCGAGCAGGATGCCTTTTTCACTGACATTCAGAGCGCGGGCCATGGCTCGGTCAACCGGGGCGCCAGACTCGTCAAGCGCTATAAAATCGAGAAGGGCCAGCGCCGCTTTCCTTTCGCTTTCGCGATTTTCAGATCCCATTTCTTACAATTCCATTCTGCCTGAGATTGACAAACTCGCAAAAAGTCACGGGATTGCTAAGTAAAAAGTTCGATATCCCAAGAGTGCTGTGTTTTTGCGCCGCCATCAAGATTTAATGTGAATAAATTTAGTTTACTTGCTTAAATGGTTCAACCGCTAAACTGTTTTGCCGGTTTTACCGGCGGCGCTTTCCGCCAAAAAATGGTCATTTAACTACGCCTGAATCCGTGAACTGCCGCCTTGAAAGACGGCGGCGGACTGTTTCTCCTCCGCGATCAGGACAGATAACCAGGTAATTATAAATCGATAAGTTTAAACTGCCGAAGGCGTCACGGGTTCAGGTAACGAATAAAACCCTGACAACTTTCCGAACCTTTTTGTCTCTGCCCTGCAAATCCACACCCGATTATCAATGATATATTACCGGTTCAGGGCATCTTGCCAAGAATTATTTTGGATCAGGTGCCAGGGACGGGCTGCTTTTTTTTATAAAGAGATCGGATTTTTTTCTATTGCAAAGGGTGGGGCGGAAATCTTTTCGGCAAAGTTGAAGATTTACCCCGTGGCAATGACGGTAACTTAGCGGGAAGGGAATTATGGGTGATTCGCTTCGGGAGAAGGTGCTGAAACCAGCCGGAATACGGCTTTCGTATTTATTTGCTATTCCCGAAAATTAGCGATTTTCAAGAATGCCCGTCCAACCGGATCAGGGTGCGAGCTGTCCGCCATCAGATTAAGCAGGCGGTCAGCCAGAAGCTTGCCTAGCTGAACACCTTCCTGGTCAAAGGAATTGATGTTCCAGATAAATCCCTGGAAGGCGATCTTGTTTTCGTAGATGGCAAGCAGTTCGCCCATGGTTTCCGGGGTCAGGCTGTCGGCCAGCAGGATCGAGCTGGGGCGGTTGCCGGGAAAGCTGCGGTTCGGGTTGTGATCTTCTGCGCCGGTGGCCAGGGCGATGGCTTGAGCCAGCAGATTGGCGACAAGTTTCTCCTGGGAGCTGTTCTGGTCTACGACCAGGTCCAACCCGTACTGGCTGCGCCGGAAGCCGATGAATTCGCAGGGCACCACGGTGGTCCCCTGGTGCAACGACTGGAAGAAGGAGTGCTGGCCGTTGGTGCCAGGTTCACCCCATATTATGGGGCCGGTATGGTAGGCAAGCGAGCCCCCTCTCCGGTTGATTGACTTGCCGTTACTCTCCATGTCGCACTGCTGGAGATGGGCGACGAAGCGGGACAGGGCCTGGCTGTAGGGCAGGATCGCCAGGGTTTCGCAGTTCAGGAAATTACGGTTCCAGATACCGAGCACGGCAAGCAGCAGGGGCACGTTCTTTCTGATATCCCTTTCTTCGGCGGCCCGGTCGATGCGGTTGGCGCCCTCCAAAAATTTTCTGAAATTGTCGGAACCGATCGCGAAAGAGAGCAACACTGCTCCGACCATCGATGAAGTGCTGTAGCGTCCGCAGATATAGTCGAACATATAAAATGAGCGCAGATATCCGTTCGGATTATCCATGGGGCTGTTTTCGCCGGTCACCGCCACAAAATGGCGGTTCGGCTCGAGGCCTGCCCCGTAAAACGCCTTTCTGACCAAGGCTTCGTTGGTCAAGGTTTCCAGGGTGGCGCCGCTTTTGGAGACCACCGCCACCAGGGTGCGGCTCAAATCGAGATCCTTGAGTACGGCCGCGCAGTCGTCGGGATCGATATTTGAGATAAAGCTGACCCGCCGGTTCGGCCGGGAGAACGGCTTCAAGGCGAGATAGACCGCCCGCGGACCCAGGTCGGAGCCGCCGATCCCGATATTAATGAGGTCGGTGAACATTTCACCCTGCTCATTGACCAGTCGGCCGGCTTCCAGGTCGTCCAGGAAGTTTTGCAGTTTGTCGAGTTCGCGCAGGGCCTGACCGGTTGCCTCGGGATTTTCCGGGATAGCGGAGAAGATATCGCGACAGGCGGTATGGAGAACCCGGCGGTTCTCGGAAGCGTAGCCCGTGATGCGATTCATCACCTCGCCCTGTTTCATCATCTTGTACTGTTCGATAACACCGCTTTGATCGGCCAGTTCCTGCAGAAGGTCCAGGGTGCTGTCGTCCACCCGCTGGGTCGAATAGAGCAGCCGATAACTCGCGGTACGGGCAATGTAGCCGGCAAGCCTGGTTGGCTCCAGAGCTTCGTGGCTGCTTAAGTCGAAGGGTTGCCGGGCCGCCTGCCGAAGTTTGTCGTGGGCCGGAAGACCATCCATATTCCGGAAGCTGTTGTCCATGTGACACCTCGGATCTCAAGGAGTAATTCACTTACGTCCGTTCAGTATATTACGAGATTGACTTAAATTTCCCTGTTTTTTTTACAAGGTAATGGAGATGTGCTAAGTTTACGAAGGGTTATGCTTTTGCAAATTCATCAGCATTTTCTGATTATCTCAACTTTCTGAGTTTGGTTAATCTCCCGATAATAAAGGGGTTTTGGCGATTTTTTCGTGCCTGTGTGCCACAAGAATCCAGAAGCCAGGAGTCAGAATCCAAGGGAAAAGCTTTAAAATCAGTCATTCCGGCTTCCGGCTCCTGGCTTCTCATCATGGAATGCCGCTATGCCCCTAAATCAATTTTATGACAGCAAACCAATACCATAAGACAAGTCAGAAAGTTGAGTTATTATGATATACAGTAATCTGATATATTTGCTGGTTGTGATGGCGATCCTGGCCACCAGCACTACTCCCGAGGGCGCCCGCCTGCCTGAGTACCAGTTTATTGCGCTTTTCGCGATAAAGCTCGGGCTCTTTCGCTGGCTGATCCGCTTTTCTCGGAACCGGAGCAGGATCAGCCGGGTGTCGGACTACTTCTCCCTGGAGAGAAATCTGGCCGTTCTGGCTCTGGTCCTGTTCGGAGTTGATGTCTATCTCCTCGATCTTCGGTATTATCTCAACTTGTTGCCTTTCACCGGACCGCTGCCTTCCCTGGCCGAATTTGCCGGCATCGTGGTTTTTCTTCTTTATATGATTCTGCTCTGGACCGAACTCAAGCCTGGCTATGAGGAGGTTGTCGGAGTCAGGAAAAAAACTTATGTTCATGTCAGGGATAAGCTGAAGGTCAGTATCGCCCTGGTTCTGCCCTGGCTGGTCGTTAATTTTATGCACGACCTGCTGCAATGGCTGCCGATCAAGGTGATTCGCGACTTTATGGCATCTCCCTGGGGAGAGCCGCTCTTCCTGTTGGTGATGGTTTCCGTCGCGGTTATCTGGTTCCCGGCCCTGCTGGTCCGCCTGTTTGGCTGCACCGCCATGCCCGAGGGTGATTTGCGCAGCCAGATCGAAAAGTTCTGCCGCCGTCAGGGGGTCCGCTTCGGGGAGATATGTCTGTGGCCTATCGTGGAAGGTAAGGTCCTGACCGCCGGAGTGGTAGGATTCGTGGGCCGCCACCGATATCTGATGATCACCCCCGCCCTTTTGCAGTCCCTTTCCGAGGAGGAGCTCGAGGCAGTGGTTGCCCATGAGATCGGCCATGTCAAAAAACATCATCTGTTCTTCTATATCCTTCTCTTCCTGGGGTTCGCCTTCCTGATCCAGTTGTGCGTGCAGCCCCTGCTTGTTCTGTTGCTTTCCGCTCCCTGGTTTTATGAATTTCTTTATAGCTATGAGGGTGATCCGGTGGCCCTGTTGGCGATTCTCACCGGCGGGCCGCTTCTTGTAGTCGCCCTTGTCTATTTCCGTTATGTATTCGGCTTCTTCATGCGCAACTTCGAAAGGCAGGCGGATCATTATTCCTTCCGGGTCATGGGACGCGTTGATCCGCTGATCAGCGTTTTCCGGAAGATCTCCCTGATGAGCGGCAAGCACCGCGATGTGCCGTGCTGGCATCATTTCAGCATCGGCCAGCGCATCGATAATTTATTGAGCTGTCAACGAGACGACAAGGTGCCCGCGGGCCACAACCGCAAGGTTTACACTGCCCTGGCCGCTTATTTTATGGTCATTGCCGCGGCGTTTGCTCTGACTCTGCATGCCGGTGAGCGGCTGGCGGTCAGCTCGTCCGGGCAGCTTGTCGCCGAGCAGGTTATTCTGGAAAAGATCGAGCGCGATCCCAACAATCCTCTCTGGCGCCAGTTCCACGGCGATCTGCTTGTCGACCGTGAGCAATACGCCGAGGCGATAAAAGCCTTTGAGAGGAGCCTCGAGCTTGCGTCGGATAATCCCGAGGCCCTGAATAATCTTGCCTGGCTGTTGCTGACCGCTGAAGATCAGGAGCTCCGTGACCCGGAACGGGCTCTGGAGCTGGCTCGAAAAGCGGCGAAGCTCCAACCGCGAAGTCATATTCTTGATACCCTGGCCGAGGCATACTGGCAGAACGGCATGGCTGATCTGGCCCTTGAAACCGGGCGGCGTGCTCTGGAAAACAGTACCGGCAATCGCGAATATTATCGCCGGCAGTTGGAAAAATTCGATATGAGCGATCAATCGTGATGAGTTTTTGCGACGCCATCAATCTAGTACCTTGTAACCCTATAACTGTCGCATCTTGCTCGTTATTTTCCGCGCCGACTTCGTTGCGGCTTCAGTTTCATAGCGCTGCTATGCGCCTTCAGCCATGCCTCGCCGTCACGAAAAATCCCTTCGCAATTGTGCGAAATTTAAAGTTTTACAAAGTGCCAGGAGATCCGGAATGGGCGAACAGGGCGTGATTATGGTATATACCGGGGACGGCAAGGGCAAGACCACTGCCGGGTTCGGCCAGGCCCTGCGCGCTGTGGGGCACGGTTTTACGGTTTGCATTATCCAGTTCATCAAGGGCAAATGGCAGACCGGCGAGGCCAGGGCGGCGGCCGGATGCAGCGAGTTGATTGAACTGCATATTTGCGGCACCGGTTTTACCTGGGAGGCCGAGGATCGGGAGGAATTGAAAAACGTTGCCCGCCGGGGCTGGGAGCTGGCCCGGGCCAAGATCGAATCCGGCCTGTTCCGTATGGTGGTTCTCGATGAATTCACCTACCTCCTTAACTATGGGATCGTGGCGGAAAGCGAAGCGCTTGAGGTTTTGCGCACCAGGCCGGAAGGGGTAAATATCGTGGTTACCGGCCGCGGGGCCGGGGCGGAACTGATCGCCCTGGCCGACATCGTTACCGAGATGCGGGAGATCAAACACGGCTACGGCTCGGGGGTGAAGGCCGGTAAGGGTATTGAATTTTGATGGCGTCGCAAAAAATCGCCAGCTCCGGCGTTGCTGTAAATTGTCTCGTCATTGCAGCGTACTGGAGTACGCTTCATTCCTCGAAATTCGCGCGCCTTGGATCTGACGATTTTCACCCCGCAAGGGGGTATTGCATGCTTAGCCATCCCTTGACTTTTTGCGAGTTTGTCAATTTTGATGGCGTCGCAAAAAGTCTTGGGATGACTAGGGCAGGGCGATGGGGGTGAGCAGTTCAAGAGCGGTCAGGGAATCGCCCTTGCGTAAAGCGGTGCCGACGGCGGCTCCCAGTTTTTCGGCTTCCCGGAGTTGTTGCCGGGAATGGCCGTAGCGCTGGTAGTAGCGGCCGAGCAGTTTCGATCTTTCCGGCGCCTTGCCGGCGATTTTCAGGAATACCCCCAGAGTCCGCCATGGTTCGGGGGAAGGGTGGGAAAAGACGATCCGGTTCGGCACCTTCGCCCCGCATTTCAACAGAAGTTTTTTCAGGCCCAGCCAGTGCAGGCGCCAGTAGCCGCGGCAGGAGATTACCGGCAGCACGGTCCGGTCTTTAAAGAGACGCGGCCCGTAACGGTCGATAAGATCGAGAATCGGCCCGCTGGGATTATATGACCAGGTAGGGCCGGCCAGCATAATCAGGTCGTAGTCTGCCCAGAGTTCGTCCTCGGGCTCTTTAATCGTCATCCGCCGGCGGAGTGCGGTGATCAGCATCATTTTTAAGGTTGCGAAAATCGAGCCGACCGGAAAGCGCAGGGGCTTGACGGTCCGAAGCCTGATGAACTTAATCTCGACTCCCTCCTTTTTCAGGCCGCAGGCGATATGGTTGAGCAGGCCGCTGGTCTGGCCGCTGAAGGAATAATAGAGGAGCAGAGCCCGGCGCTTCCGGCCGGTCGGTTCCGAAATGGTATGGGCTGGTTTGTCGGTCATTGGTTTTCCTGGAATTTCAGCCATACGGATATTGTCTTGCCTTTTACCCTGAAGCCCTGCGCGTTCGAGAGCGGGGTTAGATGGAGGAGACGACGATCTTGATCATACTGAGGTAATCAACTGGTTGCCCGACCCGGCAGATGCGCCGTTATCGGGCGGCCCGCAGGGCGGCGGGGTGCATCATGGCGACCCGAGGAAAAACGATTATTTAATACAATTACAAACTGATAAAGTGAAATTTCCCACGAAGCCGTCACGGATTCAGGAGGTTGATAAGGGCAATTTTGTTCCCTGGCCGACACTGATCATGTCTATCAACAGAATGATGCACTCGCAAAAAGTCACGAAAACGGCTAAACATATATAATCCCCGCGGGATGAAAATGGTCAGACATAAGGCGCGCGGGCTTCGAGAACGGCGGCGCTTTTTCTTTACGCGGCCTCGGCGAAACCCTTTGCGGCAGCGCAGGAGGTTGCGTGCTATGCCTATCGGGGTGCTTTCCGCGACTTGTTAAGAATTATGGCGTCTCAAAAAGACGAGATTGCCTTAATGTTATTTCGATCAACGGGAGAAATCTTAATAGTTTCAACAGGTCAAAGAACAAGATTGCTCACATGTGTTAGAAATGACAGCTTTTTCCCGACTTTTTGCGAACTCACCAAGAATAACACTCTTGGCCGGGCAAGGCATCGAATATTTTGCCTGGGAGGCCGAATTGCACCACTAATCCGATTGAGGCGGCAATGGAAAAAAAATTTGATGTAATTATCGTCGGCGGCGGCCTTTCCGGCCTCAGTACCGCCCATTTTCTCGGCAAGCGCAACCCTGCTCTGAAGATTGCCGTTATCGAGAAGGACGATCGGCCGGGCGGTGTTATTCGAACCTTCAGGCGTGATGGTTTCCAGGCCGAATGGGGACCCCACGGTTTTCTGAACAATACGGCGGAGAGCCTGGAAATCCTGAATGACCTGGGCCTGGACCGGGAAATGCAGACCGCCCCGCTAGGCGATTTCAGGCGCTTCATCTGTTTCAACGGCAAATTGGAACCTTTGCCCCAGAATCCGAAGATGCTGCTGGCGACGCCGCTGCTCACCTTATCGGGAAAATTGAGGCTTCTGGCCGATCTCTGGAAAAAACCGCGACAGGAGGACCAGAGCATCGGCGCATGGGCAGCCTATCGCTTCGGTCCCGGGGTGTTGCCGATGGTCGATGTCGCCGTAACCGGCACCTTTGCCGGCGATCTGGATCGTCTGAGCATTGAAGCGGTCATGCCCGGAGTCCGTCAGCTTGAAAAAGAGCAGGGCTCGGTATTGCGCGGCGTAATAAAAAAGAAGAAAAAGGAGGGGGGCGGCTCCAAGGGCCTGCCGGCCATGGTCAATTTTCCGGCCGGCATGGAGCGCTTAACCGATCGGTTGGCCGGCGAGGAGAAGAATCTGCTGTTGTCGACCACGGTAAACAGGCTGGAGCGGGACGGCGCTGATTGGCTGGTAAGCACCGCTCATGATCTCTTGCGGGCTCCGGAGCTGGTTATGGCCCTGCCGGTCAACGCCTCCCTGCGCCTTCTCGAAAAGTTTGACGAGCCCCCGGTGCTCAAGGCGCCCGGGGCACGGATCGCCAACGTGGTCATGGGCTTCGGTAAGGAGGCGAAGGTGCCCCGCGGATTCGGTTACCTGGCGCCGGAAAGGGAAGGGCGTTTCGCCCTCGGGGCCATGTTTTCCTCGCACATGTTTCCGGACCGCTGTCCGGCCGGCCATATCCTGCTTGAAGCCCTGGTCGGCGGCCGGCGGCATCCCGAAAGGCTGGAGTTGAGCGACCGGGAAATTGTCAGCCGGGTCTATGAAGATATCAGCCGCTTGATGATCCTGCCCGAGCCTCCGGTCTTTACCGAGGTACTGAGATCTTCCGGGGCAATTCCCCAGTTGGAGATGGACCACCCGGCCCTGCTGGAATGGCGGCGCGCAATCGAAAAAAAGATGAGTGGCCTCCACATCTGCGGTTTCGGCTGGGACGGCATCGGGATGAACGATGTGATTAAATCGGCGGCCCGCACCTCGGAAGTCGTCCTGGCGGAGAAGCCGGCGGAGAGCGGGCAGGCTCCGGTCAAGCCCGTCTACTTCTAGCTCAGCCTGGAGCAATCTCCGGGCTGATTCAGGTTCGAGCGGCGCTTTTTTCCGGAAAAGCGGGAGAGGGGTTTTACGAGAACTGTTTGCGGATCTTGCTGGTCAGGAGATCGATCTGGCCCCTGACGCTGGTGCTGCGGTTGATCGAATCGGTGATAACCCTGACCGAGTGGACCACGGTGGAGTGATCCCGGTTGAAGGCCCGGCCGATTTCGGCCAGGGCCTGATCGGTGAATTTTCTGGCCAGATACATGGCGACCTGGCGGGGGAAGGCGACCTCCCGCTTCCGGCATTTCGACTTGAGTTCATCGGCCGAAACCTTGAACTGCTTGGCAATAAAGTCCCGAATGGCCTCGGTTGAGATGACCGCGTCGGCGGTGTCGACGATATTGCTGATCACCTCTTTGATCATCTCGAGGTCGGGGCGGTCGCGGCCGGACAGCCCCATCTTGGCTTTCAGTCCGATCACCGCGCTTTCAACCTGCCTGATATCGCCCCTGATGTTTTCGGCCAGGAAACAAATCAGCTCCTCGTCAAGTTGCAGGGTGTGATTATCCGACTTATTCTTGATTATCCGTTTTCTGGTCTGCAGGTCGGGGGGGTTAATGGTAGTGATCAATCCTCCTGACAGGCGGGAAAGTAATTCGGGTTCGATTTTGGGGATGTTCCGGGGGCAGAACTTGCTGGTGAAAATGATTCTCTTTTCCTGGCCGATCAGGATATCCAGGGCGGCGGAAAGTTCCTCCTGGGTCTTGAGCCGCCCGGAGAGGGTATGGACGTCCTCCATCAGCAGGACGTCGCAGTTATGATATTTTTCCTTGAAGTCCTCCATCGAGTTGCTGCGAATTGACTTGACCATCTCGGCGGTAAGCTGCTGGGCGGTCAGGTATTGCAGCCTGGTCGAGGGCGACTCAGCCATGATCTTGTGGGCCACGGCATGGGTCAGATGACTCTTGCCGAGGCCGGCGCCCGATTCAATGAACAGGCAGCGGCCCAGGGAGGGATCGTCGTTGGCGATACCTTCGCAGGCCGTTTTGGCCATGATATTCGATTCTCCGACCATGAACTCCGCAAAGGTGAAGCGGGGGTGGAGGGGGCGCACGGACTGCTTTACCCGGGGGACACTGGGCAGGCGCAGTTGCCCGTCTTTTTGGCCCGGCGGCAGCATGGTTGGGGAGGTATTGTCGGCAACGGCCAGCCTGAGTTCGGTGTCCCGCATATCCAGGGCATCGAGGCTGTTTCGGAGCGCGGTGTAGAAATTCTCCTGTACCCAGGAACAGAAAAAACGATCGGGAGCGACAAGTTCCAGGAGACCCTCCGAAACCTGACGGACCCGGAGCGGTTGAATCCACAGAGACATGGTGCTTTCCGGCAACACGGCGGCCAGATTTTCTTTAATCATTTCCCAGGGCATAAGATAAAACAATCTCAAATATGTTTATAATTTTGGATCTTGGGAATAGAAAAAATCTCCCGGATCGATGTTTGTTATTGTCTAGAAATTGGGTGAAACAGTCAAAACTAGTTTGGGGTGATTTTTCGTTAAGCCCGAAAAGTTATCAACAGCTGGAAATACCCCGCAGGGGGCGGAGTTGCGCGGGAGAATTTGCCTAACAGCCTAAATTTGCATGGTTTTTTCGGGGTGCTTTGAAAAAGCATATGATTATGTGGGGTTATGAAGGGAAGTTATGGGGTTTACATGGGTAAGAAAATGTTTAAACGCAGTTTTACTCTTAATAGCTCATTTTTGCGCCCAATTGCTCCGTTTTTTGTTCAAGCTATTGAACTTGCATAGGAAATTTTTTTTAGGCGGTGAAAATAAAAAATTGCTGACCGGGAAGCGGCAAAAACAGCGGGATGAAATCATCCAAACAGAGGTTGGCAGGTTAAGGAAAACCGGGGGATGCCATGTTTCGGTATGCAATGCGGAAGAGGGATCGCGGCCGGAAGATCAACGGTAGGCGGCAAAGTTAGGCCGGGGAATCTGACCCCGGCGCCTAGTGCCCTGTAACCCCTAAACTATCGCATCTTGCTCGTTGTTTTCCGCGCCGACTTCGTTGCGGCTTCAGTTTCATAGCGCTGCTATGCGCCTTCAGCCAAGCCTCGCCGTCACGAAAAAGTCCTTCGCAATTGTGCGAAATTTAAAGTTTACAAGGTGCCTAGGAGGTTTTTTGGTAATAATCCTGTAAGTCGCCTTCGATAAAGCGGTCGATTTTCCGTAGAGTACCGTGATGCCCGGCAAATATTTCCCGGGGCCCCGCTTTTTTTAACATGAATTCGATATGGGGGGCGACCTGTTTCCACAGCTGGCGACGGTATTCGGTATCGAGCTCGATAAGTTCTTCGGGGTGGGCGACCGCCTTTTCTTTCAGACGGGAAAATTGAAATCTTGAAAAGAACAGGGCGAAGAGGGTGAGTACGCCGACCCCGCCGAGGCTCGGAATCAGCAGGTTGGCCCAGCCGGTGGTGCCGGACAGCAGCGAGGAAATCAGGGTCGTTTCCGGCAGGCCGGTGAATTCGCGGATAATAACATCCAGAAACAGGAAGACAAACAGGGCGGTGATCAGCGCCAGGCGGCCGGTTCTCCTCAGAAGCTGCCTCCCTCGATGGCTGAAAGAGGCGAGGGCTTCAATCACCATCCGCAGTTCATGGGCCTGTTTGTCGATATGCTGGAGAATATGGTTGACCCGCATTTTCGGGGCGGCCAGGATCTTTTCTTTTAATTCGGCGCGTTCGGTAGTCCACGCCGCCATGGATTCCGGGGCGCGGGAAAGGGTTGGCGAATAAGTCAGGAATATGCGGGGTATGTCCTTGCGGCCGGTCATCTGGGAAAGATTCCAGCAGAGCGCGCCGTATGAGCGAACCAGGTCGGCCGGGCTGTCGCATTCGTCGATACGGCTCATCACAAAGATAAGCCGATCCTCGCCGGAATTGCCGGGCAGGGTATTCCTGATAGTTTCGTAGACCTCGCGGATGGTCCCGGCCTTATGGGGATCGAACATCAGCACCACCAGGTCGGCCAGTCTGGCCAGGTCGCCGATCACCCCGTTGTAGTTATAGCCCCGGTCCTTTTCGGAAACAGCGTCAAGCATGCCGGGGCTGTCGATTATCGCCATGTCCTCCAACTGGAGGGAATGGAACTGTTTCATCGAGAAATGAGCGGCGAATTGTTCGCCATGTTTTTTGAAGGCGGTGAAGGGCAGGCGCTCGTCGTTGATCAGGCTTGAGCCGGGAATCTCCCTGGGCTCCGCCCCTTTTTCCGGTGCGGTCAGAACGGTGAAGGAATCATCGGTCGGCGACTGGCCGGTCCGCTGGATGTCGGTATCGAAGATTTCGTTGATCAGGGTCGATTTGCCCGAGGAAAAATTGCCCAGGATCAGAACCATGGATTTCCATTTGAGGGCCGGTTCCAGATAATCGACGCTCATGCTATAGCGGTTGAACAGCGGCGCCAGTTTGTCCATCGCCTTTTTCTGGATTTCAACCTGCAATTTCTGTGCTTCGGTCATGGGTTCCCCTTTTGGCGCGGAGACCGGGAACGCCCCGCTACTAAAGTTAGGCTGGCGGAGGCCCGCCTGCGCTGCTGTGGCCGCCTGATCCGACGGTTTTTTTAATCATATAACCTTTATCCTCCTTTTAAAAGGCTAAAAAGCGGGGCCGGCAGGCGCTCGGGAGAGAGAAGGGGGGGCACGCCAAGTATTTAGTTGACGCGCGCCGCCGCCTTCTCTATTAATGTATGTTCATAAACAACGGGATGATCACCGTCCATCGCGGGCGGGGAGCCCGAAAGCGTGGAGGGAATGTGGGTCGAATAATGCTCAGGGATATGGAAAAGGGCCAGTCCGGGACCATCACCGCGATTAAGGTGGCCGGGGATCTGGGCCGCAGGGTCAGGGAGATGGGCCTGGTGCCCGGCACCACCATCAAGATTCAGGGCCGCGCCCCCCTCTACGATCCCGTCGCCTTAAGGGTGATGGGCGGGACCCTGACCTTGCGGAACAATGAAGCGGATTTTATCGAGGTCGAGGTCGAGGACCCGGAAGCCGATTAGCTCGAGCCGGACATTTAAAGGAAAGTCAGATGCCGAAAAGTTTCAAAATAGCCCTGGCCGGCAACCCCAACGCCGGCAAAACCACCCTCTTTAACCGCTTGACCGGGGCTCGGCAGCATGTCGGCAACTATCCCGGCGTTACGGTCGAGAAGAAGGAGGGGGTCTATAACAGCCCCTCAGGCGCCAGGGTCAATATCGTCGATTTGCCGGGCACCTACTCGCTGACCGCCTATTCGGTCGAGGAGGTGGTGGCCCGTGACTTCCTGGTCCACGAGAAGCCCCGGGTGGTCATCGATATCGCCGATGCCTCCAACCTGGAGCGCCACCTCTATCTGACCTGCCAGTTTCTGGAGATGGGCGTGCCGGTGGTGATCGCCCTGAACATGATCGACGTGGCCCGGGACCGGGGCATTGCCATCGAAACCGGCAAACTCGCCGAGATGCTGGGCGTGCCGGTGATCCCGGTTTCGGCCCGGAGCGGCGAGGGGGTTGCTGAACTGATGCGGGTGGTCGAGGAGGTCGCCCGGGCCGATAAGGATTGGCAGCCGGTCCATATCGCCTACGGCGAGGATATCGACAACGCCATCCTCGAGATGGAAGAGCGGATCGCGGCGCACTCTTTCCTGGCAGAGCTCTACGCCCCCAGATGGCTGGCCCTGAAGTATCTGGAAAATGACGAGCAGATCGTCGCCAGAGGCAGGAGCTTCGCCGCCGAACACGGACTCGGGGAAGTGGCGGAATACCTGGAGGGCAAGGTCGCGACGGTCGGCAAGCACCTGATGGCGACCATGGAAACCTACCCGGAGGCGATCGTCGCCGACCATCGCTACGGCTACATCAAGTCCATCCTGCGCCAGGGGGTTGTCACCCACACCTATGACGAAGACCGGCTCTACACCTCGGACCGGATCGACCGGGTCTTGACCAGCCGGGTCTTCGGGCCGCTGATCATGCTCGCCGTCCTCCTCGGCCTCTACCACTTCACCTTTACCTACAGCGAAGTGCCGGTCGGCTGGCTCGAATCCCTGTTCGGAACGGTGTCCGCTTTTCTCGACCGCCACATGGCCGAAGGCCACTTGAAATCCCTGGTTATTTCGGGGATCATCGACGGGGTCGGCGGGGTGATGGGCTTTGTGCCGATCATCATGTTCATGTTCTTCGGGATCGCCATTCTGGAGGATTCCGGCTATCTGGCCCGGGTCGCCTTCATGATGGACCGGGTCTTCCGGATCTTCGGCCTGCACGGCAGTTCGGTGATGGCCTATATCATCTCCGGCGGCATTGCCGGCGGCTGCGCGGTCCCCGGGGTCATGGCCACCAGGACCCTGCGCTCGCCCCGGGAGCGGATGGCCACCCTGTTGACCGCCCCCTTCATGAACTGCGGGGCCAAGCTGCCGGTCCTCGCCCTGATGATCGGCGCCTTTTTCTCGAACAACCGGGCCCAGATCATGTTTCTCCTGACCCTCCTGGCCTGGGCGGTGGCCCTGATCATTGCCAAGTTCCTGCGCCTCACGGTCCTCAAAGGGGAGCCGACCCCCTTCGTCATGGAGCTGCCACCTTACCGCTTCCCGACCTTCCGGGGGTTGGCCATCCATACCTGGGAGAAGACCTGGCAGTATATCCGCAAGGCGGCGACCGTGATCCTCGGCGCCTCGATCCTGATCTGGGCGACGATGACCTTTCCCGGCCTGCCCGAGGCGCGCAAGGCGGAATTCCAGGAGCAGCGCCGGGAGGTGGTGGCGGATTATCTCGGCCCGGAGGCGGCGGCCGATGATGGGGCTGAGGCCGAATTTCCGCCGGAATTAAACGCCCGTCTTGCGGCAATCGAGGCGGCCCGGGCCGAAGAGGCCCTGCTCCACTCCCTGGCCGGCCGGGTCGGCAGCGGTTTCGAAAAGATCAGCTGGCTGGCCGGTTTCGACTGGCGGACCAATATCGCCCTGGTCGGCGGTTTCGCCGCCAAGGAGGTGATTATCTCGACCCTGGGCACCGCCTATTCCCTCGGCGAAGTCGCGCCGGAAGAGGGGGATTCCTCCCTCTCCAGGACCCTGGCCAATGATCCCGGCTGGAGCAAGATCAAGGCCTTCAGCCTGATCCTCTTCGTTATGTTCTACTCGCCCTGCTTCGTTACCGTGGTCTGCATTGTCAAGGAAGCGGGTTCCTGGAAATGGGGGGCCTTTTCGATGGCCTTCAACACGGTGTTCGCCTTTCTGCTGGCCACCGGGGTCTATCAGCTCGGCCGGGCCCTCGGCCTGGGCGGGTAAGATGGCTATAAACACATCGGAGCCGGACCATGTTTAATTTCCTGGAGAAATGGCTCGCGGCCCACGAAATCGGCGCGCCGCTGGTCAACCTGACGGTTCATGGCGCCATGTGGCTGACCGTGCTCCTGGCGACCCTGCTGGCGTCCGCGGTTTTCAACCGTTTCCTGATCCCCCTGGTGGAGAGAGGGGTGCACCGCAGCAGTAACCGCTGGGACGACACCCTGATCAACCATAAATTCTTCCGCAGGGTGGGCGCCGCCGTTCCTCTGATCGCCGCGATCGTCGTCATTGACCTGCTCTTCCCGGACCGGCTTGCGACCGCCGAGATAATCCGGCGGCTGGTCCTGGTCTTCCTGGTTTTGATGGGGGTCAGGATTTTCAACAGCTTCCTGAGCGCGGCCCTGCAAATCTACAATTCCTCGAATATCGCCGAGGACATCCCCCTCCGGGGCTACGTCCAGGTCTTCAATATCTTCCTCTGGGTGATGGCGGCGATCTTCGCGGCGGCCCTCCTGGCCGACCGGTCGCCCTGGGGGATCATGAGCGTCCTCGGCGGCCTGACCGCCGTTCTCCTCCTGATTTTCAAGGACACCATTCTCGGTTTCGTGGCCAGCCTGCAGATCTCGGCCAACAATATGGTCCGGATCGGCGACTGGATCGAGATGTCCGATTTCGGCGCCGACGGCGATGTGATCGATGTCTCGATCCACACGGTCAAGGTCAGAAACTGGGACAAGACGATCACCACCATCCCCACCTATGCCCTGGTCTCCCATTCCTTTAAAAACTGGCGGGGCATGCAGGAGTCGGGCGGCCGCCGGATCAAGCGGGCCGTCTATATCGATATGAACTCGATCCGCTTCTGCGACGAGGAGATGCTGGCGCGGTTCGGTAAATTCGAAGTTCTCAAGGATTATCTCGCCGCCAAGCAGGCCGAGATCGATAAGTACAACCGGGAGCACAACTGCGACCTCGATTCCTGCCAGGTCAACGGCCGGCGGCAGACCAATATCGGGGTGTTCCGGGCCTATCTTTTAGCCACCCTGCGAAACAATCCCAAGATCCACCAGGAGATGACCTTCCTGGTCCGCCATCTGAACCCGACCCCCCAGGGGCTGCCGGTCGAGATCTACGTCTTCAGCAGGGACCAGATCTGGGCCAATTACGAGGCGATCCAGGCCGATATCTTCGACCACGTCCTGGCGGCCCTGCCGGTCTTCGATCTCCGGGTCTTCCAGTACCCTTCCGGCCACGATCTGGCCGGCCTGAACCGCCGGCTCCAGGAGGCGGATTGAGTAAGGAAGCGGGTGAGGGGAAAAATTATTTGGACTTGATGAATTGGGGATTATAAGTTATTAAGTGTCCTTTCATATCGCACCCGTAGCTCAGCTGGATAGAGTACCTGACTACGAATCAGGCGGTCGCCCGTTCGAATCGGGCCGGGTGCTCCAACGATATCAAGCACTTAGCCAAACAAGGCTGAGTGCTT
>JAWOIQ010000085.1:0-7263 GCA_046484585.1 Desulfurivibrionaceae bacterium
AGTACATCGTCTTGTTCTGGTAGCCGTAATACAAGGGCTTGATGCCGATCGGGTCCCGGGCCAGCATGAAGGTATCGCCGTCGTAGATGGCAAAGGCGAACATGCCGTCCAGCTCTTTTACGCACTCGGGCCCTTTTTCCCGGTAGAGATGGAGAATCACCTCGGAATCGGAATTGGTCCGGAAGGGGTAGCGATCTTCAAGACCGGCCCGGAGCTTTTTAAAGTTGTAGATTTCGCCGTTGCAGATCAGCCCCTTGCTTTCGTCCTCGGAGAGAATCGGCTGATGGCCGTGGGCCACGTCGACGATCGACAGCCTGGTATGGCCGAGGACCATGTTGCCGGTAACATGGATCCCCCGGTCATTGGGGCCGCGATGGTGAAGGGCGTCCAGCATTCGATTAATCGTTGCTTCATCGGTGCTGCCGAAACAGCCGGCAATGCCACACATTATGTTATCCTCAGGTTTTGTTTTGATGGCGTCGCAAAAATCGCCAGCTCCCGCGTTACTGCAAATTGTCTCGTCATTGCAGCGTACTGGAGTATGCTTCATTCCTCGAAATTTGCGCGCCTTGACGATTTTTGCTTAGCTATCATTCTTGATGGCTAAGCAAAAAGTCGAGATTGCCATAATGTCATTTCGACCAATGGGAGAAATCTTAATAGTTTAGACGGGTTAAAGAACAAGATTTCTCACATTCGTTCGGAATGACAGCTTTTTAGACTTTTGCGAACTTGTCACAAAGTTGACAAACTCGCAAAAAGTCCAGGGATGGCTAAGCAAAAACTTCGATATGCAAGGAGTGGCGTATTTTTGTGACTGAGGCCATACATATGGTATGCCGAAGGAGCAAAAATACGCCACGACGCAGCAGATCGGAGTTTTTGCGAAGCCATCATCATTTGTTGATTTCGAAAACCCCGACCAGGCCGTGGCCCATGCCGGTGCCGGGCTGGAGATCCATTTCCAGGCGGCGCAGCGAGTAACCGAGATGCTGTTCGATCATGTTTGCCCGCGGATCGCCGAACTGCAACTTGCCCGCCGTCTCGATCACCAGCTGCATGGTCTCGATGGCGGCCCGGAGCGAATCCGGGTAAAAGGGGGGCAGTTCCGGGGTAATCGGCTCGCCTTTTTCCTGGCTGGCCAGCATGGCAATGGTGTGCTCGACCAGGGAATTGGTGTTCATGAAGAAGCTTTCGAAAAAATTATTGATATGATCGAAGCCCTCCCTGGGTACGTAGTCCACCATAAGCTTTTCGAGATCGGTTCGGGTGTAACCCTCGAAAAGTGAGTTGATCGGCAGCCGCAGGTCGGGGGCGTTGGCATTGTAGTCCCGAGTCTCCAGGTGGCGGCCGACCATGATCGAACGGTCGAAAAAGCAGCGCGGCTTGATCTTGACCCCGGACATTTCCTCGGCCATCTCGATAATCCGCATCACCTCTTTTCTGGTGATCAGCCGGAGGGGAAAGACCGGAATGTCTTCCCGGTCACGCTCTTCCGGCGGATAGATATAGGAGATCCGGTAATCCATGAAAAACTCTTCGTCCTGGGAACAATGCCAGAGATCCTGCCATTCATAGGAATAGCGGCCCAGCCAGTCGCCGATGAAGACAGCCCGTTCCGGCGCGTGCTTGCAGACGTCGGCGATCAGCTGCGCGGCCTGCTCGTCCTTGAAATGGCTCATGGTCCCGTAGGAGGTGAGGTAAACGTCGAAAGGCGCCTCGTCCTCCGGGCCGAAAGGCATGCCCTTGCTTAAATCATGTTTGGCGAAGCGCATCTTGGGATGATCGCCGTAGTACTCGTTGGCCTGGGCCAGCAGGTTGTCGTTGACGTCCACCCCGAGGTATTCCTGGAGCATTTCCGGCATGATCGCCTCATGGACGAAATCGTAGAGGCCGGGGTCCTTCGAAGTTACCCCCATGATCAGATCGAAGCCGTCGCCGCTGCCGCAGCCGAGATCGAGGATGCGCAGCCGTTCCAGGCGCTTGCGTTTATAGTCAACCAGGTCGTTTAAGGCCGGGCGCAGAAAAATCCCGGTCATCTGGTCTTCCCAGAATCGCCTGACATTGTCGTATTTGCCGGACAGGGTGATGGCCTTTTCGTATTTGCCGGTGCCGGCCGCTTTGCTGTATGCTTTTACTTCCGCCATCTGGTCTCCTTTTTATACCGCGTGTGCCTTTACCCAGTCGAGGGCGGCAAAGGCATCGCTGCAATAACCGTCGGCCGCGATCTTGTCGGAAAATTCCTGGGAGGTGGGGGCGCCGCCGATACATACTTTTATTTTATCCCGCAACCCTTCCTCTTTGAGCTTGGTGATCACCTCTTCCATGTTGCGCATGGTGGTGGTGAGGAGGGCGGAAAGGCCGAGGAAGGGCGCGTCGTTTTCCTTGACGGATTCGACGATCCGGGCGGTGGGCACGTCGACCCCCAGGTCGATAACCTCGTAGCCCGCGCCTTTCAGCATGATCGCCACGATATTCTTGCCGATGTCATGCAGGTCGCCGGCCACGGTGGCGATGATGAACTTGCCCTTCGACTTCACCCCGGCCTTCAAGAGATGCGGGGTGAGAATGTCCATTCCGGCCCCGACCGCTTCGGCGGCGGCCAGCATGTCAGGAATAAGGTACTCGCCTTTTTCGAATTTTTCGCCGACAGTGGTCATCGAGGCGGTCAGCCCTTTGATCAGGATATCGTTGGGGTCGATGCCCTTTTCCAGAGCCTCCTCGACGAGTTCGGTTACGGCCGGCTGGCCTTCGTAGCCGTCATCAAACCCTTCATCTTCCTGCTCGACCCGGCCCTGGACGACGTTGTCGGCCAATTTTACAAGTAATTCCTCTGACATTGTTCTCTCCTTAATAAAGTTAATCGTAATTGATCACAGAGTGAGGCAACCACGGATTGACACTTGCTAATTAGTTTGTTTCAACTCAGGCAACAGGCCCGGAATTTCGTTGAAGATCCGTTCGACCATTTTTGCGGACAGGTGTTTGACCGGCCGCGCTTCAAGGTCGGCCATATGGGCCAGAGCCCTTTCCAGGACCTGGTCCTCGCCGGTCTTCGATTCGAAATGATACGGTTCCGAAACCAGCCCGGCCCGGCACGGTTTTCTGGTGTGGCGGGTGAAGAGCTTATGGTTGGTGGTCATCACCTTGCGGATGATCTCGACCGCCTCGTCGCTTTCCGCGGCGCTGAGCAGCGGCGCCCGCATGCAGTGCTTGGCCAGGCCGATCTGCTCGTTATCGAGCACGGCCTGGAGCGGGCAGAAGGTGTTGGTCCGGTCCAGGAGCCCGAAGGCGTAGTGGATGTACTGGGCGCCGCTGGCCGCCATGTAGAGATGGGAAAAGAGCTTCTCGAAGGTGGCCTGCATGCCCGGCACCTTGGCATTGCCCACCCCGCTGCTCGAATAGCAGGGCAGCTTGTATGATCTGGCCATCTGCACGCAGTCGATATTGTACTGGTTGAACTCCGGGCAGCCGTAAAGGTCGTGGAGATCGTCAAGCCGGGCCCGGACCGGGACCGAACCGTAAAGGACCGGGGCGCCGGGTTTGATCAGCTGGGTCAGGGCGATGCCGGTCAGGATCTCGGCATTGATCTGGGCGACGATGCCCGCCTCCTGGATCGGCGCCGAAGAGCCACCCTGGGGCGAGGAAGAGATCACCAGGGGCAAGCCCTGCTCGACGATGGCAAAGACCTTTTCGGCGGTGTCGTCGACCAGCTGCAAGGGGCTTTTGAAGATGCAGGCGATAAAGGAGAGCACCGGGTTTTCACGGAGCGCCTCGGGGCCGCCGGCGATGATCTCCGCCATTTTGACCACATCGTCCAGGGCCTCCAGGGTGGTCAGGCCGGCCTGGACGTGCTTGGTGATGTTGTTCAGGCTGGCGAAGAACTTGTTGACGTCGTGGTTGAGCTCGTTGATGCCTTCGTCCTGAATATTGACCGGCCTGACAAAGAAATCGAGATGGTCCAGCTGTTCGCAGAGGTGGGCCGCCCGGGCCAGAAGTTTGGCGGAACCGCGTTTTTCGGTGTACTTCGGCATTTTCCTGCGGTCGCCGGGATCATCGACGGCGACAAAGTCGGTCATCTCCGTATCAAGCCAGATATTGGTCTCCGAGCCCGAGCCGAAATAGACCCGGGGCACTTCGGCGTCAAGCTCCAGCCGGTTGTTCGGGTCCCTGGCGCCCATCACCACCTTCGAGGGGGCCTTGGCAATCGCCGATTCGATCAGCTCCCGCGGCAGCCGCACCCGCCAGCAGGGGCTGCCGCCCTTCTCTTCCAGGACGCTTGTCGCGCCGTTTTTCACGAAGAGGTCGGCCGCCTGCTTGTTGTAACACCAGATGCCCGGCTCCTCCAGGATGGCCATCGAGGCCTCATGGATTCGGTCGATCTGTTCCTGGTCCAGCCGTTCATACGGCTTGACGATATTTCCCTTTCGAAAATCACTCATATTTGTTCCTTCATATTTTGATGGCGTCGCAAAAAGTCGCCAGCTCCTGCGTTGCTGCAAATTGTCTCGTCATTGCAGCGTACTGAAGTACGCTTCATTCCTCGAAATTTGCGCGCCTTGGATCTGACGATTTTCACCCCGCAAGGGGGTATTGCATGCTTAGCCATCCCATTTTTGTACCCACAGGGCATAAGTTTCGTTTGGGCCGGCAAGCTGCTCAACTCAGCTTTAACTTTTTGCGAACTCATTATATTCTGGCCTCCGAACCGGTCGATAACAAAGCGGATTCGGCATCCTGCGGCCGCTTACTTATTTGTCCCGCCAGAAACGGGAGTACTTTCGGCAATGACGATCCCGGCCCAGCACCGCCTCGGCGGTTTTGGCGGCGCCGATCAGGGTAGGGTCGAGTACGCTTAAAATGGCGGCGTCGAGTCCTGCCATAATCGCCATGTGAAGAAAGGCGGTGTTGAAAATTTTCCGTTTCGGCAGACCGAAGGAGACGTTGGAGACCGCCATCACGGTCTTCGCCTCGGGAATCGCCCTCTTGATGGCGCTGATCGTTTCCAGGGTAACCTTGCCCTGGCTTACATCGGTTGCAACCGGCAGGACCAGGGGGTCGAAAAAGAGCTGGCCGGTTTCGACTCCGGCCCGGTTGCAGGCCTCGACAATCTTCAGGCACGCCTCGACCCTCTCCTCCACGGTTTTCGGGATGCCCGCGGCGCCCATGGCCAGTCCGACCAGGGGTTTCTTGTACTCGGCGGCCAGCGGCACCACCGCGGAGAGATATTTCTCCGAGGCCTTGGTGGAATTGATCAGGGCCGGCCGGTCACCCCGGGCTCGGAGGCCCGCCTCAAGCACCTTGGGATCGGCGCTGTCGATACAGAGCGCGGTGTCGACCTCGCTCTGGATAGTGGTAACCGCCCAGGCCATGTCGTCTACTTCATCCTGGGCCGAACCGCTGCCGGTGCCGATATTGACATCGAGGTAGTCGGCCCCCGCCTCGGCCTGGTTGCGGGCCAGTGCGATCAGTTTTTTCGCGTCGCGGCTTTCGATCACCTGCTTGACGGAGGGGATGGTGGCGTTAATTTTTTCTGCAATGGTAATCATGATTTTCTCTTCTTTGCCCGCGGCGGGCCTATTCCATGATGAAAGGGCGAATCGCCGGGATGTTACCCTTGATCCAGTCCCTGGTTTCGCTGGGCAGCACGTTCTCCATCTCACTGTTCAGGACCGTGCTGGCGTATTCGGTCGCTCGCTGCAAGGCGGTCAGGGAGCCTTCCTCCTGCCACTGGTCCCTGGTGTCGCGATCGGAGAGGCTCGGCTTGAACTGCTCGGTACGCATATACTTTCTGGTGTGGCGCGAGGAGACGAAGTGACCGCCCGGCCCGACCTTTTTGATCTGGTCCATGGCAAGGGTGCGCTCGTTTACCTCGATGCCCTCGACGGCCCGCATCACCATGCCGATGATCTCGTTATCGACTACCAGCTTATCGTAGGAGGCGGTCATGCAGAACTCGACGAAGCCGGCCGCGTCATGGATGAAGTTGGCCCCGGAGAGGGCGACCATGGTCGAGGTGATCGCCGACTCGTAACCGGCCTGGGCGTCGATCGCCTTGGAATCGGTCATCCCCGCCGTGCCGTAGTAGGGCAGCTTGTAGTGCTGGGCCATCTGGGCGGAGCCGGCATTCATCAGTCCCATTTCCACCGCGCCGGCCAGGTACTTCATGTCGCGCAAATCGGTGATCGAGGAGATGCAGCCGTAAATCGCCGGGGCGCCGGGGTTGGCGAGCTGGGTCATCATGATGCCGGCCAGGGTGTCGACGTTCTGGATCACCAGGTTGCCGGCCAGGGTGATCGGCGCCGTCGCCCCGCAGAGGGGCTCGGCCGGCACTACCACCGGAATATTGTTGATCGCCGCTTCTACGGCCAGTTCGCCGTAAGATTCGTCGAGCTTGAAGGGGCTGATCGGACAGGCCACCATGGAGATAAAGGGGCGCTCCCGCAGGGCCTCCGGCGAGCCGGCGATCTTCTCCGCCATCTTGATGACGCTCCTGACCCCTTCCACCGTATAAACCCCGCCCATGATATGTTTCCGGGTGCGGTTCAAGGCGGCGCCGAAGCGGTTGACGTCGATGTCCTCGACCGGCAGGTCGCCTGGGTAGACGTTTAACATATAGAAATGGATGTTCTCCAGGCTCTCCACCATGCGGGCCATATTCATCACATCGCGCAACTCGGCGCGTCTGGTCTCGCTGGAGCCCGGCTCCTGGACATTCAGGGCGGTGCCTCCGGTACCCATGTAGACTTTGTTGCCGCCGATGGCCAGATCATGCTCGCCCGACTCGTCCCGGCCACACAGGGTTATCTCCGAGGGCGCGGTGGTCAGGAGTTTTTCGACCAGCTCGGCTTTCATCTTGATGATGTTGGTCTTGGTGTCGACCTCGGCCCCGGCCGCGACAAAACGTTCCAGGGCGGCGGGATAGTTTACCTGGACGCCTACCTCTTCGAAAACTTCCATGGAGGCCTCGTGGATCTTGCCTATGTCTTCCGGGGTCAGCGGGGTGTATTGTCCCCCGGCCAGACCTTTACGAACCTTCATATGTTCTCCTTATTTAGTTTGTACCTGAATCCGTGACGGCTAGTGGCAAATTTTGTTTTATTGGTTTGTTGTTACCTAAAATAATCGTTTTTTCACCGGGTCGCCCCATTCACCCCGCCGCCCTGCGGGGCGCCCGATAACGGCGCATCTGCCGTGCAGGCTTGGTAGACCATAAGCAAATGTTTAAGATGACGAAAGAGCTTTTATCAACAATAGGAATGG
>JAWOIQ010000090.1:0-9438 GCA_046484585.1 Desulfurivibrionaceae bacterium
GACAGCGTCAAGCTGCCGGCCCTGGTCCTGGGCAGCGTCCCCTTCTGTCTGGCCGGCATGGTCTATCTCCTCCATCTGACCGGTCTGCCCTTCGCGGCGACGGTCATCATCGGCGTCCTGGTGGTGATGGCCGCCACGGTCAGCGATGGCGTGCTCCTCCTGACCTTTGCCGGCGAGTTGCGGGAGAGCCAAGGGTTGCAGCCCGGCCCGGCGATAACGGCGGCGGCAAAGATCCGCCTGCGGCCCCGGGTCATGACCACCCTGACCACCGCGGCGGGCTTTCTGCCCCTGGCCCTGAACCTGGGCGAAGGCGGCGACATGCTGCAACCGATGGCGGTGGCCGCCATCGGCGGCCTGGGCATGGAAATTCTGGTGGCTTTGTTCCTGATGCCGTGTCTATACGTGATGACCTCCAAGGCATGAGCATCCCGCCTGGGGCGCCGAAGAAAGGATTTAGGGTGGCCAGGGTGAAGCCTCGTCAGGTGATCACCAAGCGGCAAGGAGAAAATAGACCCCCAGCCCGGCAATCACCGCCGCCGCCAGTTTACGCATCGTGGCCACTATCCTTTGACCGGCATGACCGTGGAGCAGCTCCATGGTCCGGGCGGAAAAGATCCCGCAGACCACCAGGGGCAGGCAGTGCCCGATCCCGAAGAGGACCAGCATGGCGATCCCGATGGCAATCTCCTCCTGAAGGGTGATGATCCCGAGGATCGGGGCGATAAACCCGAAGGTGCAGACCCCGGAGAGCGTCCCGTAAGCGAGGCCGAGGACAAAGGCGCCCGAGGGTCCCTGGATCTTCAACCGGCTGAGGACGCTGCCGGTGGCGGAGCATTGCGGCGGCCTGAAGAGGGTCCAGGCCACCCAGAGCAGGAGGATACCCACCGCCGCCTGCCACCAGGGGCCGATGTCGCCGAGCATCCGCCCGGCGGCGGCGCAGATCAGGCCGATCGCCATGATGGTCAGGAACATGCCGCCGGCGAAGAGGACGGCGTAACGGGCCGCCTGACGCGGGGGCGGGATCATTTTCTGGCCGGCCACATAGGCGACCAGCAGCGGGATCGAGGCCAGGTGGCAGGGGGAAAGGAGCACGCTGACCATGCCCCAGAGAAAGGCGCCGGGCAGGGCCACGCCGGCTCCGGCCGTCAGCCACTCGGTGATGGTGAGAAGAAGCCGCTCCATGGCTATTGGGCCAGGAGCTCGTCCAGTTTGGCGGCGATGGATTTTTTATCGAAAAAGCCGGAATGGCGGAAGGTTTCCCGGCCCTGCCGATCATAAAAAATCTGGGTGGGGATGGCCATGACCTTAAAGGCCCGGGCCTTGCCCTCGTTGGCCCGGTCCCAGACATCGATAAAGATCACCTCGGCCCGGCCTTGGTATTCTACCTTCAGCTCCTCCAGAATCGGCGCCATCATCTTGCAGGGGACGCAGGTCTTGGCACCGAGATCAACCATAGTCACGGTGTCTTTGATCGGGATGCCGGGGACGACTTCCCCGGCTTGATCAGTGGAGTCCCCGGCTTGGGAGCAGCCGGTGAAGGTGAAAAGCGAAAGCAGGATAAGGGTGGTAGCGAGCAACTTTTTCATGAGGCTTCTCCAGTCTGGTAAACATCTTGGCCAAGGTCGTTTTGCCGACCTGTCCGGGATCTGGCAGCAGGACGATTTTTCCCCGGACCATGCCGGCAACATTTTTCCTGATAACGTTTCAACTTGACCATAATTACATGCGCTCCGCAAAGTCAAGAATGTTGCGGAAATGGATGCCGGAAAAGGCTTGCCCCAAAAAGGGCCGGGAGCGGGGAAAATAAAAAAGGCTCTCATGGCATAAAATTGTTGGGATGCCCGCAGACTGAAAATAGACCATCCTTAGCCTGTTCATTTTTTCAGCAATTGTGTTAAGTTGGTGACAGCAATCAAGAGAGGAAGGGAGCCAGGCCATGTCAAGCCGGAAGAACAAGTACGACCGCAAAGCCCTGTTCGGCTGGGCCATGTACGATTTCGCCAATTCCGCCTTCACCACCCTGGTCGTCACCTTTATCTACGCCACCTATTTCACCCAGGCCATCGCCCCCGATGAAATTACCGGCACCATTCTCTGGTCCCGGGCCATCACGATCTGCGGCCTCACCGTGGCCCTGGCCTCGCCCTTCCTTGGCGCCATGGCCGACCAGGGCGGCCACCGCAAGAGATATCTGCTCTTTTTCACCCTGACCGCGGTAATCTGCACCGTCATGCTCTACCGCATCCTGCCGGGCCAGGTGCTTCCGGCCCTGATCTGGTTTTCCATCGCCAATATCGCTTTCGAGCTGGGCTGCGTCTTCTATAACGCCTTCCTGCCCGATATCGCCCCGCCGGACAAGATCGGCTCGACCTCCGGCCTCGGCTGGGGAGTCGGTTACATCGGCGGCCTGATAGCCATGTTCCTGGCGATGATCTCGATGGTCAACCCGGAAACGCCCTGGTTCGGGCTGAGCCGGGAACTGGGCGAGAACATCAGGGCGACCAATCTGCTGGTCGCCGCCTGGTTCGCCCTGTTCAGCCTGCCGCTCTTTCTGCTGGTCAAGGAAAAACGCCTCGCCCGCCCGATCCCCTTCAGCCCCGCCGCCGTCTTCCAAAGGCTCGGCTATACCTTCAAACAGATCGGCAGATACCGGCAGATCTTCCGCTTCCTCCTCGCCCGGCTGATCTATAATGACGGCCTGATCACGATCTTCGCCTTCGGCGGCATCTATGCGGCCGGCACCTTCGGCTTTTCGTTCAAGGAGATCATGCTGTTCGGCATCGTCTTAAACGTCACGGCCGGACTGGGCGCCTTCGCCTTCGGCTACTGCGACGACCGGCTCGGCGGGCGGGCCACCATCCTGATCAGCATCGTCGGCCTGATTATCGCATCGCTGGTCGCCCTGACCGCGACCGAAAAAATCTGGCTCTGGCTCGCCGGGATCCTGATCGGGATCTTCTCCGGACCCAACCAGTCGGCCAGCCGTTCGCTCCTGGCCCGGATGACCCCGCCGGCCATGGAAAACGAGTTTTTCGGGTTCTTCGCCTTTTCCGGTAAATTCACCGCCTTTCTGGGGCCTTTCATCCTGGGGATCTTGACCGAGGTTTTCGGCTCCCAGCGGCTCGGGATGTCGACGGTGCTCCTGATGTTTATCGGCGGCGGCCTGCTGCTCCTCCGGGTTGACGAGCGCGAAGGTCTGGCGGTTTCGGGCAGGTACGATAAAGCATGAATGTTGAAAAATCGATACCCGCCGCGGCAGGCGAAGCTCGGGTCCTCGACATCGTCCGGCAGTTGGTCGCCGAAGTTCATCCTTCAACCTATCAGCAGCTTGCCATCGCCCTCGACAGCTCCCTGGACCGGGACCTGGGCCTCGACAGCCTGACCCGGGTCGAGCTTCTGGCCCGGCTCGAAAAGAGCTTCGCGGTCGCCCTGCCGGAAAGCGTGATGGCCGGGGCCGAAACACCTCGCGATCTGCTGCGGACCGTTCTGGCCGCGAGTCCGGGGGAGGAAGGAGAAACAGCGGCCCCAGACCGGGAGAGCGTCCCGCCACAACAAGAAACGCCGGGAAAAGCATTGGCCGCCCCGGCCACCGCCGCCACCCTGGCCGAGATCCTCCGCTACCACGCCGAAAACCATGGCGAGCGGACCCATATCCGCCTTTACAGCGAGGCGGGTGACGACGAGATCATCTCCTACACCGACCTCTATGGCGAAGCGGCGCTCCTCGCCGCCGGTCTGCAAAGCCAGGGGCTTGCCGCCGGCGAAACGGTGCTGATCATGCTGGCCACCGGCCGCGACTATTTCATCTCCTTTTTCGGGGTCCTCCTGGCCGGGGCGGTGCCGGTGCCGGTCTACCCGCCGGGGCGGATCAAACAGATCGAAGAGCACCTCCGGCGCCACGCCGCCATCGCCGCGAACTGTCAGGCAAAAATCATGATCACCATGGAGGAGGCGCTCAACTTCACCAGGCTGATGCATAAAAAGGCGATCAACCTCGAAACCGTGGCCACCGTCGCCGAGCTTCAGGCGGCGGGACGGGGCCGGACCCTGCATCAGCCGGTCCGGGGCGGCGGGGATACCGCCTTCATCCAGTACACCTCCGGAAGCACCGGGACGCCCAAGGGGGTGATGCTGAGCAATGCCAATCTGCTGGCCAATATCCGGGCGATGGGCCGGGCGATCGAGGTCAGTTCCGATGATGTCTTTGTCAGCTGGCTGCCCCTCTACCACGATATGGGGCTGATCGGGGCCTGGCTCGGCAGCCTTTACTTCGCCTGCCCCCTGGTGATCATGTCGCCCCTGACCTTCCTGGCCCGGCCGGTCCGCTGGCTGAAAGCGATCAGCCGCCACCGGGGGACCCTGGCCGCCGCCCCGAACTTCGCCTATGAACTGTGCCGGCGCCGGATCGACGATGGTGAACTGCAGGGCATCGACCTTGGTTCCTGGCGCTGCGCCTTTAACGGGGCCGAAGCGGTCAGTCCGGCCATTATCGACGCATTTAGCGAGCGCTTTGCCCCTTTCGGTTTCCGGCCGCAAGCCATGATGCCGGTTTACGGCCTGGCCGAATCCTCGGTGGGT
Source organism: Desulfurivibrionaceae bacterium (assembly GCA_046484585.1). GTDB lineage: Bacteria > Desulfobacterota > Desulfobulbia > Desulfobulbales > JAGXFP01 > JAGXFP01. The sequence goes on from JAWOIQ010000090.1 coordinate 4,579, forward strand.
CTGGCCTTTCCGCCCTTAGGCCGGGGGGTGCGAGTCGACCGGATCGACCGGGGGAAACTGATGAAGGAAGGCAGGGCCGAGCCGGTTCCGCCGGAAGGGGCCGAATCCCTTGCCCTGCCGGGCTGCGGCTTCCCCCTGCCCGGCCATCAGATCCGGGTGGTCGACGACCACGACCGGGAACTGCCCGACCGGCGCCAGGGCCATATCCAGTTCCAGGGACCGTCCGCCACCAGCGGTTATCACAGAAATCCCGAAGAGACCGCCAAGCTCTTCCACGGATCCTGGCTCGATTCCGGCGATCTCGGCTATCTGGCCGACGGCGAAATTTTTATCACCGGGCGCAGCAAGGACATGATCATCAAGGGCGGCCGCAACATCTATCCGGTCGAACTGGAAGAGGCGGTCGGCGAAATCGAGGGGGTCCGGCAGGGCAATGTGGCGGTCTTCGGCTCCACCGACCGGCAGAGCGGCACCGAACGGCTGGTGGTGCTGGCCGAAACCCGCAAGCGGCGGCCGGAGGATCTGCGGAAAATCCGGCAGGAGATCAACGGCACGGTCACCGATATTTCCGGCACCGCGCCCGACGAGGTGGTGCTGGCCCCGCCCAACACGGTGCTTAAAACCTCAAGCGGTAAGATCAGGAGAAACAGTTGCCAAGAACTCTATGAACAGGGCCGGGTGGGCAAGTCATCCCGGCCGCCATGGCTCCAGCTGACCGCTTTTGCCCTGGCCAGCAGCACCACCCAGCTCCGCAAGGGGATGCGCAACCTCGCCGACCTCGGCTATGCCGCCTATGCCTGGCTCCTGTTCGGGTTGGGGGCGCCCTTTTCGATCCTGGCGGTGGGGCTTTTGCCGACCGTCAACCTGCGCTGGCAGTGCAACCGGCTCCTGGTCAAACTGGTCTTCATGCTGGCCGGGACGCCCCTGAAGATCGAAGGAATGGCAAACCTTCCGGCCCGGGACACCCCCTGCATTCTCGCGGTAAACCACGCCAGTTACCTGGACAGCATCATCCTGGCCGGGGTCCTGCCGCGCCCCTTCGGCTTTATCGCCAAGGCGGAACTCAGGGCCAATCCCCTCCTGGGATGGCTTCTGCCCCGGTTGGGGACCGAATTCGTCGAACGGTTCGACCGGGCCGAAGGGGTGGCCGACTCTCAGAAACTGGCCAAGCGGATGGCCGGCGGCCGCTCCCTGGCCTTTTTCCCGGAAGGCACCTTTATGCGGATGCCGGGCCTTCTGCCCTTCCGGATGGGGGCCTTCGAAACCGCGGCCGCCAGCGGCGCCATGGTGGTGCCGGTGGCGATCCGGGGCAGCCGTTCGGTTCTGCGCGGCAGGTCCTGGTTCCCGCGCCGGGGGAGGATCCGGGTGATAATCGGCGAGCCGATCGATTCGGAAGCTATCCTGGCCGAAGCCGGCAACGACCAGTGGCGGGTCGCCCTGGAATTACGTAACCGGGCCAGAACCTGGCTTCTGGCCCACTGCGGCGAGCCCGATCTGGCCTACGAACGCGCGCCGCTTTTTTCCGGAAAGCCGTCCGTGAACTGCCCTCCGTGATTTACTCGATGCTGAAGCAAATCAGCTCGGGTGGCCTGCGGAAAAGCCGGAAGCCCGGACCAGACTTAAAGAGACCAGGGTTCATTTGGAGAAGTGATGATTAGCTTATCGGCTGGTCGGTAAGTTTTGACAGTACATATTTTTCAAACCAGATCGGGGAGCTGTCTGGCTTCAATATCCAGGGTTTTGGCAGGTTTTACCTGGGCCAGGAATTTCGTCCCCTACGTCGTCTTTTGAATTATTTAAGAGCGCGATCATATTTTTTTCAGACTCGTTACGTGTGGAAAAAACACCGCCCTCTTTACTCTACACACAAAACAATCTATTATATGTGTAAATTAATTATGGAGGATTACACATGGCCACCAACCTCGCTATCGACGACCGGCTCATAGAAGAAGCAAAACATCTCGGCAAGCATCGCACCAAAAAAGGGGCTGTAACCGAAGCTCTACAAGAGTACATCCAAAGAAGAAAACAGTCGGAAATATTTAATATTTTTAACACAATAGAATACGACCAAGATTATGATTACAAGAAACAAAGAGCTGTAAAATGAAAATCATAATAGACACTTGCGTGTGGTCGTTGGCCCTGAGGCGAAACGAGCCTCAAGAAAATGAATATGTTCTGGAATTAAAAGAACTTATCAAGGAAGTCCGCGTTCAGCTCATAGGCCCAGTGCGCCAAGAGCTTCTGAGTGGAATAAAATCAAGAAAACAATTTAATCTGCTAAAAGAACACCTTAGAGCATTTCAAGAGCTAGAAATTGAAATAGAAGATTATGAACTGGCAGCAGAATATTGTAACACAGCTAGGAAAAAAGGAATTCAAGGCTCAAATACCGATTTTCTAATCTGTGCTATTTCCAAACGGCGCAAAATGCCAATCTTAACCACAGATAAAGATTTCAATAACTTCAAAACTATTCTCCCCGTTGAGCTTCACAAAACAAGGGCGATTAACGACCTAACTGACTAAAAATAACAAAAAGCAATAGTTGTGTAAGGTGTCACCGGAACTCCCGTGTGTCCCCGGAACTCTTGCGAATCATTCACCATCGCGGTTTCTGGTTCTGAATGATCTCTATCCGCCTGACGAAACTTTCCCTTGTCTTCCTTCTTCTACGTGATAATATCCCGGTAAATAGTTTTGTTAAAGCTGAGTTGGGTAGCTTGTCTGCTCGTACGAATCACATGAATGGAGAAAATGATGCGATCTATTCTTAAGAATGTCCCCAGCGACTCGCGTTTTATAATACCGATTATTCTGTTTGCAATCTTCTTTTCTGGATGCAGCCATGATTATTCATGGCGCAAATACCCGATTGCTCCAGAGCGCGTCTCTCTAGCAACAGCTCTGAAGCCGGGCAAATCTATTAATATCATTGAGGAAAATACGGGTTCCGAACGGCGTCTTTTGGGAACCGTTGGCCCCCATAAATATTTCGGATCCAACCAGCAGCTGGCCCAAGGGATCTTAGTGCAAATTTCGGAAGAACTGACCTTGCGTGAAATCAAAGTTTCGGGAAATACGCGCAAGTCCCTGAAGATATCAGTTCTGGATGCCCATATGACCGAAGGCATAATGATGCGTAATGTCGATATGGAGGTTCGAGTTGCCGCAGGCAATGGATACGAACGGATATTCACCGTCAGCAATCGTTCACCAACCAGTGCTAGCGCCGACTATTCTTACAATGGTGCCGTGGCTCTGGTAGTCATTGATGTATTGAATGACGAAAAAATCCTTGGTTATATCAACGAATAGTTCAGTTCTGTTGATGACAACCGATATATGACAGCAGTCCCCCTGAAAATGCATAAAAAAGGACTGATGAAAATGTGGCCATATGGCGGCTACCGGGAGATTCTCAATCCGCCGTAACGTTACCCGCCTGCTTGCCAAGATCGCCTGACGAGCCAGCTTGGCATCGATAATTCCTCACTAGGTCCTGCTTATCAGGGGTGGCTTGAGGAAGCGATGAAAACAGAGGATAGCCGAGAACCAGATTGGAGTGAAACCATTGCCGTGGCCTGAAGAGAATTCGTGGAGCGGGTCAAGGACGAGCTTGGTTTCAAGGCTCTCGGGCGGAAGATACACGAGAGCCTGAGATCAGGCATGAACGCTCTTCGAGAGCCAGATTGCGCTTGCAGTCATGATTTTGGTATAAAACTTGGACATTTAAGTGGTGAAAATTGGCTGTTTGTGAGATATGTCATGATGAATCAAATAGTTAATTAGGTCCGACCCATACTAAGCCATACTGGAGTGTGAATTCTGCTTAAAAACGTTCTGTTGGCACTAAACAATGATCGGGAGGAGAAATGAAAGTATTAAAGTATTTGATTGTCGCTATTGCGTTGACCTCATTAACTGCTTGTTTAGCAGCTCGCCCACCTGTTCGAGTAGAAATTCCAGATTTACCCTCTTTAGAAGATGGCTGGAGTCGCGTATTCATTGGTGCCGGTGTAATGAACGGAGTTAAATTGTGGAGTGCATCAGGTCGGTCCTGTTTACTTTAATGGGGAGGAGGTCGGTACTACTGCACGTGATGAGCACTTTGCTGTTGATGTGAAGCCAGGCGATTATGAGGTATCCTGCCAGCCCCATGAGCCAGTGAAAAATTTAGTTGAAAAGAGGTCTATCTCACTCGGCGCAAGAGAAACAAAGTATATCATCTGTAACATGGCCTCAGGTATGGGTATAGGGGCCGGCTTTGGCCTAATTGGTGCGTTGGCATCTGAATACCATACTAGGTCATATCTTGAGGAACGCCCTTTCGATACAAAAGACAGTAAGTTAGTGGGGTACCAGCGACTACATCTAAGGTAATCCTGGCAGTTAAAATATTTTGGTAGCGTAGAATTCAGGAGACCTGTTTCTCTAAGGGTACTCCTGTCTAACAGGAGTTTAACCGCACCAAGCTCAAGCCTTCACATAAAGCACGCATAGACAGCGTGTTAACTCCTTGTTTCCTGTAAGACCCCACTGTCGATTTTGTAGCCGAACGCCTTCAGGATAGCGGCCTGTTTTTCAGTCGGCTCTTCAATTATCCTTTCGGGCTTTCTTTCTCCCTTTTTCCATACCAGGCATGAGTGCAGCCGGTGCATTTCGTCCATTACCTGCTTGGCGCTCATTTTTTCTCCCGCCCGCAGTAGCTGCAACTCGATTCTGCGCAGATAGGTCAGGGCGACGATGCAGGCGAAGATGTGGCACCTGATCTTGCTGTCGGTCCAATGGCGGACCGGCATCAGGTTGACGAGATCGTCATCCTTGCTTTGCCGGAAGCTGTTTTCAACCGCG
>JAWOIQ010000133.1:0-11582 GCA_046484585.1 Desulfurivibrionaceae bacterium
CGGCCGCAGCGATGTCCATCGACTGCTGATGGAGCCGATCAGCTATGCCAACGGCTCAAATTTCAACGATCCGGCGATCACCTACGACATCGTCTTCTCCAATTTCATGAACAAGGGGGTTTTCACCTTCAGCGGCGGCACCGACAAGCTTATCGAGATGATGGTCGAGGAACTGGAAAAGAACGGGGTGACCATCTGCACGAATTCCCGGGCGGAACGGATCGTCATCGACCGGGGGCGGGTCCGGGGGGTGGAGATCGACGGTCGCTTTATCGAAGCGGGCTGCGTGGTATCGAACGCCGGCATCCTCAATACGATCGACGACCTGGCCGGGCGCGCATCCTTTTCCGCCGAATTCCTCGAAAAGATCAAGCCGGTCCAGGTAAATAATTCAAGCTGTCAGGTCTACATGGGGATCAGGGAAGGGGAGAGGCTCGACGATGTCGGCGATCTCCTCTTCACCTCGACGGCCCCGGCCTACGATGTCGACGAGATGCTCGACATGGAAACCCGCAGCCGGACCTTTTCCCTCTATTATCCGAAGACCAGGCCGGGCCATGACCGCTATACGGTGGTCGCCTCGATGAACGCCCGCTACGACGACTGGGCGGCGCTGCCGGAGGAACGCTACCGGGATGAAAAGGAGAAGATGATCGAGAGGTGCCTTGTCGATCTGGAAAGATATATCCCCGATATCCGCCAAAAATGCGACTGGCTGGAGGCGGCGACCCCGAGGACTTTTCAGCGCTATACCCTCCACACCAAGGGCACTTCCTTCGGCACTAAATTCGAAGGGCTCGAGGTGTCCCGCACCCTGTTCAACGACGTCAAGGGACTTTTCCATGTAGGTTCGGTCGGGATCATCATGTCCGGCTGGCTCGGCGCCATCAATTACGGGGTCATCGTCGCCAACGACGCCGACGCTTATCTGCGGCGCTGAACGGGCATGGATCTGACCGGACAAGACTAAGGAGTAGCGCATTGGGTTTTTTAGGACTTGCAGGTAAAACATTCGTGATCTTCGGCCTGGCTAATCGCAAGTCGGTGGCCTGCGCGATCGGCAGGGTACTGGTCGAGGAGGGGGCAGAGGTTATCCATGTGGTCCGGTCCGAGCAGCGTCTCGCCGCCGCCGACAAGCTTTTCCCGGACTCCAGGGTATTTATCTGCGATGTCGAGCGGGAAGAAAATATTATCCAGCTGAGTAAAGAGATCAAGAGTTTCCTTGACGGTCGAAAACTGGCTGGCATCGTCCATTCCATCGCCTTCGCTAATTATTCGGAAGGAGTCAAACCCTTTCACGAAACGGTGAAGAAAGATTTTCTCCAGTCCATGGACATCTCCTGTTTCTCCTTTATCTCAATTGCCAACCATTTCAAGAATCTGCTCGCCGACAACGCCTCCGTAATCACCATTTCCATTTCCACTACCAGGATGGCCTCCGAAAACTACGGTTACATGGCGCCGGTCAAGGCGGCTCTTGAATCGTCGCTGTGCTTTCTGGCGAAAAGCTTCTCCGCCTTTTCCAACGTGAGATTTAACGCGGTCTGCCCGGGCCTGCTCAAGACCTCGGCCTCGGCCGGCATCCCCGGCTATGTCGACAGTTATCTTTACGCCGAGAAGGCCACTTTAAGGAAACGGGCCCTGGAAACCGCGGAAGTGGCCGACGCGGCCGCCTTCCTCCTCTCGGAACGCTCCTCCGGAATTAACACCCAGGCCATTGTGATTGACGCCGGGATGTCGGTTAACTATTTCGATTCAGAAATTGTCAGCAGGGCTATCGGCTGATGAAGTTCAACAAGGTCCGGCTCCATGGTTTCGGTTACGAGCTGCCGCCCCGGGTGGTTACTTCGGCGCAGCTCGAAGAGCGGCTGTCCCCGCTTTACCAACGCCTGAAGCTGCCCCCCGGCCGTCTTGAAATGATGTCCGGAATCAAGGAACGGCGGTTCTGGGATGAAGGCATGCGGCCCAGTGACGGGGCGGTTCTGGCCGGCAGAAAGGCGATCGCGGCAGCGGGGATCGATCCGGCCGAGCTTGAGTGCCTTTTTTTTACCGGAGTCAGCCGGGATATGATGGAACCGGCCACCGCCACCTTTGTCCACCGTCAGCTGGGGCTGCCCGAAAAATGTCTGATTTACGATATTTCCAACGCCTGCCTTGGTTTTCTGAACGGGATGGTGACTCTGGGCGGGATGATCGAGCTCGGGGTGGTCGCCAATGGTCTGATCGTCTCCGGCGAGACCGCCGAGGAACTGGTCGAATCGACCGTTGCCGGCCTGCTTGACAATCCGACCTTGACCCGGAAAAGTATCAAAAACAGTTTTGCTTCGTTGACGATCGGCTCCGGCGCCGTGGCTCTGGTGATGGGCGGTGCCGGAGACCCGGACCACGGGCATCGACTGATCAACGCGACTTATCGTGCCAAGACCTCTTTCAATGATCTCTGTCAAGGCGGCCAGGTTTCCGCGTCCGGAACCCTGATGGCTACCGATTCCGAGGAACTCCTTAAACGAGGGGTTGAAACGGCCTCTGAAACCTGGTGCGATTTCCTGGCCGAATCAGAGTGGCGTGTCGATGAAATTACCCGTTTTTTCTGTCATCAGGTGGGCTCAGCCCATGCCCGTCTTCTTTTCGAAAGCCTCGGGCTCGATCAGAGCCGCAATTATGAGACCCTGGCCCGGCTCGGCAATGTCGGCTCGGTTTCAGCCCCGATTACCATGGCCCTGGGCCTCGAAGAAGGCCAGCTCAAATCAGGGGAAAAGGCGGCAGTGCTCGGCATCGGCAGCGGCATCAACTGTCTGATGCTCGGTATTGAATGGTGAACGGGTAAGGACAGGTTTAAGGATAAGGACAGGTTCAAGGTTCAAGCTGCAAGCGGCAAGGGTAAGGACTTAAGGACAGCTGCAAGCTGCAAGCTTCAAGCTTCAAGCGGCAAGATTAAGGACTTAAGGACAGGTGCGATGACGGTGAGAAATGACTTCTTAGAGTTTTTCTCCTGGCTCCTGGCTCCCGGCTCCTGGCTTCTAAATATAAAAAATTCCTCGATATAGATTCGTAATTCATCTTAAGTTAAGTACCCGGGTCATCAAATGTCAATTCATAGCCAGTATCCCTTCAAAACCAAAAAATTTGCGATCGACGGCCACAAACTTTCCTATGTCGATGAAGGAGAGGGCAGGGTGATTGTCATGCTCCATGGCAATCCGACCTGGTCCTTCTTCTATCGCAACCTGATCAAACTGCTAAGGACCCGCTACCGGGTCATTGCTCCCGATCATATGGGCTGCGGTCTTTCCGATAAACCCCAGGATTATCCCTATCGGCTGGCCGATCATGTCGCCAATCTGGAAAAGCTTATCGATCATCTCGAGATCGACAAGCATTCCCTGGTCGTGCACGACTGGGGCGGCGCCATCGGCATGGGTTATGCCGCCGAACATCATGAGCGCATCGAGGCGCTGGTGATCATGAACTCCGCCGCCTTCCGCTCGAAGCGTCTGCCCTGGCGCATCGCGCTGTGCCGGTTTAAACTGCTGGGTCCTTTTCTGGTCCGGGGCCTTAATCTGTTCGCCCGGATGGCTCTGCTGATGGCGGCCAAAAAACACCTGCCCAAACATGTCCGCAGAGGTTTCCTGGCTCCCTACGATAACTGGGGTAACAGAATCGCCATCATGCGCTTTATCGAGGATATTCCCCTCGATATCCATCACCCCTCTTGGGAGTCATTGCTGAAAGCGGAAGGCGCTCTGGACTACTTTAAGGACAATCCGACCTTGATTCTCTGGGGTAGAAAGGATTTCTGCTTTAATGACAGTTTTTTCCACGAGTGGAAGAGACGCTTTCCGAATGCCCGCTCGATCTATCTGGAGAGCGCCGGCCACTATCTTCTCGAAGACGCAAACGGAGAAGTCGATCATCTGATCTCTGGTTTTCTCAACGAATATCTGGGATAGAATATCTGTTTGATGAATTGTGGGTAAAAAACCAGGAAATGGAAGATTTTAATATCGCCCATACGCTCAGCCAGGTGGCCACCAGGCAGCCGGACCGGACCGCTTTGATCGAGAAGGTATTCGGCGGCTATCGGAGCTGGACCTTCAAGGAACTGGACGACCATGCCTCGGCCTATGCCCATGGCCTGAAGGCGGCCGGTTTTACGGAGCAGGACCGCGTTGTCCTGATGGTCCCGCCCTCCCGGGATTTCATCTGCCTGACTTTTGCCCTGTTCAGGCTCGGTTCATCGGTTATCCTGATCGATCCCGGTATGGGCTATCGCAACCTCCTGCGCTGCATCAACTCGGTGAAGCCCACCGCCTTTATCGGCACCCCGAAGGCGCATCTGTTCAGACTGCTCAACTATCTGGACTTTTATCCGGTTAACCGAAATATCTGCGTCGGGCCCGGTTTGGGGCTCTTGGGTTCTCAGCTGGAAGGGCTGGCCGATTTTGACGGGGAATCTTTCCCCTACCGGCAAACCGGGCAGGAGGATCCGGCCGCCATAATTTTCACCACCGGCAGCACCGGCCCCCCGAAAGGCGTCCAGTACAGCCACGGCAATTTCAGGGCCCAACTGGATCTGATCAGGGACTACTACCGGATCACCCCCGACGATATCGATCAGCCCGCCTTTCCGCTCTTCGCCCTGTTCTCCACGGCGCTCGGGGCTTGCGCGGTGATTCCGGACATGGATGCCGCCCATCCGGCCCGGGTCGATCCGGAACTGTTCGTTAAATCGATTATCGAACGCCGGGTTACCTATTCCTTCGGCTCGCCGGCGATCTGGAACGTGGTCAGCCGCTACTGCCTCGACCAAGGCATTCGCCTCGATTCGCTGCGGCTGGTCCTGATGGCAGGCGCCCCGGTATCCGGCGAACTTATCGACCGGGTCCGGCGGATAATCTCCGAAAAGGGCGAGATCCAGACCCCCTACGGAGCCACCGAATCCCTGCCGGTCACCTCGATCAGCGGTTCCGAAATCCTGGCCGAAACCTGGCCGCTGAGCCGCCAGGGCAAAGGTACCTGCGTCGGCCGCCCCCTGCCGGGCATCGAGGTATCGATCATCAAAATGAGCGACGCACCTCTCCGCGACTGGTCCGAGGTGGAGGTGCTGCCGGTCGGCGAGGTCGGTGAGATCGTGGTCAGGGGAGGGGTGGTCACCGCCTCCTACTACAATAATGTCAGCGATAATGCCCTGGCCAAGATCACTGACGGCTGCACCTTCTGGCACCGGATCGGCGATCTCGGCTATTTCGATGAAAAAAACCGCCTCTGGTTCTGCGGCCGCAAGGCCCATCGGGTCGAAACCGGTGGCCGGGTGATGCTGACCATACCATGCGAGGCCGTCTTCAACGAACATCCCGATGTCTATCGCTCGGCCCTGGTCGGGGTGCAAAGGGCCGGCGGCAGGGTGACCCCGGTGCTGATTGCCGAACCGGCGAAAAGCTGCGATCGCCGCAACCTTATCGAGGATCTGAAACTATTGGCCGCGGCCAATGACCAGACCAGGGAGATCAAGCATTTCCTGATCAACCATGATTTTCCGGTCGATATCCGCCACAACGCCAAGATATTTCGGGAAAAGCTCGCGGTCTGGGCCGGCAAGGAACTGGGTTGGAATCCGCCATGAATCCGCCAGGCGAAATCGATTCACCGGGACTTGCCGGAGTGGGCATCAAAAAGGCGCTGGTCACCGGCGGCGGCGGCTTCGTCGGCCGGGCCCTGACCAAGCGGCTGCTAGAGCGCGGCCTGGAGGTGGTGGTGGTCGGCCGCAACCATTACCATGATCTCGATAAAGCCAAGGTTACCCAGGCGAAAGGCGATATCCGGGATCGCGACTTCCTGGTCGCGGTTTCCCGGGGCTGCGACACGGTTTTTCATGTGGCCGCCAAGGCGGGGATCTGGGGCAGCCACGAAGAGTATTACTCGATCAACGTTACCGGCACCGAGAATGTCATCGCTGCCTGCCGGACCAACCGCATCCCGCAGCTGGTCTACACCTCCACGCCCAGTGTGGTATTCAGGGGCGGCAGCCTCCGCGGGGTTGACGAGTCGACCCCCTATGCCGAGCACTTTCTCTGCGCCTATGCCGAGACCAAGGCCATGGCTGAAAAGGGTGTGCTGGCCGCCAACTCCGAAGATTTCAAAACCACGGCCCTGCGTCCCCACCTGATCTGGGGGCCCGGCGACACCAACCTTATTCCCCGGCTGCTCGAAAGGGGCCGGCAGGGGCAGCTGAAGAGGGTGGGGGACGGCGAAAATCTGGTCGACATCTCCTATATCGACAATGTCGTGGCGGCCCATTTATTGGCGGCCGACAGTCTCGCCAAAGGCGGCGCGGCGACGGGCCGGGCCTATTTCATTTCCCAGGGGGAGCCGGTCAAGCTCTGGGAATGGATCGACAGCTTCTTCGCCATGGTCGGCCTTCCCTCGGTCGGAAAGAAGGTGGGTTTCAAAAAAGCGAGAATGGCCGGGCTGCTGATGGAGGGCTTCTACCGGCTTTTTAAAATTGAAGAAGAGCCCCTGATGACCCGTTTCCTGGCCGAGCAATTAGCCCACTCCCACTGGTTTTCCATCGCCGCCGCCCGCCGCGATCTCGGTTATGAACCGGAGGTCAGCACCCCGGAAGGGATGCGGCGCACCGCGGAATGGCTGAAAACGTCTTGCCCGTGCCCCACCGATTAGCGCTATTTTTTTATCGAGCGTTAAGTTTAATGGCAAAAATCAACTGACATGTAGATGGAATATTTGAAGTGGCGGATCTAAATTAGCTGGAAAAGGTCCTTGTATTTCCTCCTTTTTTGTGGCGAAAATTAAGTTAAAAGGGGGTGAAACGAGAAACAGCCATTGGTGATGGTCATGGGAATGAGATGGAATAGAATGGAAAAGAGGGTGGATCGGCGCTTCGATATTCCCGTGCGGGCATTGTTGTCCTTCAGCAATGCTCCTACTCTGGACCTCAAAACCGCCAATATTTCCGCCGGCGGCGCTTTCTTCAGGACCGACCGGGCCAGCCCGGAAGGGACCGAAGTCCTTTTGACTCTGTTTAAAGAAGAATTGCCGGAAGAAAACAATCCTGAAGGGCCTGGGGTTTCCCCGCCGGTGTGCGAAACGGAAGCGATCTCATCCCAGTCTATGTCGATTGTCAAGCTCAAGGCCAGAATCGTGCGATCCTACAAAGACGGGATGGCGATCAGTTTTGACCGATACTGCTGCAATGAATAGAGATGAGGAGCTATTCCCTTCCCCTGGACGTGGTTGCGACTTTTCCGAGCTCATCAAAATCGGCAGTTAATGAAGCGAACCGGCTTGGCCCGATCATGAAATCCGCCGCCGAACCTTCACCACGGGAAGGGGCATGAAATATGAAAATCCATGTCGGCACCAGCGGCTTTGCCTTTAAGGAATGGAAAGGACTATTCTACCCCGAAAAGATCCCGAACCATGAAATGCTGCGCTTTTACTCCGAACGCCTCGGGGCGGTGGAGATCAATTATACCTTTTATCACATGCCTACCGAAAAGCTTCTCGCCTCATGGTCGGCCCAGGTTCCAGAGGACTTTTCTTTTGCGTTCAAGGCGCCGCGGGTCATAACCCATATTAAGCGCTTGCGGGATGTGGACAACGAGACCGACTACTTCTTTCGCACCCTGGCGGTTCTTGGCCAAAAAATGGGAGCGGTCCTTTTCCAGTTTCCCAAAAGCTTTCGGGTGGACCTCCCCCTGCTGGAGAATTTCCTCGAACTGATTCCGCTCGATGTCCGCTGTGCCTTCGAGTTTCGCAGCCCCTCCTGGCTCGTTCCTGAAATTTTCGATCTGCTTCGCAAGCGGAAATTCTGCCTGTGCACCCCGGATGTGGATGGGGAGCCGCCAGCCGAGATCATCGCCACGGCGCCCTGGGGCTACCTGCGCCTTCGCCGTTCCGATTACACCGAAGCCGATCTTGAGCAATGGCTGGAAAAGGTCCTTGCCCGGAAATGGCGGAGGGCTTTCGTCTTTTTCAAGCACGAGGAAGGGGGTGTGGGAGCCGAGTTTGCGACGCGATTTCACGAGCTTGCCGCCGCACATGCAAAGTAACGGGCCGATTTCCTTTTTGACTTCCGGCCGGTTCCAAGACACCGGATATGGCGCCCAGGTCCTTGGCGGCCTCACAAATCGCTTACCGTTGTAAATTGAGCGGCGAAGTCATGGGATTAAAAGACTATCGAAAGAAGCGTGATTTTTCCAGAAGCCGGGAGCCCCGGGGGCAGGAAGCCGGGGCCGGGGAGTCCGGCAATCTTTATGTGATTCAGAAGCATGCGGCCACCAGGCTCCATTATGATCTGCGCCTGGAAGTCGATGGAGTGCTGAAAAGCTGGGCGGTACCGAAGGGGCCCAGCCTGGACCCGGCGGAAAAACGGCTGGCGGTTCAGGTGGAGGACCACCCCTTGGAGTACGGGACTTTCGAGGGTACTATCCCCCAAGGCGAGTACGGCGGCGGCACGGTCATGCTCTGGGATCGCGGGACCTGGGAACCGGAAGGCGATTCCGATAAAGACGTACCCGAGGGGAAACTGGCCTTCCGGCTGCACGGCGAAAAGTTGCGCGGCTCCTGGGCCCTGGTCCGGATGAAGGAGGGCGACGGCAAACCGGGAAAAAACTGGCTGCTGATCAAGCATAAGGATGCGGCCTCGGCAGCGGAAAGGGAATACAGCGTGGTCGAGGAACTGCCGCGCAGCGTCCTCACCGACCGCACCATGGCGGAAATTGCCGACAACGAAAAGGGCGGTTCCGTTCCGCCCGACGATCCCGGTCCACTCCCCGACCCTTCCCGATTGACCAATGCCCGCAAGGCTCCGCAGCCCGAATTTATCCAACCCCAGTTGGCAACCCTGGTTGACGAACCGCCGGCCGGGAAGAGCTGGATCCACGAGGTCAAGCTCGACGGCTACCGGATCCTGGCTGTGATCAAGGCCGGCCGGATCAGGCTGATGTCGCGGAACGGCAAGGAGTGGACCGGGAAATTCCCCGCCATTGCCGAAGCCCTGCGGACCCTGCCGGTAGAGGAGGCGATCCTGGACGGTGAAATAGTGGTTTTGCGGCCGGATGGGACCTCGGATTTCCAGGCCCTGCAAAACCTGCTCCGGTCCGGGCGGAAGGCAAAAACGGTATATTACCTGTTCGATCTGCCCCATTGCGGCGGTTTCGATCTTACCGGGACTCCCTTGCTGGAAAGGAAGCGGCTGCTGCAAGCCCTGATTGGCCGGATGGCGCCCGTCCGGGAAATCATCCGGTTCTGCGATCATATCAAGAGCAGCGGCAGAGAGGTTTTCCGGCAGGCCTGCCGCCTGGCGGCGGAGGGCATCGTCTCCAAGGACGGCGCCGCCGGTTATGAGCGGAAAAGATCGCGCCGCTGGCTGAAAACAAAGTGCCTGGAAAGACAGGAATTTGTTGTCGGAGGATGGACGGAACCCGCCGGCTCCAGGGCCGGGTTCGGCGCCTTGCTGCTGGGCTATTATGACGCGGGCGATCTGGTTTATGCCGGCAGGGTGGGGAGCGGTTTTACCGGGAGCACCCTCGGCCGCCTGGCCGGAATCCTCGGCAAAATCGAACAGTCCGATCCCCCTTTTCGCAACCCTCCCCCCGGTTCCGAGGCGCGCGGGATTCACTGGGTCAGGCCGGAACTGGTCGCGGAAGTGGAATTCCGGGAATGGACCAGGGACAATATCTTGCGCCAGGCTTCCTTCAAGGGGCTGCGGGAAGACAAGTCTCCCGGGGAAATCGTCAGGGAAGTCCCGGTTCGTGATCCTGGCGGCAAAAAGCCCGGTGGGGAAGCGGGAAGGGAGGCGTCGGCCATGGTGAAAAGATCAAAAGCCTATGCCGTGGTTGCCGGGGTGAAAATTACCCATCCGGACAAGATCCTCTACCCCGAAGAAGGCATCACCAAATCGGCGCTGGCCGTTTTCTATGCCGCTATTGCCGACTTCATCCTGCCCCATATCGTTCACCGGCCCCTGACCCTGCTCCGCTGCCCCGACGGACGCCAGGGGGAATGCTTTTTCCAGAAACATCCCGGCGAATCGATTCCGGATCCCCTTCGCACCATCCCGATCAGGGAAAAGGATACGACCGCGCCGTACATCGTTATTGACGATATCAAGGGGCTGATCTCGCTGGTCCAGCTCGGGGTCCTGGAAATTCATCCCTGGGGAAGCAGTGAAACCGACCTGGAAAGGCCGGATATCCTCACCTTCGATCTCGATCCGGGACCCGACCTCGGCTGGCTGGAGGTGGTCGAAGGGGCAGGAGCCCTGCGGCACCGGTTGCGGGAGCTCGGCCTGGAATCGTTTGTCAAGACTTCGGGGGGCAAGGGGGTACATCTGGTGGTGCCGATCCGGCCCCGGACTGACTGGGCCGAGGTCAAACCCTTCGCCAAGGCGGTCGCCGCCGATCTGGTCCGGCTTCGTCCCGAACTTTTCACCCTGGAGATGAAAAAGGCGAAACGGCGGGGTAAAATCCTGATCGATTACCTTCGCAACGACCGTGGGGCGACCACGGTTGCCGCCTATTCAACCAGGGCCGGCAGCGGGGCGCCGGTATCCACCCCGATCCGCTGGGATGAATTGAACTCCCCAATGGCGCCGGACCGCTACCGGATCGACAACCTTCCCAAAAGACTCGCGGCCCTGAAAAACGATCCCTGGCAGGATTTTTTCCAGGTCCGCCAATCGATAACCAAATCGATGCGGAAGGAACTCAACCTTCCTTAAAGGGAGTCGGTAATTACTAACTCAACTTTCTGAGTTTGGTTAATCTCCCGATAATAAAGGGGTTTTGGCGATTTTTCCGTGCCTGTGTTCCACGAGAAGCCAGAAGCCAGGAGTCAGAAGCCAAGAGAAAAGCTTTAAAATCAGTCATTCCGGCTCCTGGCTTCTTGATTCTGGCTTCTAACCATGGAATGCCACTATGACTCTGAATCATTTTATGACAGTAAACCAATACCATAAGACAAGTCAGAAAGTTGAGACCAAATCTATCAGGATTTGCCGGGTCCCTTAAAGCGCTGTTTGATAATTTCGATCAGATCGATGATCTCGGCCCCTTCAGTCACTTCGGCCCCTTCGGCCTCCTCCGGCTTCTCCATAACATCCTCTCCCGCCTTGAGCTTTTGCTCTGCCAGATCGAGAATCCGCCGGGCATGGCGGTCGTGCAGCAGGTCCGGATCGAGTTTCTGCCGGTGGAGTTTTTTGATCTCCCGGCGCAATTCCTTGACCTTTGCCGCCGGTGCTTTTGCCTGGGACGGCAGGCCGAGGTCTTCCGGCGTACGGATCTCATCGGCGAACAGCAGGGTTTCCGCCCTCAGGATGCCGCCTTCGGCGATGATCGCCACCACATGTTCCCGAGCCCTCAGGACAAAGGTGGCGATCCCGGCCCTGCCGCTCCGCTCCATGATCTCGGCGAGCAGGCGGTAGGCTTTGTCGACGGAGCCTGCCGGCAGGAGGAAATAGGCGCGCTGGAAATAAACCGGATCCAGCTCGGCAAGAGCGACGAAAGAGCGCAGATCGATTTCCCGGGTCTTTTCAGGTTCCAGCCCCTCCAGCTCTCTGTCGC
>JAWOIQ010000141.1:0-32889 GCA_046484585.1 Desulfurivibrionaceae bacterium
AAGGTCTTTCACCACATCGTCAACGGCAGCACCGGCCTCTCCCCGGAGATTTCCGCCAGCGTCACGGTCAGGGCCGATACGGTGATGGATGCCGACGCCATGTCGACTAGCGTCTTCGTGATGCAGCCGAGCGCCGGCATTGCCTTTGTAAACCGGCAGCCCGGCTGCGAGTGTCTGGTGGTCGGCAATAACGGCCTGTTTTCCAGGTCGAACGGCTGGCAGGCCTGATTCGGGAAAGCCCGTCCTGAATATCAGGCCGCCGGGCTTACCCGGTTTATCTTATTTTGCTCCGTTAGTCTTTCCAGCCCCTCCTCTCTACCAGTTCTTCCCATAATTCCTGGGCGTGGTCTACCGCCTTTCTCGAATCGGCCGGAAATTCCGGGTGGTGGAACATCTCGGCGAAAATTCTGGCCGCGGTATAGGCGATGAATTCTTCTTTTTTGATTTCATGCATGGCATACTCTCCGGTTATTTTTTGATTAAAGCTGAGTTGAACAGCTCGCCTGCTTTTATATGCCCTTTAGGGTGCAAACGAAACTTATGCCCTGTGAGTATAAGTGCGCAAAGTGATGCCCAAAGGGGCATAAGAACCGCGTACGATTAAACAAACAGAGAACTGACGGAGTCCTCGGAATGGATCCGGCTGATCGCCTCAGCCAACAGGCCGGCTACCGACAGAACCTCGATCTTTTTACATTCAGCCGCAGCGCCGCGCAGCGGAATGCTGTTGGTGATGACCAGTTTCTTAATCTGCGAATTATTAATCCTCTCGATTGCCGGTCCGGACAAGACGCCATGGGAACAGCAGGCGTAAACCTCTTTGGCATCGGCTTCCATCAGGATATCAGCCGCCGCGCAGAGGGTTCCGGCCGTATCGACCATATCATCGAGCAGGATAGCCCGTTTGCCGCTGACATCCCCGATCACATTTAAGGCCTGGGCCACATTGGCGCGCTCCCGGCGTTTATCAATAATCGCCAGATCCACATCAAGGCGCTTGGCATAGGCCCTGGTGCGCTCCACTCCACCAGCGTCGGGAGAAACCATGATGATATCATCTTTGACCTCTTCCTGGAGATATTTCATCAGAACCGGGGCGGCATAAAGGTGGTCGACCGGTATATTAAAAAAACCCTGAATCTGACCGGCGTGCAGATCCATGGACAAGACCCGCCGCACTCCGACCACCATCATCATTTCGGCAACGACCTTGGCGGTTATCGGCACCCGGGGAGCCACCTTCCGGTCCTGCCGCGCGTAACCATAGTACGGAACGACCGCCGTTATCCGCCGGGCGGAGGCGCGGCGCAATGCATCGACCATGATTATCAGTTCCATCAAATGGTCGTTAACCGGCGAACAGGTGGGCTGAATCACAAAAACATCGGCACCACGGACATTTTCGCCGATTTCGACAAAAATCTCTCCATCGCTGAATGTACGTACTTCAGCATGGGATAGAGGAAGCTCCAGATTAGCGCAAATCTCTTCGGCCAACGGCAGGTTGGCATTACCGGCGAACAACTTGATTTTATTAACCATGGCAATCTAAGCTTCCTGAATTGTAACTATCCGGCTTCAAGCCGGAAAAGCAAACGTGAACCACGAAACGTAACTGTTCAGCAGGACCGCGGATGGGCAACCTGAGGTACAACTCTAGAGGCCTGTGATGCCGTAAATCGGCACCGAACATGCGATAAAGCAGTTGTGGGCGCTGTTGAACAATTACCATGAATTATGTAAAATTTCTGGCTGGGGCACCAGGGCTCGAACCTGGAAAGCGAGCGTCAAAGGCTCGTGTGTTACCATTACACCATGCCCCAGCAAAATAGCCAGACAATCATTAAAATATTATACTTTATATAATGCGGATCAGGAACACCAGGGCCTGGTCAAGAAGACATTTTTGCCGTAAAAGCTCCTGAACTTTTCGGAACAGGAAACAGCCTTAGCGTGATCTTTAAATACACCGAAGACGGTAGGACCACTCCCGGACA
The DNA here is from genome assembly GCA_046484585.1 of Desulfurivibrionaceae bacterium. Classification (GTDB taxonomy): domain Bacteria; phylum Desulfobacterota; class Desulfobulbia; order Desulfobulbales; family JAGXFP01; genus JAGXFP01. The sequence continues at coordinate 1,998 of JAWOIQ010000141.1, forward strand.
TCAGGGCTACCATGGCGCCATCAGCCAGCATTGCCTTTTTGATCAACTCGATTTCGGGATGGCGAGCGATAGTAACCGCTTCGAGATCGTTAAAAAAACCTTCCGGTCCGGCCAGCTTAAGAAAATCGGTGCCAGAACCGGAATATATACCCGGCTGAGAGACCTTTTCGGGCGCTAAGATATAAGGATTGCTATTAGTTGTCAACGCTAAATTATCAAATACCCACCGGGTGGAAACCGGAAATCCCGGATTAACCAGCAGGATCTCACAGTTTTGAATTCCGGCAACCGGCGACAGACGTTCGCCGATCCCTTCTGCCAAGGCCGCGGCTAAGTTCTTTTTGATGAAAAAAGAAACATCGGCCCCCAAGCGAACGGCCAGTGCCAGCAGAATCCTTTCATCCAGATCCGTCCGGAGCAGCTCGTTCAAGGCCAGCAACACCGCCGCGCCATCACTGCTGCCGCCTCCGAGCCCGGCTGAGACCGGAATTTTCTTATCAAGAACGATTTCCACCCGCCGTTTAAGCCCGGTCTCTTCAAGAAACAGCCGGGCCGCGCGCCAGGCCAGATTGGTATCATCCTCGGGCAAAGCGGCGTCCGGACAGGATAAGGTTATGCCACTTCCCTCAACGACAGTCAGCCGGGCGGAATCGGCCAGCTCGAGTTTTTGCATGACTGATTCAAGCTCATGATAACCGTCCGGGCGCCGTCCTTTCACCCGCAGATACAAATTGATTTTGGCCGGAGCGGAAACGGTGGCCAGCAATGGTTTCATTCAGCCTTGTCCATCAAAAAATTCAGCCGCGCAAAGGCCAGGAGGCGGAGTTGGGAAGTGCGGTATAACCGATTCCATGGGATTTCCGCTGTGAACAGCCGTAAATCTCTTAAAGGTGCCTGGTTTATCGATCTTTCGCTTAGCCGTCCCGAGAATTTTTTTGCGAATCTGTCACAATTTTCGGGTCTAGTCCATTAATCACAGCGCAACAACCACGGCCACACGCCGGTCACATTGCCGCGGGCCAAAAAAAGGGCCCGATTCTCACAAGAAAATCAGGCCCGATGTGCAGTTCGGCTTCCGCAGCCTAACCGGCCAGCTTGACATAGCGGAGCTTTAAATCGTACAGCACCGTTTCCAGCAGATTTTCCTCGTCTTTGGTGAGGTTACCCGCGGTTTTTTTCTTCAAGAGGTCCAGGGTGTCGATGGCGTGCTTGGCCAATACCAGATCCTTATTGCTTTGACCGGTTTCCGGATCGGCCAGTTCGCCGCAATGATAAAGGGCGGCCGTGTTAAGGGACATGACAAAGGCGGTAAAGGTCACTTCCGGCATCACACACTTGCCATCCTTCAAGACCTGCCCTTCAGGACATTTATTGCTCTCTTTTTCCTCGTCGCCCATCTTAATACCCCTTACCTGGATGAGAGTCTTAAATGCCTACCCAATATCAGCCGTTGGCCGGCAGATCAAGAGACATGGCATCGTTAATATGGGGAAGATCCATAACTTTTCGGAGCTGCTCTTTGGTCAACAGGGTATTAGTGTTCAGGAGGATTATGTTGCGGCCTTTTTCTTCTTCCATGCCGACGGTCATCCTGGAGATATTCACCCCGAAACTACCCAGGGTCGTACCCAGATTCCCGATTACCCCGGGCACATCATCATTGACGACAAAAAGCATGGGACCATACGGCAGCGCCTCCAGGCGGAAAGTGTTGAAACGGACCAGGCGCGGTTCGCTCCTGCCGAAAACCGTCCCGGCCAGAACATTTTCGCCGGAAGCGGTCTTAACCCTGACCTTCAGAAGATTGGTGAAGTCTTCATGCTGGGATGAGCGCGACTCGACGACCCGGATCCCTCTCTCCTTGGCGATCATCGGCGCGTTGACATAATTGACCGCTTCTTTGAGGATCGGGGTGAACAAGCCTTTCAGAAAAGAAACCGTTAAGGGGCCTGTCTCCATTTCGGCCAGGTCGCCGCCATATTCAATATTAACCTCTTCAACCCCGTCCTTGGCAATCTGCATGTGCAGGGCGCCGATCATCTCGGCCAGTCTGGAAAAAGGTCCGATCTTGGCCAGAACCTCGGCACTCACCGAAGGGACGTTGACGGCATTGGTTATCGTGCCGTTTTGAAGATAGTCGGACATCTGCTCTGCAATCGCCACCGCCACATTTTCCTGGGCCTCGGCGGTAGACGCGCCAAGATGGGGGGTACAGATAAAATTATCCAGAGGCAACAGCGGACAGTTCTCAAGGTTAGTGGGTTCCACGGCAAAAACGTCCAAAGCCGCCCCGGCGATCTCATCGTTTTTCAGGGCCTCGAACAGTGCCCCCTCATCAACGACCCCGCCCCGGGCGCAGTCGATAAGCATGGCCTCTTTTTTCATGATCTTGAACTGCTCGGTGGAAAGAACGTTCTTGGTCTCCTTGGTAAAGGGGACATGGATGGAGATAAAGTCAGCCCGCTTGCACATCTCTTCAAGACTGACAAGCTCCACGCCGAGTTGATCGACAATATCCTTGGGCATGTGCGGATCATAGGCGATAACCTTCATTCGCAAGCCCTGGGCCCGATCCGCGACGATGGCGCCGATCCGGCCGATACCGAGGATACCCAGGGTTTTGCCGGTAACTTCCCGGCCGGAGAATTTTTTCTTCTCCCACTTGCCGGCCTTCATCGAGGCCGTGGCCTGGGGAATCTTGCGGCTCAGGGACATCATCATGGCGATGGCGTGCTCAGCCGCGGTGGTGGAATTACCGTCCGGGGCGTTCATCACCACAATTCCCCGCTTGCTTGCGGCGGGAATGTCGACATTATCGAGACCGATACCGGCCCGGCCGACGACCTTGAGATTCCCGGCCGCTTCGATGATCTCCTCGGTAACCTTGGTGGCGCTCCGGATGACCAGACCGTCATACTGCGAAATTATCTTTTTCAGTTCTTCAGGAGCCAAACCGGTATTAATGTCAACCTCAAGCCCGGCATCTTTAAGAATCCTGGCTCCGACCGGGGCCAGATTGTCGCTTATGAGGACCTTCATCGTATCTCCTTGTGTGCTGCCGACCAATGAGGCGGCAACCTTTGTCTTAAAAAATGCTATGTGAAGCGGCGGAAATTTACTCCGGCCATTTCGGCGGAAAGCAACAAAAGCTAATGTACAGGCAACATGGAAAGGGGGAAATATTATGCCATGCGGGCTGTTTGTCAAGAACATTATCCTGAATCCGTGAGCGTTCGAGAACGGTGCAGATGCAAGGCGGCAACGATGTTGATAATACTAATGGTATATCAACGAGTTGCCAACGTGGCAGACGCGCCGTTATCGGGCGCCCCGCAGGGCGGCGGGGTGAACCATGGCAATCCAGGGAAAAACGATCATCTAATACAATTACAAACTGATAAAGTTGAGTTGAGCAGCTTGTCTGCTTTTATGCCCTTCAGGGTGCAAACGAAACTTATGCCCTTTTGTATAAAGTTAAATCCCCCACGAAGCCGTCACGGATTCAGGATTATATATGCAGCGGGAGGTTGCCTAAATATAATATTGGGAGGTAACCTAATCGGAAAAACAGGCCGAAAAATCGGCCGGGCCGTCATCCTCCGCTTCCCCCGGTTGATCACCCGGCGGTACTGTCTCCATCTGACTTGGTTTTTTCGCCTGCCGATAGCGAAGTCCAAAAAAACGGGCCGGGAAAGAGGCGGAGGACAGGTATCCGGAAATATTTTCGTCTATACTCGCCAACATTCCGCTAATAACCTCGTGCCGGGCGGCCTCATCGATAAAATTCCTTTCCTGAACAAGCTCCATGGTGATCTCGTCGCCGAGCAGACGGCGAATGGCGGAAAAGTTTTCAGGCCGGTCATCGGATCGCACCTTCTCAAGATTTTCATCGGTCAAAGGCATTTTCACCTCGCAAACCATTTTGATGTACCAGCGATCGGCGGCAATCCGCCGCGATTGGTCGGTTATTTTAATGCACAGGGAATTATCGAGGTTATGTTCCGAAATTATCTTCATCTAATTAAATCCGTCCAAAAAAATTGTTTAATAGTATCCTGAATCCGTCAGCGTTCAAGAATGGTGCAGATGCAAAGCGGCAACGAATTTTGATAATAATATTGGTATTTCAACGCGTAGCCAACGCGGCACCCAAGGGTTTTCTGTTCACCCCCACCTTGAGGGGGCACTTCCTGCAGGGCGGCGGGGTGAATCATGGCAGCCTGAAGAAAAACGATTATTTAATCCAACTACAGACTGATAAGCTGAGTTGAGCAGCTTGTCTGCTCGTACGAAAATTATTGCCAGTGGGTATAATCAAATTTTTTTACCAAGCCGTCACGGATTCAGGAGTTCACCAAGGCCAAATTCATCTTTCCGGACACATGCGAAAATTTTGTCAAATCATCTCGAAAAGTTCGCAAACCTTGCCCCTTATGGCTTAAAGAGTTATATAACATTTTTTCATTTTTGCGAACCTCTCAATCGGTAATTTTACAATCGAGTTAATTTATGACCATCTCCATCTATAATACCCTGGCGGGCAAGAAAGTCCCCCTGGAAACCATCGAGCCCGGCCTTGTCAAGCTTTACGTCTGCGGAATAACCGCCTACGATTACTGCCATATCGGTCACGCCCGCTCGTCCCTGGTCTTCGACATGATTGTCCGCTACTTCCGGTATCGCGGCTACAAGGTCAAATTCGTCCGTAATTTCACCGATATCGACGACAAAATCATCAAGCGGGCCGCGGAGCAGGACACCACCTGCGAAGAGTTGTCGGAAAGGTTTATCGCAAAGTTCCGGGAAGACATGGCCCTGCTCAAGGTTGACGATCCCGATATTGAACCAAAAGCGACCGAACATGTCCCCGAGATCATCAAGATGATCCAGGAGTTGATCGACAAGGGCATGGCCTATTCGGTCGACGGCGATGTCTATTACCGGGTGGACAAGCTCAAGGATTACGGCAAGTTATCGGGCCGGCAGCTCGATGAGATGCAGGCAGGTGCGCGGATCAGCGTCAATGAAATCAAGGAAAACCCCATGGATTTCGCTCTGTGGAAGTCCAGCAAACCGGGAGAGCCGACCTGGGATAGTCCCTGGGGGCCAGGCCGCCCCGGCTGGCATATCGAATGCTCGGCGATGAGCCGCAAATATCTGGGCGACACCTTCGACATCCACGGCGGCGGCAAGGATTTAATCTTCCCCCATCACGAAAACGAGATCGCCCAGAGCGAAGGTGCCACCGGCGCCCCCTTTGCCCGCAACTGGATCCACCACGGCTTCGTGACGATCAAGGATGAGAAGATGTCCAAGTCTCTGCATAATTTCCTGACCATCCGGGAAGTCCTGGCCGACCACCATCCCGAAGTCCTGCGGCTCTTCATGTTCTCCACCCATTACCGGACCCCTCTCGATTATTCGGAACAAGCTCTGCACGACGCGGCCGTCGGCCTTGAACGGCTCTATAGCTGTGTGGCGGCTATCGGGGAGCTCTCCGGCTCGGCCGGCGGCGCCTCGGCGATCTCCGCTGAAGACCGCGAAAAAATCAGCGGCCTGGAGAAACGTTTTGTCCAGGCGATGGATAACGACTTCAACACCGCCCACGGCCTGGGAATGATCTTCGAAACGGTCAAGGATCTGAACCGCGTCCGGCAGCAGCTGCCGCCGGACCCCGCCAGCGAAGATGTGGAATTTTTACAGGCATGCACCGGCAAAATCCGCGAACTCTGCCGGATAATGGGACTGCTCACCGAACCGGCAGCCGAATATCTGAAAAACCGGCAGCAGGGCGAACTTGCCGGCCTCGCGATCTCTGCCGAGGAGATCGAAAAGCTGATCGCCGAACGCAAACAGGCCCGCCTGGAGAAAAACTGGGGCCGGGCCGATCAGATCCGGGACCTGCTGCTTGAAAAAGGGATCGAGCTCAAGGACAGCACGGAGGGCACGACCTGGAAGATCACTAAAAAAGGCTAGAATAATTCTGCTATACTGCGGGTAGAGGATCCATTGCAACCCCACCCGAAAGGAGGCCCGCCATGTTAAGAGCCCCAGCGGTAGCAGGTCAGTTTTATCCGGCCGGCCGAGACGCCTTGGCCGAAGCGGTTTCAGAATTAATTCCGGAAATCCCTCCGGGTGAAAAGAAACAAGCGCTGGCGGTAATCTCCCCCCATGCCGGATATATTTTTTCCGGCTCCGTCGCCGGCCAGACCTTTGCGGGAACAAACATCCCCGAGGATGTGATCCTCCTGGGCCCGAACCATCACGGCCTCGGCGCGCCCCTAGCCTTGATGAACGAGGGATCCTGGGAGATGCCGATGGGGCGGGTGCCGCTTAATCGCGCTTTAGCCGAGCTGATCCTGAAACACTCCGGCGCCATCGAAGTAGATGAGACCGCACATCGCTTCGAACACTCCCTGGAAGTCCAGGTCCCTTTCCTGCAGGCCCTGCAACCGAACCTGAAAATCGCCCCGATCGTGGTTTCGCACATCCCCTTCGAGCTGTGCCGGACAACCGGGGAGGCCCTGGCCAAAGCCGTCAAGGAATTCGGCAAACCGGTTCTCCTGGTGGCCAGCACCGATATGACCCACTACGAATCGAGGCGCGCGGCTACGGTCAAGGACCACCTGGCCCTTGACCGCATTACCGGCCTCGACCCGCAGGGGCTTTATGAAACCGTAGTCGGCCGGGGAATCACCATGTGCGGCATCATGCCGACCACCATAGTATTGACAGCCGCCATTGCCCTTGGCGCGGTAAAAGCCGAGCTGGTCCGCTATACAGACTCCGGTGAGACCAGCGGCGACACCGACCAGGTAGTAGGCTACGCCGGCCTGCTTGTGACATGAACTGCAAGGCTCAAGGTCGACTGGGCGAGATTGCCATAATGTCATTTTGCCCAAGGGGAGAAATCTTTATAGTTCCAATGAGTTAAAGACAAGATTTCTCACATGCGTTCGGAATGACAGCTTTTTTCGACTTTTTGCGAACTCGTCAAGGTTTAAGGCTCAAGGTTAGATAAGGGAAAGGATGAGAATGCAAGACGAGAATATCAGGTCTTTTTTTACCTGCCCCCTCACCCTTGTATCTTATCCCTTGTCCCTTGAACCTTGCCCCTTGAACCTTATTTTACTTGACAAGCATCGCGGATTTTTCTAAAAAGGAGCAGCAATTCCATCCGGACTGGGGGATGGTCTAACGGCAAGACAGCAGACTCTGACTCTGCCTATCGGGGTTCGAATCCCTGTCCCCCAGCCACCTCTGTTTTTCCTGAAGCCCCTGCCTGAAAGACTTTTCCCTGATTAACCGGCTACTGTTTTCTTGAATTATCGTTTGTTAATCGCCGCCGCCTTGTGCCTGCGCCATTCCTTCAACACTCATACGGATTCAGAAGAGAATTTCACTTTCCAGGACAAATTGCGTGTTTCCCGCCGGCTCGCGCCGGTTGTCAATGATGCTCTTGAAAATCGGTCAAGGACAGCAAAGCGGTTCGCAGATTGACTTTTTTATTGGATATTCCGCTTTTCTTCCTGATATGTTTCCGGTGATTGTTCACCGTTTCCGGAGAAAGATTCATTATCTCGGCGATATCTTTAGAGGTCATTCCGTCCTTGATCATATTTGCCACTTGAATCTCCGTCGGCGTGTAGCCAAGGTGCTTTACCGAAAGACGATTCAGAAACGGGGAAATGATATTATTCAGATTTTTTTCAAGAATATTCAGATAACCCAGCTGTCTTTCGGCCAGATCGCTCCTTTTCAACTTTTCCAGGTAAGGGTTGATAAGGATCTTGACATTGGTGAGCACCTGCTCTTCGAGTTCCTTTTTGTCATGGTCACGTTTTCTGAGAAGAACCGTCAAGGCGACATTGACCTCTTCGAGATTTTCGGTTTTCCGGGCCAGCTCTTCGGTACGGCTTTCGACCAGTTCCTCCAGCCGCTCGGCAGAGGCGAGAAGCCGCAACTCGGCCTCTTTCTGTTTCGTGATATCGGTGTGGGTCCCCATGAAACGGAGCGGCTCCCCGTTTTCGTCCCGCTCCACCACCTGCCCCCTGGCCAGGATCCACCGCCAGCCCCCACCTTTGGTCCGCAGCCGGAACTCCGCGACATACCGCGCGGTCTCACCTCTAAAATGCTCCGAGATCAGGGCCAGCGTCTTTTCCCGATCTTCCGGATGCAGCAGATCTGTAAACTTGATCTTACCCTGTTTCAGTTCAGCAAGAGTATATCCCAGAAGCCTGGCCCAGTTTTCGCCGTAGACTGTTTCCCCGGTCACCACATTCCGGTCCCACACCCCGTCCGAGGAGATATCCAGAGCCAGATGCAGCCGCTCCTCGCTCTTCTGCAGCTGCTGGACAACTTCGTTGTATGTGGTCAGATCACGGATGGAAAGGACAACGGCCGAAACTCGCCCTTTACCGTCAACAACAGGAGAGTAGGAGAAGTGGTAGAATCGGGAACTACCTTCCTGACTTTCAAATGAATCCTGATGCTGGCTCTTGTCGCCATTGAAACAATCATTAAGCGCATTTTTTATTTTTCGGGCATACAATTCCTTCCCGAAGATGTCGGTAAGCGATACGCCTTGAATTTCCTCCGGATCGTAATGCATCGTGCGGCTAAAGGCGGTATTGATAAATAAAATACGCCGGCCGGGGCTGATTAAGCAGACCAGATCCGTACTTACAGCCAGGACCTCTTCATGCATCCTCAAAATTTTTTCATGCTTTTTCTTCTCGAAACAACTTTCTATTCGACGCAAAAGCTCTCGGCTGTCAAACGGTTTCAACAGATAATCGTCGGCCCCTAGCCGTAATGCTTCAATGGAGGTCAGCAGGTCGGCCTGGCCGGTAATGATAACCACGCCGACATGGGGCTGTTCGATCTTGAACCTGCTGAGAAGTTCGAGGCCGTCGATATCGGGTAGAACCAGATCCAGAAGGATAAGACCGAAATACTGCTCCCGGAATTTGGCGAGAGCCTCCTCCCCATCCGCGGCCATGGTGACCACATACCCTTCCGGCTCAAGAATCTCTTTAAGTCCCTTGCGGATTACTTCCGCGTCATCGACCAGTAAAATCAGGTTATTTTTCTTCACCACAATACCCCGATTTCATGACCGCAAATCCAAACGACAGCCGTCGACCGGGACAGCTCGCCACTCCACACAAAAGTAATTCTGTTACTAATGAAAAATCTCATCGAAAACCCACCTCTCTGATTCTACGTTTACCCCGGATATTCCCCCCAGCCGGCTGAGGCTGACCGGCTTGTCATCTTTTACAGTATCAAAAATATCAGCCCACTATCCAGACTTCCTTAAAATAAAATTACCGAAATAAGATTAAGAAATTGCTAGTCTTTTTTTTTAACCATAATTACCCAAAACATGACCACTCTATAAAGGATCCGGTGGCCGGGGTTGTTGGCATTTTGACGGACATCAAAAAGAAACGGCCTGCCCGCGAAGAAATATTCACAGACAGGCCGTTATGAGCAGGGAAAGATCTTCCCTTATTTTTTAATGAAGAAGATCTTTCTATAACTGCTGCCAGAGATCGTCGTCATTTTTGGTTACACAGCCGTCTCCATCGAGATCGGCGCTTTCAAGATAATTTTGATCGCCAACGCAGGAGTTCAGGGATTTCTTCAACAATTGCTTGTCGTTTTTATCAAGAACTCCGTCCCCGTTGAGATCACCGACCAGAGCCTGCTGCTGCTGGGGAATAACCTCGACAAGGCAGCTGTCCGTATGCTGCAGACCGCCGAAGTCCGTAATCGCCAATTCAAAGTTAAGGGGCTCCGTCTCCACGATATCCGCGGGGGCGTCGAACTCCGGCTGCAAGGCGGTCGGATCCGACAGGGTTACCGGCACACCGCTCTTCTGGGTCCAGTGGACCTTGGCGATACCGTCATCCTCGTCATAGGACAGCGAGCCGTCCAGAGCCACGATCTCCCCGGCCGAGACGCTTTGATCGACACCGGCATCCGCCACCGGCGGGGTGTTGACCCAGGAGACATTGACAATAACCTCGTCCTTGGCATAGAGACCGCCGAAATCGGTGACCGTAACTTCAAAGACCATGCTTGCTCCAGCCGTATCGACATCGGGAGCAGTGAAGCTTGGCTGCGCCGCGGTACTGTCGGAAAGGGCCATTTCAGGTCCGGAAAGCTGGACCCAGGAGAAAGTGGAGATCCCGTCGTCGCTATCGCTTGATCCGGAGGCGTCCAGGGTAACCGTCTCACCTTCGAGAACCGTCTGGTCTTCGCCGGCCGCGGCTACCGGCGGCTCGTTAACCCAGACAACGTTGACGCTGGAAACATCGGTTGCTTCAAGGCCTTCACCATCGGTCACCATCAGCTGGAAAGTCAGGGTCGTGCTGTCCGCTCCATTGTCGATCGCTTCAAAACTTGGCTGCATGGCAGTCGGATCGGAAAGGTTGACGGCGGGCCCATCCAGCTGGATCCAGAAAAAGGTCAGAAGATCGTCGTCAATATCGAAGGAGTTTGTCCCGTCGAGGCTGACCATTTCCCCTACATTTACAATTTGATCCGGTCCGGCATTGGCAACGGGAGGATCATTGACCGGCAGAACCGTGACGGTTACTTCCGCGTCACCTGAAATATCCTCGCCATCGGTAACGGAATAGAGGAAAGAGTCTGTTCCGTTAAAATCAGGGCGTGGAGTATAGCTAAATTCTCCGGTGGCCGCATCGAGCATCTCTACCGATCCTTTAGCAGGTGCGCTCTGAATGGTATAGGTCAGGGGATCGCCATCCGCGTCGCTTCCCACAAGCTGACCATGGAGTAAGCCATCCTCTTCAACCGAAACCTCGAGGCCGGAAGCAATCGGAACCTGATTGTCGGCGGTTTTATTCACAACGGAGATGTCCACCGTATCCTGGTCCTGGAGACCGGCCTGATCGGTCACGGTCAGTTGATAGGTGAGAACCTCGCCTTCTCCTTCCACATCCGGAGCCGTAAAGGTCGGCTGCACGGCGCCGCTGGCGGAAAGCGGGGCACTCGGACCGCTTAACTGGGTCCAGGAATACGAAGCGATACCGTCATCGGGGTCGGCTGATTTGGTCGCATCAAGGGTGACGGTTTCTCCTTCGTTAACTACCTGGTCAGGTCCGGCATTGGCGACCGGAGGATCGTTGACCGGCGGCATCACGGCCAGACTGACCGTGGCGGTCGCGGAATTCGCGCTTCCGTCACTGGCCTGGAAAGTGAACGAATCGGAGCCCGAAAAGTCCTTTTTTGGGGTGTACTGAAACTCTCCGGAAACGGAATCGATTAAAACGGCCGCGCCGGATGTCGGGGGGGTTACGATCGCGTAATTCAGGGGATCGTTGTCCGGGTCGGTTGCACTGAGAAAAGATGTAGCCGTGTTGTTTGCGTCTAGAGTCACCGTCAGGTCCTGGGCGACCGGGGGGTTATTGACCGGCATCACGGTCAGACTGACCGTGGCGGTCGCGGAATTCGCGCTTCCGTCACTGGCCTGGTAAGTGAACGAATCGGAGCCCGAAAAGTCCTTTTTGGGGGTGTACTGAAACTCTCCGGAAACGGAATCGATTAGAACGGCCGCGCCGGATGCCGGGGGGGTTACGATCACGTAATTAAGAGGATCGTTATCCGGGTCGGTCGCACTGAGAAAAGATGTAGCCGTGTCATTTTCGTTTAGAGTCACCGCCAGGTCCTGGGCGACCGGGGGGTTATTGACGGGTTCCACCTCTCCCACCTCTCCGTCGGTGTCATCATATACCGCGGCCACCCTGAAAAAGCCTTTTCCCCCAAGCTCTGTCGAACATGTTATTGACCGGGCCGCGGGGTCGGAAGTCTCACAGATCAGCTGATCATCCTGATACAATTGATAGGCCAGGACCGGCTCTCCCGAAGAGGGCTGATCCCAACTGATGGTTACGTTATGAGCTGCTCCCGCCGAAGCGGCAAGGCCAAGGATAGCGGTAAGCAGGAAGAAGATGATTTTTTTGGGTAAACGACGAGAATGGATTATGTCTGACATTTCAGAACCTCCGGATGAAATTTAAACAACACCGAAGGCTGAAATAACCATTCGGCGACCCCGCTGCCCTATCTTCCTGTCAGAGAAGACTTAGGCCGGTAGTTTTGCGCCCTCACTTTTCAGTTGAGTTTGCCTTTATCTTTGCCTTTCTTTATCCCTCGCATCCCGTCACCCAAAGCGCCGGCAAATCCGGGCGCACGGCCCCCTGTACCGATCTCAGCCAATCAGAGACGGGAGGCATTTCGTCTTCATTCAAATAGTTTTCTTTGTCTTTGGAATAAGGGAAATCGCGGCATCCAGATGGCCGACAACCCTGACTCAAAAGTAAAGGAGAATGAAGAAAATGTTTAAAGGGGGTGAACATATGGGGGGAAAACTTAAGGAATAAACAAAAGCCTTTAAAAAGAAATCTTAACTATAAAAACGGCAGCCCTTACCGCAAGAGAACCATTCCTATTAGCGTTGGACAATATAAACCAAAAATTGAGATGGTCAAGAATTAAATACATAAACCACTATTATTTGACCACTAAAAATAATTCCCAAATCAATTGGCATGGGTAATTTGCCGGAGAGTTCCCAACCAGTTTCTAAATTTAAAAAAAAGCGTCAGAAAATATGGCCATTCATAGTCCATTTTTTGCCTATTGATAATCATTACCTCTTCCCTCCATCATATTTAGTAAATGGCAAATTTATAAACCGTTGAGGGCAAGCACTCTCTTCCCCTGTTTTTTATGAAAATGCGGCTTGCGGCGGAATGGACTAATGCAGTGTTAATAGGAGGAAAATATGACCGCAGTTCAATTGGGCTCCCCGGAGACTCCTGATAATAAAAAAATGTCCCGGCTCCATATTGTCGGTTCACTTCAACTACAGAACGAACTGTTCTCCCAGGCCCTTGCGGATGCTACAGGACTTCCCTGCACCTGTTCGTCCCCTGGAAATCTGACTTATATGCTGGAAGCGGAAAACGGAAAAAATTGTGTCATTCTCTGGGATTGTGTTGATGAGGTACAGGAGACCATCTGGAGTGAGGTAAATTTCGATCTCCCCCCTGACGCCTTCAAGCTCATCCTGTTTAACGTCAGTCCAGAGCAGAAAATCGAAACCCAGGCGATCAAGCGTGGTACACGGGGGATTTTTTACCGGGACGATTCCTTGACCTCGTACCGAAAAGGAATCCAGGCAGTTTTACACGGGCAGCTCTGGGTATCGAGGACGGTTCTGGAAAAATGCGTCTTGGAAACCGGAAAGTTTCAAGACCAGCAGGACGAAAAAGAACAGGTTCCTCTGACTTTCCGGGAGCGCGAAGTCCTCTCGATGATTGCGAACGGATTCTGTAAAGATGATATTGCCGACGACCTCGGCATCAGCCCGCATACCGTCAAGACCCATACCCACAACATCTATCAGAAAATCAATGTTAAAAGCCGCATCAAGGCGGCTCTCTGGGCAACCCAGAACCTCAAGTACCATAAAATGAGCTACCGGAAATCCAGAAGAGCCGATATTACCTGACTGATCCTTTCTTTTTACAATTCGGAATGCGGCGGGCAGGCGGTCGGATCTTCCTTCTGATCTTTCGCCCGGCGCCGGGTCTATTCACTGACACTGTTGCGGCTGTTGCGGGCCGAAGCCGGAAGGGATCCCGCTCACTTTTCAGGGTATCGCTATTCTTTCCCTTGTAATTCTTTTTTAGGCCCCGATTTAAATAATCGTAAGCCCCGGACCTGATTTGGAGAATAGCTGAGAATTTTCGGACGGCTTGCGGGTCACTTTACCGGGGCCGCGGACTAGTACCTTTTAAATAACATGGAGACTTCTGTGAAATACCGGCCTTCACCCCTCGTTTCGCGTCCTGTCGGCGTTTCAAGCCGACACCCTGAAACAGGTAGGCTGAAAGGTGTAGTCCTGCACCGGGAAATCGGTCTACAACTTTGGCAAAAAAATCTCTCGGTAATACGGCAAAAACACATCCGTCCGGCGATTGATATCAGTTACCGGAATTTGATGAGATGTAGATAAGTGATGAGGTTAATTTCATGATCTGGAAATCAGTTGGCATGGAAAGAGTGGAGAGCGTGTGTTTGAAAACTTGATTTTTGCCAAAAACGGGCGGCAAGGCCGCTCTGTAAAAATAATGGCCTCGCAAAACTTAAAAATAAAGCCATTGCGGGCGAGGCAAACAGTCCGAAAGATATGTAAGCAGTTGAAAAACTGGCTTGTTTAGTCGCCTGCAATGCCGTGAAGCTCATCAGTTTTTGCGGGTTCATCAAAAAACGGAGGAACAGCAAATGACCACCCGATCTCATATCTTCAGCATGAAAAGAGTCCGGGCCAGAACCGCACGGATCATGCGATTAGCTCTGCCACTCGCCTTTCTGCTGGCGTCCGCCGCATGTGTATCCGCCACCGGTGAGGACCTTACATATCAGAAGAGACTCTCCACACCACCTCCGCCAACCAGGGTGGTCCTGCGACCGGGGGACGAAATAGAACTGAAATTCCCCCACTGGGAGGAACTGAATGATACCCAGGTGATCAGGCCGGACGGTTTTATCACCCTCCAGCTGGTTGATTCGGTCCAGACCTGGGGGCTTACACCAGAAGAACTCGACGAGAAACTGACCAGACTTTACGAGTCGAAAATCAAAGACCCGGTAATCTCCGTGGTGGTCCGCTCCCTGATTGACCAGAGGGTCTATGTCGGCGGTGAAGTCAATACCCCCGGCCTCTTGACCCTCCAGGGCGAGGTCAATCCACTTCAGGCGGTGATCAATGCCGGGGGTTTTAAAGAAACGGCCAAGATTAACCATGTGATCGTCATCCGTAAAGACGATCAGGGTAAAGCCGTTCCCCACCAGGTCAATCTCTCCGATGCCATTTATAAAACAGGCGCCGAGGAGGCTATGCATCTGCAGCCCAATGACATCGTTTATGTGCCCAAATCGACCATCGCCAACCTCGACAAATTCGTCGATCAATATATCGCTCAATTATTCCTGTTCCGCGGCTTTGGGGTGGGCTTAACTTATGAAATGCGCGGTGACTGGAGTGTCGAATAACAGTCCCGCCGAAGGCCTGAACACCGGGGTTTGTATGTTTGATATTCAGAGAGGAGAAGGAAATGCAGCCACAAAATCAACAATATCTGCCGGGTCCCATTATGCCGGAAAAAAACAGCTCTTTGCGGGATATTCTCTATGTCCTGTTCCGAAGGAAAAAAGCGATAGTCCTCTTCTCCGGAACCGTTTTTCTGGGAGTACTCCTGTTTACTTATATCTCGCCCGAAATCTATCGGTCGGAAGCAAAAATACTGATCAGGCTCGGCCGCGAAAGCCTTGCCCTTGACCCCACCGTAGGCGGGCAGACCGTTTCCCTTTCACAAAGCCGGCAAAACGAAGTCAATTCCGAGCTGGCCATAATCAAAAGCAGACTCCTGGCCGAGCAGGTTGTCGACGTAATCACCCCTGAGGTTTTCCTGGCTGGAGGCGGCAACAACCCCGGCGACGCCGACACAGACCAAAACTTTCTCCGTGCCGCGGCATCCTTCAACCGGAGCTTCTGGCTGAAAATGACCACTCCTTTTATAGAAGAGGAGGAACCGGCCGTTGCTACAAAAAAAGAAAGGGCGGTCAACAGGCTGGTTGCCAACCTCAATGTGGCGGTTGAGCAGAACAGTCACGTCATCATGATTTCATTTGAGTCGCAGGATCCGCAATTCAGCCGGCAGGTGCTTGACTCATTTCTGACCGCTTACCAGGATCACCACATTCAGGTACACAGCAGCCATGCCCCGCCCCATTTTTTTCAGGAACAGGCCGATAACCTCTTCGCGAAACTCCAGGAAAAAGAGAACGCTCTTGAAAAGTTCCAGGCCACCAACAACATCACTTCCATCGACACTCAGAAGGAAGCACTCTTTAACCGGATCAGCCAGCTCCAGAGCGAAATCAGCGAAACAAACAGCCAGATATCCGCCTCCCGGGCCCACAATGCCTCTCTGGAGGAAGCACTGCAGGGCCGATCCCGGGAAATTGAACTGGGTCGGGTTGTCGGCAGAAGAAGCACCTCCATCGATGCCATAAAAGAGCGCCTGTTTGATTTCCGCATTACAGAGGCGGACCTTGCGGCCCGCTACCCGGACGATCACCGTGAACTCCGGAAGGTACGGGAACAGATCAAGGTGGCGGAGGCGGCCCTGGGCAACGAGAAGCAAAGCGACGAAATAAGCTCCGGCATCGACCCGACCTATCAGGCAATGCAGCTGGACCTTGAGAAGGGACGCGCCCTGCTCCAATCCCAGATCGCCCGTCTGAAAGCTCTGGAGGGCGATCTCAAGTACCCGCAGGAGGAACTTGCCGCCCTGGCCAGAAACGAGCTGGCCGAAGCCAGGCTGAAACGTAATGTCGGCCTGCTGGAAGAAGAGTATCTCCGGTTCCGCCAGGACTTGCAACGCACCGATATCTCCAGGGCCATGGACGCGGACAAGGTCTCCAACCTCAGCATTATTCAACCGGCGAGCATGCATCTGGAGCCGATCAAACCGAACAAGGCTCTCAATCTCAGTCTCGGCTTTTTCCTGGCCTTCTTTGGCGGAGTCACTGTTGCCTTTCTCCTTGAGTACCAGGATGACTCGCTGAAGACCAAGGAGGACGTCGAAAAACGGCTGGGCCTGCCCGTGCTGGCCTCGGTCCCCTGTGAGGAGTCCCGCCTATGTATCTGAACTATTACAATATGGCAAAAACCCCTTTTCACATCACGCCGGATCCGGAGTTCCTCTACCTGAGTCCCAGTCATAAAGAGGCGCTGGGGGCAATCATCTACTGCATTTCAAAGAAAAAGGGGTTTGTCTCCGTAATCGGCGAGGTTGGGACCGGCAAGACCACCATTATCCGGTCGTATCTGGCCAGAAGCAAAAGAAGCATGGTGAAACCAATCTATGTGTTCAACCCGTCGGTAAGTTTTGCGGAACTTCTGAAAACGATTTTTCGGGAGCTGGGGATCGAGCCGCACAATGAAAACGTCTACGATATGGTGGAGCAACTGCACACTGTTCTGATCCGGGAGTTCGAACAACAACATAATATCGTGCTGATCATCGATGAAGCGCAGAACATGCCGGTCACGACTTTTGAACGGTTGCGCATCTTGTCGAACCTGGAGACCCCGAAGGAAAAGCTTCTGCAGATCATTCTGGTCGGCCAGCCCGAACTGGCTGAGATGCTGGCCGGGAAGCAATTGCGGCAACTCAATCAGCGCCTTGCCATTCGGGCGACACTCATGCCGCTTTCACCTCAGGATAGCCGTGACTATATCCTCTTCCGCCTGGCGAAGGTCACCCCGACGCCCGACGACATTTTCAGCAACGGAGCCTTAAAAAGAATCATCAAGTCGGCGCAGGGATCACCGCGCATGCTCAACATCCTCTGTGACAATGCCCTTGTCGCCGGATACGGCTATCAGCAACAACGAATTACCGGCAGAATAGTCAAACAGGTCATCGCCGATTTTGAAGGAAAAAGGCGCTCCCCGTTTTTCTTGTGGAAATATGCCTCACTGGTCGGAGTTCTGATCCTTGGGGTAAGCACCCTGGCCGGGCTGCACGCATTTTCGCCCCTGGACCGATTAAGTTTCAGCCACAATGAACATTCCTCCGACAGCAACCCGGCCGGTATTAAAACAACGACCTTGCCGGCGCAACCCCAATCCATCCCGGAAACAGTCATTTCACAAAATAAAGCCACACCCCTCCCCGGCAAGGTCGGCCGGCCAAGGATCCCGGCCGGCAGCACCTCCTCCGAGGCCCCTGCCCCGGCTAATCCTGCTCCGGCTAATCCTGCTCCGGCTAATCCAACTCCGTCTAAGCCTGCTCCGTCTGAGCCTGCTCAGGCTTATGCCGCTCGGGCTGATTCTGCCGGGCAGAACCGCGCCTCGATGATTTTAGTCTCCCGAAATGAAAAAAAGGCGATCGAGCCAGCCGCCATAAACACTTGGCCGGAAGAGATAAGGGCGAGGAAAATTAAAGACGGGCCAACAGTAAGGACTATTAGAAATGGAGAATATCTCTCCCAGATCTGCCTCGATGTCTACGGTTTTGTCAATGACCGGATTATTCAAACAGTCAAGGAAAACAACCCCCATATCTTTGACGCTGACCTGATCTTTACCGGTGACATAATCTATTTTCCAGCACCTCTGGAATCCGAGAGAATACGGGCGAATTACCAAGGAGGACGGCAGCGATGACCAGAATTTTTGAAGCATTGGAAAACGCGGACCTTGAACAGTACAACCTGCGGGAAGCCAAGAAAGAAAATGGGCAAAGGGATAAACCAGAGAGGCGGCAATACGAAATGGCCCTGGTTCCATCTGCCGCGACCACGATTAAGCCTTCCGATGGGAAAGGCGCCAGCCTCTATCAAAGCATTGTTACGCTTCTGCCCGACCGGAAAAGCAGAATTGTGCAGTTCCAGGGGACCCAGAAAGGTGAAGGGACCAGTACGATGGTGCGGGAACTTGCCACCCTTGCCGCCATGAAACTGAAAAAGAACGTGCTGCTTCTGGACCTGAATCAGAAGACACCGAATCAGTGCAGCCACTTCCAGGTCTTCTCCCAGCTGCCACCGTTGGACGATCCCTCGGCGGAGATGAAACTGACCAGAAAGGACTTCGCCAGAGTCGAGTATTCTTCGCTCTATGTGACCCAGCTGCCAGCCAGCGGCATTTCCGCCAACATAATCTGCGAAATGCCCCAGATCGGCCCTCTCCTCGAGGGGCTCAAAGAGGAATTTGACCTGATCCTCATCGACTCACCGGCAGCGGTCACCTGTTCGGAATGCCTGTTGCTCTCCCCGAAAGTCGATGGGGTTATCCTGATGGTGCAGGCGGGCAAGACCCGCTGGCAGACGGTGGCTAAGCTGAAAGAACGTATTGCGGCCCAGAATGGCAACATCCTGGGAGTAGTCCTCAATAAACGCAGTTATCCGATACCAAATTTTATCTACAAAAGAATCTAGTAACGGAGGCCGCAAATGTCACTCGCAGGCATGCTGAAAATGTTCAATGATTCCGTGGCTCCCGGACAGGAAAACCGAACCGGGGGGATCTATGGAGAAAAGGAATTCTCCCGCATTCTGGCCCGGGAACGCGCCCGGGCAGAACGGAGTACCCACCGCTTTTCTCTTATTGTCTTCGAAAACGGGGAGCGGAAGCTGTCGAGCAAGGAGGAAAATGATTTTCTGACCGAGCTGACCGCCCGGATGCGGGTGACGGATGAAGCCGGCTGGCTTCGACAAAACCGGATCGGA
This sequence comes from Desulfurivibrionaceae bacterium, assembly GCA_046484585.1. Taxonomy (GTDB): domain Bacteria; phylum Desulfobacterota; class Desulfobulbia; order Desulfobulbales; family JAGXFP01; genus JAGXFP01. The sequence continues at coordinate 21,336 of JAWOIQ010000141.1, forward strand.
GTGATCCTGCACAATGCCTCAACCCCTGACGCCTGGAAATTTGCCAGAAAAATCCGAAGTTCCCTGCTTACCGCCAAAGGCCAACTACTCTGCAAGGTTTACAGTTATCCTCCACCCCGGAAAAACAACACCGGAACCGGTCGAAAATTGCCGGAAGAAACTATTGCCGAGGACGGCGCCGGGCAACAGTTCAATTGTGGTATGGAGGAGTTGCAGCAGCTGTACACCAGAAAGATGACCAGGAAGAAGCGCAGCCTCGACTTCCTCGGCTCCCTGGCGGGCCTGATTATCCTCTCCCCGCTTTTTCTTTTTATATGTTGTCTGATCAAGGTGGTTTCTCCCGGTCCGGCCTTTTACCGGCAGACCAGAATCGGGAGGGGTGGACGTCCCTTCACCCTGCTGAAATTTCGGACCATGGCAGTCAACGCCGATAACAGCGAGCACCGTGAACATCTTTCAACCCTGATTCAGGGAGGGAAAGACCCGCAGGACTGCGCCCAGGCCATGCGCAAGCTCGATGACAGCAACTGCCATATAATCAGGTTCGGCAAACTGCTTCGAAAAACCTATCTCGATGAGCTGCCCCAGTTGATTAATGTGTTGCGGGGCGACATGAGTCTCATCGGGCCGAGGCCGCCGATTCCTTATGAAGTAGCGGAATACCAGCTCTGGCACACCGGCCGCCTGGATACAGCCCCGGGCATGACCGGACTCTGGCAGGTCAGCGGCAAAAACGACCTTACCTTCAACCAGATGGTGCGCCTGGATATCCGCTATAGCCGCAAGCAGTCCTTCCGGCTCGACCTGAAAATCCTGCTCATGACTCCGATGGTCATAGCAACGGAACTTAAAGGAAGTCTTAGCAAGTTGGGAGGTCACTTCATCGGCGCGGGAGAAGAGGCAAAGTACCGGTCAAGATAGAAACAACAAAAAAAACGCCGGATTCTTGATCCGGCATCAGTGGCAATTCTCACAAGTATTTAACAAAAAGGACTTAAAAAACATGAGGAAAAAAATGATCAAAATCGCTGTTGCCGGCTGCGGCTATTGGGGCCCGAATATTATCCGCAGTTTTCACTCCCTGCAGAATTGCCACGTGCAGATGGTTTGTGACCTGTCGAAAGAACGCCTGAACCACATGGAGAAACTCTATCCGTCGACCAAAACAACAAGCAGCTATGAGGATCTCCTGAAAGATGAGGAGATAGATGCAATCGCCATCGCCACTCCGGTGCGTTTTCATTACACCATGGCCCGGGAAAGCCTGTTGGCCGGCAAGCACACTTTCGTGGAAAAACCGATGGCCACCAACGGCGATGAGTGCAGGGAACTGATCGAGATCGCCAACGACAAGAAACTGGCTCTGATGGTCGGCCATACGTTTATCTACTCATCAGCGGTCATGAAGATCAAGGAGATCATAGACTCCAGGGATCTAGGCGATCTGCTCTACATCAGTTCACGCCGCTGCAACCTCGGCCTCTGCCAGAAGGACATCAATGTAGCCTGGGATCTGGCGCCCCACGATATCTCCATCATCCTCCACACCCTGAACCAGATGCCGGTAAGCATCAACTGCCAGGGCAAGGCCCATGTGAACAAAAAAATCGAAGACATAACCAACATGACCTTGAATTTCAGCAACGGCGGTTTCGCCACCATCCAAAGCAGCTGGCTGGACCCCAACAAGGTTAGAGAGATGACCTTTGTAGGCTCCAAAAGAATGCTGGTCTACAACGACATCGAATCCATGGAGAAAATAAAGATCTATGACAAACGGATCGAGACACCGCCCCACTACGACACCTTCGCGGATTTCCAGTACTCCTACCATTACGGCGATTCGTACTGCCCCTATATCAAACAGCAGGAACCCCTGCTCGTTGAAGCAGCCCACTTTCTTGATTGCATAACCAACGGCCAGACCCCGCATTCATCGGGCAAAGAAGCTCTTGAAGTTGTGCAAATTCTCGAAGCGGCGTCCAAATCACTGCAAAACGGGGGGGGGCAGGTTTTTGTCGATTCCAATTATGCGTAAAATAGCAGCCGACGTAATACTCGGTGATGACGTGAAAATTTCCGAGTTCGTCAATCTGTACGGCTGCGCGGTTGGCGATAATACCAAAATCGGGCCGTTTGTTGAAATTCAGAAAGGGGCGCGGATCGGGGCATCCTGCAAAATTTCAAGCCATACCTTTATATGTGAAGGGGTGACAATCGGCGACCGGGTCTGCGTCGGCCACGGCGTCACTTTCATCAACGACAAATACCCCCGGGCGACCACCAGCACCGGCCAGCTGAAATCGGACGATGACTGGTTCTGCGAGACCATTCAGGTCGGGGCGGGGGCCTCGATCGGTTCCGGGGCGGTTCTGCTGGGCGGCATCAACATCGGAGAAAACGCCATCGTCGGCGCGGGCAGCGTTGTCACAAAAGATGTGCCGAAAAACACCATTGTGGCCGGCAACCCGGCTCGAATTTTAAGACAGCTTACGGAGATTGACCATGAAAGTACCTCTTCTTGATTTGCAAACCCAATACAAACTGATCCGGGAAGAAGCCCAAGCGGCGATTGGCGAAGTCATGGCCTCTTCATCATTTGCCGGAGGCCCCTTCGTCGAAGTGTTCGAAAAAAACTTTGCCGATTTTTGTCAATGCCGCCATGCCGTCGGAGTCGGCAGCGGCACCGACGCCCTCTGGATTGCCCTGCGCGGACTCGGAGTCGGGCCAGGCGATGAGGTCATTACCGTCCCGAACTCCTTTATCGCCACCGCCGAGGCCATCAGCCAATGCGGAGCCCTCCCCGTTTTCATGGACATCGATGAGCGGACTTACACCATGAATCCGGACCTACTCGAAGCCGCCATAACCCCCAGAACCAAAGCGATAATCCCGGTCCACCTTTATGGCCAGATGGCCGACATGGACCCGATCATGGAGATCGCCGAAAGACACGCCATACCGGTCATTGAAGACGCGGCCCAGGCGCACGGCGCGGAATACAAGGGGCGCAGGGCCGGATCCCTGGGCCGGGCCGGCTGCTTCAGCTTCTACCCCGGCAAAAACCTGGGGGCCTGGGGCGAGGCCGGGGCGGTGGTTACCAACGATGATAAGCTGGCCGAACAGATGCGCGTCTTCCGCGACCACGGCCAGCAGCGCAAATACCACCACAGCGTCATCGGCTGGAATTCCCGCATGGATGGCATTCAGGGGGCGGTTCTCGATGTCAAGCTGAGGCATCTGCCGGACTGGAACGAGGCCCGCCGAAAAAATGCCGAAATCTACAATAGCTTGCTGGCCGATCTTCAAGTGGGCGCCCTGCCCCATGAGGCTGGATATGCCAGACATGTCTATCATATCTACCCGCTCCGCCTGAAAAACCGGGATCAGGTGTTCTCCCGTTTGGCTGAAAAGGGGATCAGCTGCGGCATCCATTATCCGGTCCCCATCCATTTGCAACAGGCATATTCCGGCATGGGCTGGGACAAGGGAAGCTTCCCCGTGGCGGAAATGCATGCGGGAGAACAGCTCTCCCTGCCAATGTTCCCGGAGTTGACCGAGCAGCAGATCAACTATGTGGCCGCGGAAATCAAAGAAGCTGTCAAATGACCGGCCGGAAATCCAGAGTCAAGAATCCGGTGAAGAAATCAAAATCAGGCAAGGAGCAAAACACTGCCATGACTGACCAGGTCTGGATCATAAACCCCATCGGCTCGCCGCTTTGGGACCGGCAGATACTCGCTAACGGCAAGGGTTCATTTTTTCATTCAGCCGCGTGGGCCGCCACGCTCTCCGAAACATACGCTTATACCCCCTGCTATTTTGTCCTATTTGACGGTGACAATAAGGTCCGCGCCATGGTCCCGATGATGGAAGTGCTGAGCTTTTTTACCGGCAAACGGGGAACCTCCCTCCCCTTTTCAGACCATTGCGAGCCGATCTGGGAGACCGCGGCCGACCTCGACCGTCTCCTGACCTCGATCCTCGACTATGGCAAAAGGCGGGGCTGGGAATATCTGGAATTGAGGTCTGCCGCAATGAAGCCAGACGATCAGCCGGCCTCAAAAAAGTTTCTGGGTCATACCCTGGATTTATCCCCCGACGAGAATGAGTTGTTCCGCTCCTTCCGGGAGAGCACCAGGAGAAATATCAAAAAAGCGGAGAAATCGGATGTAACCTGCACGGTCGGCGGGAGCATGGAGGCCGTCGAGCAATTTTACGCCTTAAACTGTCTGACCAGAAAAAGACACGGCATTCCGCCGCAGCCCTTTGCCTTCTTTAAAAACCTTCATAAACACATCCTTTCCCGGGACCAGGGGACCATTATCCTTGCCTCCCATCAAAACAGGGTTGTCGCCGGCGCCGTATATTTAAGTTTCGGCCGGCGGGCGATGTATAAATACGGCGCTTCCGATCCCTCCTACCAGGAACTGCGCGCCAATTACCTGGTCATGTGGCACGCCATCCGGCTTTACCGGGAAGCGGGGTTCGAATCCCTGGACCTGGGCCGGACCGATCCGGAAAACCGGGGGTTGAGCCAATTCAAAAAAGGATGGAACCCCGAGGCCGTGGAGCTGGTTTATTACAGATATTCCTTAAGGGAATCGCTTGCCCGCCGGGAGGGAGGTAAATCTCCAGCCATGACGGGGAGAATAATGCAAAACATGCCCCTGCCGATTCTGAAGATGATCGGCTCGGTGGCATACCGGCATGTTGGCTAGTGCCCGTCCATAAATACTCTTTTTGCCCGATAACTTCGTCGCCGCGGAGTCGGAAAGTGCTCACGTACCCAAGTACGTGAAGTTTATACCCTTTAGGGTGCTTTTCCGACATCCTTGCTTCTCGTTCTCGGACAAAATCATCATTTCTGGACAGACACTGGCTAAAGGGGAAAGGCGCCGATAGCGGCAACGGCAACGAACCAGTCCGGCCTGGGAAGGCGGGATATCAAATCAAAATGGAGTTGCGGATGTTAACGGGAATAGACCTCACTGGCGGCAAAAACAACCATGCAATTGAACTGATTGATATCGGCAACGACCCCCGTTGGGACGTTTTTGTCGCCGAACATCCGTTTGGCTGGCTCTACCATCTGTCCAGTTGGAAGAAGGTTCTGGAAACCAGTTTCAGGCATATGACCGGCCACTACCTTGCCCTCCTCGGCCGCAACCGGGAAATCCTCGCGGGACTGCCGATATACGAAGTCAGAAGCTACCTGACCGGACGGCGACTGGTCAGTATCCCTTTTGCCACCCTGTCCGATCCCCTTGTTACCGATCGACAATCCTTTACCGCACTTTTCGAGGCTGTTCTCGATCAATTTGGCAGAGGCGGTAAAACCAGAATTGAATTGCGCACCCACCAGGCCCTCGATTCTATCCGAAATAACCAGTTGGCCTGCACAAGATTCTACAAACATCACTTCCTGGATCTGAGCCGCGGCCCGGAAGCTCTCAGCAAAGGTTTTCATCGAAGCTGCGTTCGGCAGCGCATCGCCCGGGCCGAAAAAAGCGGTCTCCAGCTGCGAATCGGGGAGAACCAGACCGATCTGCGGCAATATTACAACCTGCATATGCGGACCAGGAAGAATGTCGGCCGGCCGACCCAGCCTTACCGGTTTTTCGAGGCACTCTGGGGCAATCTTTACCCGCGGGAGCTGCTCACCCTGCTGCTCGCGGAAAAAGACGGGATCCCGGTCGCCGGCATGATCCTTCTGCATTTCAAGACCCGGGTTTCCGCCGAATTCGCCGCCTCCGACGAACGCTTCCGCAATCTCAGCCCGAACCATTTTCTGTTCTGGCAGGCGATCCGCATGGCCCACCGGAAAGGATACGCCATCTTCGATTTCGGCAGGACCTCCCCGGCCAACAAACCGCTGATGAAGTTCAAGGCAAGATGGGGGGCCGAGGCGATTGATCTGCCGCACTTTCAGTACACGCAAAAAATGAATGAAGAATTGAGCCCCGAGGCAGACCCAATTAGCTACCGGCTGATGAGCCGCATCTGCCGGAAAGCTCCGGATCCCCTCCAGTCGATTATCGGCAATTTCTGCTACCGCCATCTTGGCTGAAAAGCACCAGGAACCGGAGAAAAAATGACTAAGCAACCATGCCAGAAGGGACCGGTCATCAAAAAGGGGAAGTTTGCCGTTCTCCTCGGGAGCTTGCTCCTGATGCTTATCCTCTTCTCTGCCCTGGCATCGAATGAGGATGCCAACCGCTCCCCCCTGAATCCGGCAGATGAAATAAATCCGGAAAATCTGAAAAACTCCGTCACGGCCTTGCAGGCTCTGGGGTCACGGACCAATCACGCCGGCCAGCAATCAGCCGCTGACTTCATCCGGCAAACCCTGCGCTCCCTCGGCCTGAAACCGGATGTCCGGCAATACCCCCATGCCGGCAAGGTCTGGGAAAATATCACGGTGAGTTTCCCGGGCGATCTCAACCCGAACCAAAGTATCCTGGTTGTCTCCCACTTCGACTCAAAGGCATGGAGCCCGGCGAAGCAGGCTCCGGGAGCGGACGATAACGCAAGCGGCATCGCCGTTCTGCTGGAACTGGCCAGGATTCTTCGGGAAAAGTCGCATCAATCCTCGGTCCGGCTGGTTTTCTTTTCCAATGAAGAAACAGGGCGCGCCGGCAGCAAAAGCTTTGCCCGGCGGGCGCGGCAGGCAAAGACAGAAATTCTCGCCGTCCTCAATATTGACGGGGTAGGCTATACCCCGAAACCCCTGGAGATCATCCGGGACGGCGCCGTCCTTTTCAACAGCGGGATTTCCCCCGTGAAAAGGGGAAAAATTCTCGCCGTCCAGCTCAAAAACTTTGTCACGCAACCATTCCGGGGCCGACGCATTTTAAAACTGGTCACCCGCGAGGAAGATCGCCGGCTGATCGAGGGATATTCCGGAAAGCCCGGGCTCTGGGAGAAAACCGCCATACTTATCGAAAATGAGTCGTGAGGAGATGAAGCATCCTTCTGGTCAGAAGGTTATCCGGCGGTTTTCATAAACTCGATACATAAGAATCCGTACTGGCATACGGAAGAAGATCTGCTGTCCAGGCTGGATCTCGATACAGTTGCTCATACCGCCACGGTCGCGCTGGCGCTGATCCGGGACTGGGACCGCGATAACAACGAGGTAGATGGCCATGTCCGGCGCCACGCTCTACTATAATCTCAAAAAGTATATTCCAAGGAAAACTCAGATTTTCCTGCGCCGCCAGCTGGTGCGGGGCCAACGCTTCCGCTATGGCAAGGTGTGGCCCATTGACGAATCGGCCAAAGCCGGCCCCGCTGCCTGGCCGGGCTGGCCGGAACGGAAAAAATTCGCCCTGGTCCTGACCCACGACGTCGACACGGCAAGAGGGGTTGGAAACTGCCGGAAGCTCATGGAGCTGGAGTCGCGCCTGGGTTTCCGCTCCTCTTTCAATTTTGTGCCGGAACGCTATGAAGTACCGGCGGAGCTGCGCCATGAGTTAACCGCCAACGGCTTTGAGGTAGGGGTCCACGGATTGAACCATGACGGCACGCTGTACCGGTCCAGGGAAATATTCCGGGAACGGGCCGCCAGGATCAACCGGTACATCGAGGAATGGCAGGCGGTGGGCTTTCGCTCGCCATCGATGCACCATAACCTCGACTGGATCCACGATCTGAACATCGAGTACGACGCCTCCACCTTTGACACCGATCCCTTTGAACCGCAATCCGACGGGGTCGGCACCATATTCCCTTTCCGGGTCCAAAACGGCTCGGCGGACAACGGGTACGTGGAACTGCCCTACACCCTGCCCCAGGATTTCACCCTTTTTGTGCTCATGGGACAGCAAGATATCGATATCTGGCGAAAAAAACTGGACTGGCTTGCGAACCATCGCGGCATGGCCCTGGTCAATGTCCATCCGGACTATATGAATTTCACCGGCAAAACAAACAGCCTGGAAGAGTACCCATCCCGCTACTACCAACAGTTTCTCGAGTACATCAAGGAACGCTACAAGGGGGAGTATTGGCATGTGCTGCCCCGGGAAATGGCCCGATTGTTTCAGCCCCAAAACCAGACCGGGGTTTGCAGAAAAATTAATTGATTCCTTCCTAAAATTATCAGAGGAGAGCCGACCATGCTTTGTCACCAATTTAAATGCATCTACATCCACATTCCCAAGTCAGCCGGGGAAAGCATACATCAGATTTTTGTAAGACAATTGGGTTATTACCGGAAGACAAATACGCCCCTGCTCCTCGGCAGCAACAACGATCCCCGACTTGGACCTCCGGCCCTCGGTCACCTGAAAGCCGCCGACTATGTCGCCTGCGGTCATCTTCCCCAGGAGGCTTTTGACTCCTATTTCAAGTTCGCCTTCGTGCGCAACCCGTGGGCGAGAATTGTTTCCGAATACAAATATCGGGGCCATGCTCGAAAATACGACTTCAAGACCTTCATTTTCAAATATCTTCCCAAGCCGGGCTGGAACGATTTCTACTACCACATTATCCCGCAGTATGACTTTCTCCATGACCACGACGGCAAGCTCCTTGTCGACTATCTCGGCAGGTTTGAAGAACTGCAGCAGGGCTTTGACGAAGTTTGCAGGCAGATTGGCCTGCCCCGGACCAAAATACCCCACCGCAACGCTACGACTTTAGGCCTGCGCATTCCCAGAAACAGGCCGGAGGCGATGCAGATGCTCCAAAACAGTTTCAGCGCCAAGCACAAAAAAAACACCTTTCCTCACTACACGCAATATTACGACGATGAAACACGAGAATTCGTGGCTGAACTTTACAAGAAAGATATTGATGCCTTTGGCTATCGGTTCGCCCCGGCCTCCAACCCTAAAGAACAGAGGCCGGACTGAAATGTCATCGATAAGGAGATGCGGATGGATATCTTGAAAGATCAAAAGAACTCCCTGGAACCGGAGAACATCCTCTTCAAGAAGGTAAAGATCAGCAATACCAATCTCCCTGAAGCTTTTACGGCGATAAAAAATAATATCGACAGCAAGGGGTACGTATGTCTGGTCGATGTAGGCGTTGTAATCATGGCAACCAAGGATGATGAGCTCCGGCAGGCTCTTTGGGAGTCGCTCCTCAGTATTCCCGATGGTGTGCCGCTGGCCTGGTACGGCAGGTTTCTGGGCTGTAGAAACATCGAGAGAATCGCGGGGGGTGAACTTTTAAGACGTTTATTGGAGGAAAAAAACGATCTTAGCCACTTCCTCCTCGGCGACACCGACCAGACCATTAACCGGATTATCCGGAAGGCGAAAAGTGTCAACCGGGACATCAGGATTACCGGTTACAGTCCGCCGTTCAAGAATGATTTCACCCAGGAAGATTCCGAAAAAATAATCGATAAAATAAACCGAACCTCTCCTGACATAATATGGGTCAGTTTTGGCGGTGGGAAGCAGGATAAATGGATGAAACAGAACATGGACCTGCTCGATCGGGGAGTCATGATCGGGGTTGGCGCGGCGTTTCGTTTCTACATCGGCGAACTTAAAACGCCCCCCCAGATGATTCAAAATCTCGGTTTGCAATGGTTCTACAGAATGCAAGCGAACCCAAGAGGATGGTTTAAAAAAGCTTTTCCCAAGCGCCTTAAATTTCTAATGCATTTCCCGATAGAAGTCATAAAGGCCCACATCCGTTCAATATAATATCGATAACTTCCGAACAACCAACAAAATTCCGGCGGTTAGCCGGGCGGTCCCACTTGAGCTGATCCGACCAAAGTCAACAAGAAGTACCTTTAATAAGGAAGGGAAAACAAATGATTATTCCAATAATCCTTGCAGGAGGCTCCGGGACGCGACTCTGGCCACTTTCCCGGGAACTGTATCCAAAGCAGCTTATGCCGCTTGTGGGTGAGCAATCTCTTTTGCAGCAAACCATTACCAGGCTGGCAAATCTGGAAGGTATCGGCTCCCCGATTGTTATCTGCAATGACGAGCACAGATTTATGGTGGCGGAACAGTTGCGCAAGATAGCGGCAACAGCCGCCACGATGCTCCTTGAGCCGATCGGCCGCAACACCGCGCCGGCCGCGGCTGTAGCCGCAATGCAAGCGCTTTCCTCCATGGACAAGCCACTACTTCTCATCCTGCCGGCTGACCACCTTATCACAAACACCGATGCCTTTCAGGATGGAATTCTTGCCGGGATGGCAGCCGCGGAAGAAGGTAAACTGGTCACCTTCGGCATCGTACCGAAAAAAGCTGAAACCGGTTATGGCTATATAAAACAGGGGGAAATCATGGGCAGCCTTTCAGGCGGGAAGAACCACTGTTACGCGGTTGAGAGCTTTATTGAAAAGCCGAATTCGGACCTCGCCGCGAAATTTGTCCAGGACGGTAATTACTTATGGAATTCCGGCATGTTTCTATTTCGTGCCGACTCTTTTCTGGAGGAGCTGCAGCGGTACGCTCCCGAGATGATGACATGGTGCCGGGAAGCCCATGGGGCCATCACTAAAGACCTTGATTTTCACAGACTGGGCAGAGAGGCTTTTAGCGCCTGTCCGGCTGACTCCATCGACTATGCGGTCATGGAAAAAACCGGCAGGGCTGTGGTGATCCCGATGTCACCTGGCTGGAGCGATGTCGGTTCCTGGTCGGCATTGTGGGAGGTTGGCGACAAAGATCCCGAAAACAACGTGATCCGGGGTGATGTGCTTACCCAGAATACCCATGGCTCATATCTCCATGCCCACCACCGGCTCCTTACTACAGTGGGAGTAGAAGACCATGTGATAATTGAAACTGCCGATGCCGTGCTGGTCGCCCATAAAGATCATGTTCAGGATGTAAAAAAAATTGTCGCACAACTGATCACCAAAAAAAGAACCGAGGCCAACCTGCACAGCCAGGTATTTCGGCCTTGGGGGTCGTATGAAAACATTACGACCGGTGATCGTTTCCAGGTCAAGAGGATCATCGTCAACCCGAACGCCATCCTTTCCCTGCAGAAACATCATCACCGCGCCGAACATTGGATTGTTGTAAAGGGGACCGCCAAAATCACCCGCGATGAAGAAACATTCCTACTTAGTGAAAACGAATCGACCTTCATCCCACTTGGAACCAATCACCGTCTTGAAAATCCGGGTGTTATTCCCCTTGAACTGATTGAGGTGCAGAGCGGTTCTTATCTTGGTGAGGATGACATTGTCCGGTTTAGCGATAACTATGGCCGCGCGGGTTAAATTACGACCCCGGTGAGCCCAAACAATAGATTAACCGAAGGCAGATCATATGAAATAACAGGCTTTATTAAAGATAAAAAATATAGGCTTGCGTTTGTTGACTTCCCATCTGGGCATGGATAACTTGTTCGGCTAATCCCAATAACAACCACGAGGAAAGCCGTATGAACATGTATTTAAAGCGAATTATTTTTTTAACTATTTTAGCACACCTTGGTCTGGCCGCAAATCTCTGGGCGGCCACCTTTTATGTTGACAATACCCACCCGGATGCCAGTGACAGCAATGCCGGAACCGAAAGCAAACCATGGAAGACGATACAACGGGGAGCGGACATTGCGGTCG
>JAWOIQ010000149.1:0-8652 GCA_046484585.1 Desulfurivibrionaceae bacterium
GGCCTTCAGGGCCGGAACCGAATAGTGCACGCCGTGATGCTTCTCGTAGCGCGATTTCAGCCCTTTCAGAATAGCGTAGGTTTCCTGTTCGGAAGGTTCGGCGATGTCTATTTTCTGGAAGCGGCGAACCAGGGCCCGGTCCTTCTCGATATGATTCTTGAACTCCTCGTAGGTTGTCGAGCCGATGCAGCGCAGGGTGCCGGCCTGGAGGGCCGGTTTAAGCAGGTTGGAGGCGTCCATGCTGCTGCCGCTGGTGGCGCCGGCTCCAACGATAATGTGTATCTCGTCGATGAAGAGGATTATATTCGGTTTTTTCTCGACCCCTTCGATCACCGCCTTCATCCTTTTCTCGAAGTCACCCCGGTATTTGGTCCCGGCCATCAGGCCGCCGAGATCAAGCAGACGGATTTCGACATCGGCCAGCATCTCCGGAACCTTCTTTTCGTGGATCTGCAGGGCGAGCCCTTCGGCAATGGCGGTCTTGCCCACCCCCGGCTCACCGACCAGGAGCGGATTGTTTTTGCGGCGCCGGCAGAGAATCTGCATGATCCTTTCCAGTTCCGCGGAGCGGCCGATCAGCGGATCGATCAAGCCCTTGGCGGCCCGTTCGGCAAAGTTGACCGTGAATCTGTCAAAGTCGGACATCGGCCCGTCTTCCTGCTCCCGATCATCGTCGATCTCGATATTGCCGAGGCCGGGGGCCGGATACTCATTGGAGATATGCTCCACCACGGTCAAGCGCTGCAACCCTTCGGATTTAAGGAAGTAGACGGCATAGGACTCCGGCTCGGCGAATATCGCGACCAGGACATCGGAGGAGTCTACCTCTTTCTTGCCGCAGCTCTGGACATGGGAAATCGCCCTCTGCAGGACCCGGTTAAATCCGATGCTCTGAACCGGATCTTCGGCCAGCTCCTCCTTGATCGAGCCCATATTGGTCACAAAGAACTTCTCGAGCTTCTCCTTGAGGCTGTCGGGATTGGCGCCGCAGTCGGTAATGATGCCGAGGGCCAGATCCTCATGCAGCAGGGCATAGAGGATATGTTCCACGGTCACGTGCTCGTGCTTTCTTTTCTTGGCTTCACGGATGGCCCTGAACAGCGCCATTTCAAGATCATGGTTAATCATCTTTCATATTCCGAATTAGTTTATTGTTAATGCTCGCGGGGCAGCCCACCAAGTGGGTAAGCGCCCCGGAATAAAGCGGGTTCCGGGTAACTTGGACATGGGTCAAGGCGGCCGCGTCTATTTGGATTCAGGCTTCTTCTTCAATTCAAGCTTCTTCAATGGAGCACTTGAGGGGGTGTTCGTTTTTGTGGGCCAGGTCGTGGACAATGGCCACCTTGGTTTCGGCCACGTCCCTGGTGAAAACCCCCGCTACCCCCCTGCCGTCCCGATGGACCTGCAACATTATTCTGGTCGCCACCTGACTGTCCTTGTGAAAAACAACCTCCAGGATCATGATAACAAAATCCATGGTGGTATAATCGTCATTAAGGAGCAGCACTTTGTACATCGGTGGTTCCTCGGTCTTCTGGCGGCTGTCGGTGATGACCAGATCTTCATTTTCATTTTCGTTGCGGCGGTTGCCCATCTTTCAATAGCCTGACTGTTTGATATTTTCCGGTTAAATTAAAAAATTCCGGCGGTTTTCTTCAGCGGGTTGCGCGTTACGGGTTGGTCTGAATCAGTGCCGGTCAAGCCACCACATCCTTAAAGTTTCCATCAATTCACGGTTTGTCAATGTTGAAAGCGGACGCCTCACCCCGATTTCAGGCTCGCGCCGGACCTCGGCTGATCAATGATGCCGGCGGTTTTCCAGGCCAGTTGCCCTGGGCCTCAGGTCAGCCGGCCCGGACCTGGCCCAGCAATCTGAAAAACATATTCTCCAGCACGGTTTTTTCGGGCAGACCGGAGCCTTTCAAGCGATACTCGGCCTCAAGCAGTTCGGACAAGGCCTTGACCAGAGAGAGTGTCCGGAATTTTTCCACCTTGCGAAACATCATATAGAGGGCGTAGGGGTGGCCCGGCAGATCCTTGGGCCATTCGGGCTGTTCCTGTTTGAGCCGATCCAGATAACCGCCCTTGAAGGCCGGAAAGGACAGGCCCGGGGCATAACAGGGATCGTCGAGATCGCGCAGCGAACATACGATCAACATCTTCTTGAGATGATTGCGCAGGGCGGCGACGATAACCAGGGGATGAAGACCGCTTTCGAGAAGACGGCCGCTGATTGCGAGAGTTCTCGGAAGATCGCTGTCCGAAAAGGCCTCGGAGAGCTCATAAACCGCCTCCTCCCTGGTCCGGCCGATCACCTGATTGAGGTCTTCGACCGTTATCCGGTCCCGCTCCTCGACATAGAGCGCCAGCTTTTCGCTCTCCAGGGCGGCGGCGACCGGATGGAAGCCGACCCTTTCCAGGAAGGTTTCCAGGACACGGGGCTCGATTTTTTTATTGAATTCGGCCAGGGTCCGGCGCACGATCTCGGTAAGCACCTCTTTCCGGGACTCGGCGGCCGCCTTATTGGTGCCGCTGTCGACCGACAAATCGACTACCGAGCCGTGCTCGGCGATATACTTGTAAAACTTCTTGCGCTTGTCGGCAGCGTCGGCTACCAGGACAAGGATGTTGCCGCTCGGCAACCCTTCGTCGAAAGCCCGGGCGTAAAGCTCGATGATGTCCTGGCCGCCCCTGGCCGCACTGGTCTCCTCGCCTGCCCCTTTTTTTTCCAGAACCTCGGCGGCCCAGCTCAAATTCTCCTGGGGGCGCGGGAAACCCAACTTGTTTTTCCAGGCGGCGGCCGGCAGCTCTTCGAGGTCGGCCGGGGTCATCCCGCCGATCTCAAGGACCTGGCCGAGATAGCGGCCGGCCGCCGCCGGATCGTTATCCCGATAGTGCTTGACCGCCTTCTCCCAGAGGGTTTTGGCGACCACCTTGGAATGGAGCAACCGGGAATCCATGACCCGGATTACCCGCCGCCCCCCGAACATGCTGTAGGTGCGAAGCTGATTAAGGGTCTTGCCCGGCTCCTCCCGGTCGCCATCGATCAGGACCAGAGCCCCGGCCCGCTGCTTTTCGTCGGGCAGCAGCCGCTCCAGAATCTGCTCGCTGGCCTGCCGGCACAGATATCGTTCGCCGAAGATCAGGTAAACCTGGGTGGAGTCGCCCTTGGCGATTGCCCCCAGTAAATCCGGCAGTTGTTGACGCTTGTAGGTAGCCATAATTATTAATTTACACGGTTTGGTTTTTTTTAAAACGGTTAAAGCGGCTGAAATTATTATGGTGTAAATATATATTGACCCTGGATCCGTGGGCGTTCGAGAACGGTGCAAATGCAAGGCGGCAACGATGTTGATATTACTAATGGTATATCAACGAGTTGCCAACGCGGTACCCCAAGAGCACTTCCTGCGGGGCGCAGATGCGTCGTTATCGAGCTCCCCCGCAGAGCGGCGGGGTGGATCATGGCGACTCAGTGAAAAAGATTATTTTAACTTAACCGTAAACGGCTAAAGCAAAATTCACCGCGCAGCCGTCACGGATTCAGGTGATTATATTGATCCTGAATCCGTTACTTAACTTAAATGCTGTCATTATGACCTACGAAAACCCTGATCGCAAAGAAAGAAAACTCGGCGTTCTGATCGGCGGCTCCGGGCTGATCGGCGGGGCCCTGATGCATTACTTCAAAACCCAGGTCGGCGAAGAGATCGACGTTCTCGCCCCGAACAGCAAGAAACTGAGCCTCCGGGAACCGGAGGATATCAAAAGATATTTCCGGCGCAACCGCGCCGATTTCATTATCAACACCGCCATCGCCGCCATCGACAGCGACGCCCAGCTTGCCTACGAAGTCAACTACCTGGGGGCCGTCAACCTGGCCCGGGTCGCCGTGACTCTGGGCATACCCTATATCCATTTCAGCTCGGCGGCGATTATGCCGAACGGCGAAAACCTCGACGAGGAAGACGTCCTGCCCCTGACCCCCGACCTTTCAAATTATGCCAAATCGAAGCTCATGGTCGAACAGACCCTGAAACATATGCACCAGGCCGGGGGGCTCGATTACACCTCGATCCGCCTTGGGGTGGTTTACGGCAAGCACGACCACAAGATCCAGGGCTTCCAGCGCTTGTTCTTTTCGATCATGAACCGCTCGATGCTGGTGATGCTGACCCGTAAGGGAGTCCACCACTCCTACACCCACGCCAAAAAGCTGCCGCCCTTTGTTCACTATATCCTCGACCACCGCGCCGAATTCAGCGGCCGGGTCTACAATTTCGTCGATCCCGAACCGGTGGAACTGGCCGGGGTGATTCTGGCCATCAAGCGTTATCTGGGCCTCCATATTCCCAAGGAGATCTATCTCCCCTATCCCCTCGCCAAACTCGGCCGGAGAGTCATTCAGTCGGTGGTGAAGGTGTTCAGCCGGATCGGGGTGGAGGCGCGAATGCCCGGGGAATTGATGTTTCTCGAAAATTTTTACAAGAACCAGACCCTCTCTCCCGCCCGTTTGCTTAATTCGAGCTACCGAGATCCCCTGGGGGACAAGGTGACGGTTTACAGCAAAATACCGGATATGATCCAATACTACATGGTCCGCTGGGAGCACCTGAATCTGATCTCATCCTACAATGCGTGCAGTTATGATCCCACCCGCAAGGTCGAGGTTTTCATCGACGATCCCGGCCGTCTCCTGGAAAACACCAAGGATAGCAGCCTGGAAAAATTCCCCGGCCTGGATGATTAAGCGATGCCCTTGTTTGGAGCGCATATGTCGGTCAGCGGCAGTCTCCACCTGGCCTTCGCGCGGCTCGCCTCCATCGATGGCGCGGCTTTGCAGATTTTTACCGCCAACCAGAGACAGTGGCATCCCAAACAACCCGACGCGGAACAGATTCGCCTGTTCCGCGAAGCGCGGGCCGCGGCGGGAAACATGCCGGTGGCCTCCCACGATTCATATCTGATCAATCTCGCCTCGCCCAAAGCGGAAACCCGGGAAAAATCGCTGGCCGCCCTGGTCAAGGAGCTGCGCCGCTGTGTCGATCTCGGCGTGGAATATCTGATCATGCACCCCGGCTCCCATCTCGGTGAAGGGATCGAGGCGGGGATCGGACGTTTTACCGCCAATCTGGACCGAGCCGTAGAGGAAGCCGACAGCGGCGGAAAAGTGATGATCCTTCTGGAGAACACCGCCGGCCAGGGTACCAACCTGGGCTCCTCCTTTGCCGAGCTGGCGGAGATCATCGCCCGATCTGGATTTTCCCAGGGGCTGGGGGTCTGTTTCGACACCTGCCACGCCTTCGCCGCCGGCTACGATCTCAGAACCCCGGCGAGCTACCGCCGGACCATGGCCGAGTTCGACGCCGTAATCGGCCTCGACCGCCTCAGGTTCTTCCATCTCAACGATGCCACCAGGAAACTGGGCAGCCGGATCGACCGCCACGAACACATCGGCAAAGGCGAGATCGGCACGGCCGGCTTCCGCAACCTGGTCAACGACCCGCGTTTCGCCAAACACCCGATGGTCCTCGAAACCCCCAAGTCGGATGACCTCCATGAAGACCGGGAAAACCTGGAGGTACTGCGGGGCTTGATTGCAAGCCCGACCGAATCGGTAAGTTAATTGGAGAAACCCGTTTTAAAAGACTTGCCTTTCCTGAAAAAACTCTATTAGCCTTAGATTGTATTAAAAGATAAAGCCTTAGAGTGAGGGCAGGATTATGAAAAAGTTATTAACCGTAAACTTGGCAATGGCTTTTGTTATCGGAACCTCGGGTATTTGTCTTGCGGGTCCCTATTTCACCGGGAAGCTGGCCGCGGTTGAGGGCCACGATGCCGACTGGTCGGACTCTACAGGAAATATCGCCGAACTATCCACCGACCCCGGTTACGGCCTTTCCCTGGCAATCGGCCATGATTTATATGACTATCGCCTCGAAGCGGAACTGGCCTATCGTTCCAATGATCTTGATGAAATAACGGCAGCAGGTTTCCCGCCAGTATCGATTGATGGTGATGTTAATTCCATGGCCCTGATGGGTAATTTTTTCGTGGATTTCAACTACGGCGCCGCCGTCACCCCTTTTGTCGGCGCCGGAATAGGCGTGGCTAATGTTGAATACGAATTGGACAGCATTACGGGAATCCCGCTAAACGTAAGTGATGACGATACAGTTTTTGCATACCAGGCCGCTCTCGGCGTTGCCTTCAGTATCTCCGAAACCGCCAAGATCGATCTGAGCTATCGTTATTTTGCCACGGCCGATCCGGAATTTGATGGCAATAACGAAATAGAATACGCGACAAGCAATATCATGGCCGGATTCAGAGTGAACTTTTAGAAAAGCTTGCACCTTGCTCTTTCCGGAATTCCCATGGAATCTGGAATTAACAAACTATTTCGGAGCAAGCTGAATTTATCCCCACCAGGCTTTTTCTTCCGTAAAATTCAATATACTGAGACAGTTGAGACATAGTGTTTCGTTTTTTATATTGAGACACTGATTTAAATTCTTCCCAGAAACTGTTCTTATTCCAGATAGATAAGCAAGCCCCTCCATTTTCTCCAGATAGCAACTTATGTCTCACGATTTCATTTTTGAGACATAAGTTGCTATCAGCCCTGCCCCCTCCTTTCAGAGAAAAAACCGTAACCAACTGTAATTCCATCTTAATCTCATTATTCGCCAAAAGTTATTCACATTGGCATGACGATTGCCATATGATTAAGACATGAAGAGTTACAACGACTGCATCAAAAAAGTTCTCGAGCTGTCACGGCAGATGATCATCCTGGCCGATGAAGGCCAGATGGTTGCCGAAGACGACGGCTGCCGCCTCCTTTACGGGGTTCTGCAGGACTATGCCTACAAGCTTCGCAGGAAAGCCGACGAGGAAAAGGAGGCGCACGCCCGGGCCGGCAGATGGGATGAAGAGCTTAAAGAAGAAATTTCTTAAATTTAATGGAGGATTATTGAAATGAGTGTGCTGGTAACCAAGGAAGCCCCGCTGTTCACCGCCCAGGCCGTGATGGCCGACAACAGCATCAAGGAGCTGAGCCTGAAGTCTTATAAGGGCAAGTATGTCCTGATGTTTTTCTACCCCCTTGATTTCACCTTCGTCTGCCCCTCGGAGATCATCGCCTTCGACCGGGCCCTGGATGAGTTCAAGAAACGGGACTGCGAGGTTTTGGGGATTTCGGTGGATTCCCAGTACTCCCACTATGCCTGGAAAAACACCCCGGTCAATAGCGGCGGCATCGGCAATATTCAATTTCCCCTGATCGCCGACCTTGATAAATCCATCGCGGAAGCCTACGATGTATTATTACCGGACGGTATTTCCCTGCGGGGGATCTTCCTGATCGACCGGGAAGGCATTGTCCGCCACCAGCTGGTCAACGACCTGCCCCTGGGCCGCAGCGTTGAAGAGGCGCTCCGGGTGGTGGACGCTCTGCAGTTTACCGAAAAGTACGGAGAGGTTTGTCCGGCCAACTGGAAGCCCGGCGAGGAGGCGATGAAGCCGACCGCCGAGGGCGTGGCCGAATATCTCAGGAAAACAAATTAACGTAAGGAGAAGCAAAATGGACAAGTATGAATGCCCCTGCGGTTATATCTATGATCCGGCCGAAGGCGACGAATCCACCGGCATCGAGCCCGGCACCGCCTTTGCGGATCTCCCCGCCGACTGGGTCTGCCCGGTCTGTGGCGCCGAAAAAGAGGAATTCTGGAAGATATAGAGCTTAAGTTGAGCAGACTTGTCTGCTCGTACGAAACTTATGCCCTGTGGGTATAAAGAAGCCGGTCTTGCAAAAAAATCGGCAAAGATTAATAGCGTCGCAAAAAGTCGAGATTGCCATAATGTCATTTCGACCAACGGGAGAAATCTTAATAGTTCCAATTGGTTAAAGAGTAAGATTTCTCACATGCGTTCGAAATGACAGCTTTTTTCGACTTTTCGCGAATTCATCAAGATTAATGGAGCGCACTTCGACAAGCCAGGTACGAACGTTAAATCAATAGGTCCGCTCATCCTGAGCCTGTCGAAGAAAGGTTTTTTTGACCTTTTGTGAATTCATCAAATTAAAAAGGAGAGAAAAATGGCTGAAAGACTGGAAATATACAAATGCGAGGTATGCGGCAACATCGTCGAGGTAATACACGGCGGCAAGGGCAGCTTGGTCTGCTGTGGTGAGGAGATGAAGCTTTATACCGCCAACACCGTCGACGCTGCCAAGGAAAAGCACGTGCCGGTGATCGAGAAGACCGCGGACGGCTACAAGGTCAAGATCGGCTCTGACCCCCATCCCATGGAGGAGAGCCATTATATCGAGTGGATCGAATTGATCGCAGGCGACAAGGCCTATCGGCAGTTCTTGAACCCCGGCGACGCCCCCGAGGCGGTTTTCGCTATCGACGCCGGCGAGGTCACCGCACGGGAATACTGCAATAAACACGGACTGTGGAAAAGCTGATATGCTGAGCAAAAAAATGGCCGCGGCCTTGAACGGGCAGATCAACGCCGAGATCTATTCCTCCTATATGTACCTGTCGATGTCGGCCTGGTGCGGGCAAACCGGCCTGGCCGGCTTCGCCAACTGGATGCGGCAGCAAGCCCGGGAAGAGATGTTCCACGCCATGAAGTTTTTTG
>JAWOIQ010000175.1:0-9650 GCA_046484585.1 Desulfurivibrionaceae bacterium
CCCTCTCATGCCTCACGACGAACCAGGCGAGACACACTATCCGCTTTTTCAGCTCCCGATAACGCGACACAGAATCTACCTTCACAATGAATTTAATGAACTGTCCGTATCTAAAGGGGTTCAGACAGCTCACTGCATAATTTTCCTCCAAGCCGGCCACCGGAAGGTCGGGGCACCTGACAAAACATAAACTTTTGACCGACAGCTGTAAGCCAAAGAGTCATCCGCCGGGCAACGGAAAAAAATGGCTGGGAGTAATGCAAAAATCCAGGGATTTCCTTCTTCTTCAAACCGCCCGAATACCATTTACCTTGAAAAACCACGCAATTTCCGCCTGATAATCTAAAAAAAAATAACAAACAATCTGCTTGACTTAAAAAACCAGACTGTTCGATACTCTTAAAAGGGTAGGTGCTTAAGCGCCAGGTCAATCCATTGGTCGATAAAAGAACCACAAAAAAACAGGAGGAGCATCATGAATTATCTATTCGATTTAATTAAAAGTTTCATGAACGACGAGGAAGGCGCCACCGCGGTTGAGTATGGCGTTCTGATCGCCCTGATTATCGCCGCCGTGGTTATCATTATCGCTGCACTTGGTGATCAGATCCAAGTTGGCTTTGAGAAGGTAAATACACTTCTTAACCAGAATCTTTAGAGTCTGACAAATAAGGGAAGAGCAAACCATCGCTCAAAAAACAGACAAACTATGGCGAGGCGTGAGATAAAGATGAACGACAGCAAACAACGAATACCGCGCTACCTTTTCGGACTCGGCGCCCTGGCTCTGGCGGCTTACTTTCTGCTGGTTCACAACCGGGAGCCGATCATCTTTTTTGCCTCGCTGTTTTTTCTGGTCATCTGTGCAACCGATACCTTCCAGTCAAGAATACCTAACCTGGCCACCCTCAGTCTGGTGCTGGTCGGTTTCGGCTACCATTTGTGGTCCGGCGGCATGCCGGGCGGGGCAACCGCCCTGACCGGCATGCTGACGGGTCTCGCCCTGCTGCTGCCCTTTTATCTTTTGGGAGGCATGGGCGGCGGCGACGTCAAAGCCCTTGCCGCCCTGGGAACCTTGATGGGCCCAGCTGATATTTTTCAGGTTTTTTTGCTGACCGGACTGATCGGAGGCGGCATGGCTGTGGTCCATCTGGCCCTGGCCAAAAATCTAAAAAGAAAGCTCGAGGTCTGGCTGGCCTCCGCCTGGCTGCTGGTCGCCATCCACCATTTTCCGCCGCGAAAAACCGCCGCCGAGGCGGCATCGGCGGACAGATACCCATACGGCGCCGCCATAGCCTTCGGCTACTTCGTCTTCATCAGTTGGGGAGGCCTGATTTGAAAGGAATTCGCGGAAACAGAGGCGCCGCCGCGGTTGAATTCGCGGTGCTCTTTCTTCTGCTGATGGTCATACTTTTCGGCATTATTGAATTCGGTTTCATCTGGATGCAGTCCCACTATATAGCAAATGCGGCACGTGAGGGCGCCAGGGTGTCGGCAAAAGGGCATGACAATACTCAGGTTGAAACCGCCATCAAGGATTATCTGAAAGGGCTGTACAGTGAGGCCCGGGTGGATGGCACGGGGGGATGTTGCGGCAGCGGGAACTTTATTGAAGTGAAGATTTCCGGTCCGGACGACGGCGAGGTTATCAATGTTCCGGAATTTGCCGCCGAAGATGCGCCGAAGGCCGTAAGGGTTACGGTAACTGTCCGGACCGCGGAAGTGTGGGACCCCATACTATGGGATATCCTTCGGCTGCTCCCGGGCTCATCGGTCTCCGGCGATCTTACGGAAATCAGCGAATTTGCCGTTTTCGCCTTTGAATAAGAGCAGAATCTACACCGGTATAAAAACAAATATGTATATCACAGGGGCGGGAATCAACAAAGTGAAACGGGCCGGTAATGAGAGAGGTGCCACGGTTGTCGAGTTTGCCGTTATCGTCATTCCCCTGTTCCTGATTGTCTTTGCCATTCTCGAATTCTCCTTCATCTTTTACCAGCGGCACTTCGTCGAAAACGCTGCCCGGGAAGGAATGCGGGTCGGAATCCGGGCCAACAACTTCAGCTGTTTCGATGGGAAACCGGCCGCCGGATGCACCGCCGATGTCGACCGCAAACTCGAAGTTGAAAAGCGGGTCACTGACTACCTTGCCAAACTTTATCAGCCGGCGGATATTTACCCTCCGGATGTCCAGCGCGACCCGGAAAAGCCTCTAATAAAAGTGACGGCGACGGTCGACAATTTCTTCCCGCAGCTGCTGTCGGGACTTATTCCGGGTTTCGCAAATCAAGGCACCTTGTCCTACAGCATCACCGGCGAGTACGAAGACCCGGACGAATACGACGATGAAGAAAAGTAATTTACATTTAATACTTGGCAGCAAGTTGTCCCACCGGGGATCAGCCAACCCACCAGACAAAACAAGTTTATACTTAATGATTTATGGCACGGTTCATTGTCATGCCGCAAAACGGTTTTGCGTGCACACGGTCAACCGACATAAACCGTAAGCCCCAAAAAGGAGAACTGGTATGAAAAAATATGGCGCTTTAATTGCTCTCGGCGTCGCCATCATCTTCGGGGTGTTGGCCGTATATCTGGCTAACAAGTGGATGACGAGCCAACAGCCTGAAGTTCAGACGGTGGCGAGGGAACAGGTTCCGACTACCAAAATCGTGGTCGCCTCCCAGGACATCCCCGTCGGCACCATGCTGAATGGGCAGGTATTGGGTCTGGCCGAATGGCCGAAAGCCAATGTTCCCAAAGGATCTTTTCATGACATTAACGAACTGGTAGGCAGGGTGGCGGTTACACGCCTGAGCGCCGGCACCCCCCTGCGAAAAGCGGAACTGGCGGAGGACGGTTCCGGGGCCGGCCTGGTTGCTTCTATTCCAAAGGGGAGCAGGGCCATGTCGATCCGGGTCGACGAAGTTATCGGGGTGGCGGGCTTCATTTTGCCCAACACCTTTGTGGATGTGGTCCACGTCGATCCAAACCAGACAAACAATCAATCCTCCATCATCCTCGAAAAGGTCAAGGTCCTGGCCATCGCCCAGGAAACCTATACCGACGAAAAGGGGGGCAAAGCCAAGGTCGTCCGCACCGTCACCCTCCAGCTCACCCCCGAGGAAGCGACCACCCTCGCTTTGAAAACCAGGAGAGGCAGCATTCACCTGCTGCTGCGCAACCCGCTCGAAGATAAATCGGTAAAAATCGCCGCCGCGCCGAAGCCGGAAATAAAAAATAACCCGAAACCAAAACCGATTCCCGTTCTTCAGTCACGGGTCACTTCTCCGCTTCCCGCTCCGTACACGATTGAGATCATCAGAGGGTCAGACAGAAGAGATGTCCGTTTCAAAGATATCGAATCAGAGGCTATCATCCAATAATAACAGGAGTCCATTATGAAAAATCAGCGAGCGCCACTGTTTTGCAAAGTGCTGATGCTGCTGGCCGTCTGCGGTTTGCTTTTCGGCGCCGGGGCGACAGCCGCGGAATTGAACAGACAGACCCTCCAGCTTAAACTGGGAGGTTCGGACATCATAAAGACCGTCGCTCCGTTCAAGCGGGTCACCGTAGCCAATTCCGACATCGCCGACGTGGTCGTCCTCTCTCCCAGAGAAATCTACGTCTACGGCAAAGAAGTCGGATTTACCAGTATGATTCTCTGGGAAGCGGGCCAGGAAAAAACGGTGCTGGATGTAGTCATCGCCCTGGACATCACCGCCCTTAAAGAGCAACTCTATGAGCTGTATCCGAACGAAGATGTCAAGGTCTATGCCTCCGAATCCGGCGTGGTCCTGAGCGGCACGGTGTCGGGGCCGGAAGTGGTTGAGCAGGTCTTGCGCCTGACCCGTACCTTTCTGCCCGTCAAGGCCGAAGGCCAGGGCGATAGCGGCGGCAGCGGCCGTTCCGGAGCGGGGATTACCAACCTTCTGAATGTCGGCAATCTGCAGCAGGTTATGCTGGAGGTAACCTTCGCCGAGGTTACCCGCAACTCGGGCCGCGATCTCCAGATCGGCATGGGTCTTAATGACATGGGTAACCACCTGGGCAATGATTTCTCTCGGGGCGCCGTTGGCGTCAACCCCTTGAACATCACAAATAACGGTGTTCCCTTTGGCGTAGATCCGCTCACCGGTGATAATGTTCTTCAGGCTACCGGATCTTTACTTTTCAACTTCGTCAATAACCCCGCCAACATCTTTGTCGAAATCGACCATTTCACCGCCGCCCTGAAATTCCTGGAGTCGGAGGGCCTGGCCCGCACCCTGGCCGAACCCCGCCTGGTAACCCAGTCCGGCCAGGAAGCCAGCTTTCTGGCCGGCGGTGAATATCCTATCCCCGTAGTACAATCGGGAGGGGTCGGCGACAATGCCGTGGTCACCATCGAATTCAAGGAATTCGGAGTGGGGCTCGCCTTTACGCCGGTAGTTATGAGTAATGGTAAGATCAGCCTGCAGGTGACCCCATCGGTCAGCACCATTACCGATACGGCAAGCACCTCCGCCGGAACCGTGCCTATCCTGACCACTCGTAAATTAAATACCAATGTCCAGCTCCAGGATGGCCAGACCCTGGCCCTGGCCGGTCTGCTCCAGGACAACATGCGTGAAATCCTGACCAAGATTCCTTATCTTGGCGACATCCCGATTCTTGGCACTCTGTTCCGCAGTACCAATTATATCCAGGACAAAACGGACCTGCTGATCGCTGTCACCCCCCATCTGGTCAAGCCCGGCCGGGAAGGCTCCATAGAGTTTCCAGGTGAAAATATCCAGATCCCCAATCGCTATGAATTTTATCTGGAGGGCCGGCTTGAAGGTCGGCGGTCGGATGACGATGAGCCCAACATCAAATCTCATAAATTTTCCGGAATGCCGGCCGGGTCGGCTGACATAGGCGGCATGGAAGGAGAATTCGGTTATCAGCCTGTAAAGGCCGACTTTAGAAAGGGAGAATGATCATGATTAAAAGGTATATAATTCCGGCGGTCTTTCTCCTGCTGGCCGCTTGCAGCGGGGCGCCCCATGTGGATGATGAATTCGGCATGGCCAGCCGCCGGGCCTTTGAAATGCAGATCGCCCACAAGGACTATCGTCATGCCGCCAAGACTACCGAAGGCATGACCGGCCTGGTGTCCGAAGAAATCATGGAAGTTTATACGGATGATTTCGGCAAGGAGTCCGTGGATGTGAATGTTTTTCAACTGGGAATCGAACAGTAACAGGGAAAAGCCTGTTCGGAGTTAATTTATCCGGGCAGCCGGACTCGCACCACCCTGAATGCATGCCGGTTATTACAGGCCAAACCCCTTCGACAGGCTCAGGGTGAGCGGCTCCCCGCAATGACGCAAATAATCAGTTTTTGCGTTTATCAACTCTGACTTTGAACCAACAGCCGCCAGACAGAGGCAACATTTGATGAAAACGATAACCAGCGGCAGTGAACAAGGCGCGGTGGCCCCCCTGGTGGCAATCCTGATAGTGCTTTTCATTCTCTGCATCGCCCTGGTCGTTGATCTGGGCCATCTTCACAACGTCAAGGTGCAATTGCAGCGGGCCGTGGATGCCGCCGCCCTGGCCGGCGCCAGGCAGCTTGACGGCACCACCGGCCAGGACGACAGGGCCGGGTATGTTGCCAGAGCCGCCGCGGATATCAACAAGATTGATAGTAATTCCGGGTGGGTGACCAATGCCTACGAATTCGAAATTACTCCGGGCATCTGGGATAAGGATCTTGCTGCCGACCCTCGTTTTACTCCCGTCACGGAAGAATCGGTGGTCATGGCTAACGCTATCAAGGTCAAGGCAACTTTACAGGTAGATAACATCTTCTTTTTTCTGACCGATAACAGCACCGTTAGCGCCGATGCCATCGCGGTCGCAAATCCCGACGTTCCCGTGATCCCCCTGGCCATTGTCACCTGCGTTCCCGCGGATGAAATGCTGGAAAACCCCGGTTCGCTTCCGGGCCTGACAGCCTGTGATATTACAAGCTACAACCTGGACAATGACCAGGATGACACCATGGCATTTACATCATTAACCTTCGGCGCCAACGCAAATGACATTGTCGAATACATGTCTACCGAAGAGGGACTGGAAAAATTCAACAAAGTCATATTCGGCAAAGGTCTCACTACCACCGATGGCATTGAAAATGAATCAGTTGACCTTGGCGGCTGTTATCCCCACGATTTAGACATCCCTTGCGGTTTGGGGCGGATCAGCAGCGAGGATCTCGCCCCGCCCGAGGCATTCCCTGTACCGGAGAGCATCTCCCCGCTGAACAGCACCCCCGGTGAGCCGGCCGTTGGATTTGATCCGATGATTGCCTACGGGGCGAATGGCGCCTTGCCCAGGTGGTATCATAACAATGACGACGAAAGCTTTGGTGACGACGATCATTTCACCCGGGTCTGGAGCCAGGATGGCATTTTGCTGCCGGGGGCCGGTGAGAATACTCAAGAGTTTGTTGTCCGCCTCAAAACATATGCCGAGTGTGGGGAGGATGATTTAAGCTGCCGGCCCTATAACGACGATAGATTTCTAGATGGAAATCTCGTTATCAAACCCCCCAATCAATTAGCCAAGAATCTTGAGGAAACCCTCGGATTCGCACCGGAGTATTGGCCGGACTATCGCGAAGTTATCAACCGGGCCGGCTACCCCAAGATCGGGATAATAAACGGCACGGTATCAACAGTTCTGAGCGCTTTTATTGACAATAAGAATGTCAGTGATGGAACCGACCTCATATGTTCCGACAATGATCCTTTTCCTCCCGGTCAGACCACACTCCGGCTCAACGCGCCGGTTATTTTCGCCGGTGCCTGCGAAGATTGGAAGGCCATCAGTAATCCTTCCGCAGAGCACACCCTTACCTATATCGGCTTATCCAAGCTTCTGCTGACCAGGGCCTGGATCAAGGAAAGTTACGACTGCGGCGAGCTTAGCGAGGTCGTGCAATTGCCCGCCGGTGGATGCCCCGACAAAGTATTCGATCCGGCTTTGAACGGCAGCTACTTCAGTGCCGATGGAGTTCCGGTACCCTCGAGCTTTAGGGGGTTGGAAGGGTTGTCCATGGTTCCGGTTGCCGACGACGAAGAAGACTCGGGCAGCATGTTGAATGTTTTTTTGGTGGAATAAAGGCACTTAACCAAACTTTTTATCGACTGCAAGGACAATACATGTCTCAAACCATGAACATATCCATTGAGATCAGTGATCATGAACTGGCCAATACCATCACCAAAAATGTCGAATCCCTGAACGATGTCAAGGTCCATAAATGGTATGGCGCCATGGCCGAAAAGGGGGAAGTTTCCGTAAAAAGCAGTCCGAATATAATCATCCTCGACGACGACCCCGAAACCGATGAAATTTTCCGACGGCTGTCCAAGATACGTCACGTTTTTCCTTTGGCCGCGATCTTTGTAATCTCCACCGACAAAGACCCCAAACACATCGTCGCGGTCATGAAGGCCGGGGCTACCGAATACCTGGTAACTCCCTTCAGCGCGAAAGTACTGACCAATGCCGTCGAAGAAATTCGCGCCAAAATGACCGAAAGAGGTCATATCGCCAGGGGCGCCGTTTACAGCTGTATAAGCAGCAAGGGGGGGCTCGGCTCCACCATTCTATCGGTGAACACGGCCATCACCCTGGCCCGCACCGCCCGGAACGGCAATGCCGTGGCCCTCTGCGACATCAGTTTTCAGTCCGGCGACACCTCGGTGCTTCTCGACATCCTGCCCGAAACGACGATCGTCGACATCTGCAAAAACTTTCACCGTCTTGATGTTTCGCTGCTGAAAGGCGCCATGATCAAACACAAAAGCGGCCTTGAGCTGCTGGCCGCCCCGGTCAGTCCCGAGGATTATGAAGTGATCGAGGACGGCCACACCGAAAAGATAATCGGGCTGCTGACCAAGCTCTACGACCGGATAATCGTTGACTGCCCCTCGATGTCCATAACCGGCTCCACCATGGAGGCGTTCAGGGTCTCCAGCAAGGTATTTATCGTTATCGATCTCTCCCTGCCGGCCATCAGAAACGCGGTTCGCATCACCCAGATGATCAGAAAACACGGGATTGGCGAGGAGAAGATAGAATTTATCCTAAACCGCTACGAAAAGGGAGCGACCCTGTCCATAGAGGAGGCCGAAAAAAATCTGGGAAAACGGATATTCTGGCTGTTTCCTAATGATTTCAGCGAGATCATGTCGTCAATTAACGAAGGGGAACCGGTGGTTCAGTTACACCCCCGCTCCTTAATCTCAAAAAACATCATGAGCTTTACCGACAAGCTGAGGAACAAGCTCGGCAGCAAGGATTATCGGGGAGCAAAAACAGCTTTTGGCAAATCGATATAGGAGGGAATCGTGACTCTGAAAGATATTATGGTAAAACTGGAAATGAACAGCCCGAACCAGACCTGGGTCAGTGAGTCCGCCAGCGACAAGAACGATCTTTTTTACAAGATAAAGCATCGAATCCATGGCCGTATTGTCGAAGAGATCAACCTGGCGGTTCTTGACGAGATGAGCCATGAAGAAGTTAAACCGGAAGTAAGCCGCATCGTCGAACGTTTTCTGGAGGACGAAAAAGTCCTGTTGAACGTCGGCGAGCGCAGGACCCTGGTGGAAGAGATCCTGGACGAGCTCTTGGGTTTGGGTCCGCTCGAACCGCTCCTGAAAGACGATACCATTTCCGACATCCTCTGCAACACCTACATGAACGTTTATGTCGAGCGCATGGGTATTCTGGAAAAGGCCAACTGCCGCTTTGCCGACAATGCCCATCTTCTTAATATCATCGACCGGATTATCTCCAGAGTAGGCCGCCGGGTCGATGAATCATCACCAATGGTGGACGCCAGGCTCCCCGACGGGTCAAGGGTCAACGCCATAATTCCGCCGGCCGCAATTGACGGGCCGCTCCTCTCCATTCGCCGTTTCGGCGCCAAACCCTTAAAGATGGAGGATCTGGTCAAGTACAAAACCATCAATCCGGAAATTGCCGAATTTCTGGCCGATTGCGTTCAGGCCAAGCTCAATGTCATGATTTCCGGCGGAACCGGTTCCGGCAAGACGACCCTGCTGAACGTTCTCTCCGGGTTTATTCCAAGCAAGGAGCGAATCGTGACCATCGAGGACTCCGCCGAATTGCAGTTACAACAAAAGCACGTGGTCCGTCTGGAAGTACGTCCGCCGAGTATCGAAGGCTCCGGTGAGATAACCCAGCGGGATCTGGTCAGAAACAGTCTGCGGATGCGGCCGGACCGGATCATTATCGGCGAAGTCCGCGGCCCCGAATCCTTCGACATGCTGCAGGCCATGAACACCGGCCATGAAGGGTCGCTCACCACCATTCACGCCAACACCCCGCGTGATTCCCTGACCCGGCTTGAATCGATGATCCTGCAGACCGGCATCAACCTCCCCGAAAGGGCAATGCGTTTCATGATCTCATCGGCTCTAGACCTGATTATCCAGGTGGCCCGCTTGACCGACGGCAGCCGCAAGATTGTTTCAGTCTCGGAACTGGTGGGAATGGAAGGCAATGTTATTACCCTCCAGGAGATTTTTGTTTTCGAGAAACGGGGCATAGACAAAAAAGGCCAGGTAATGGGACGGTTCAGGG
>JAWOIQ010000016.1:0-17747 GCA_046484585.1 Desulfurivibrionaceae bacterium
CGGCTCGATCCGGAGTACTTCCTGAGCCGGGCATCTCTATATGTGCTGCGGGCGGACTACCACTTTCTCCACAAATGGGATGGCCTGGTCGAGGGGCGTCTGCTCGACCTGCCCGATGCCGGGGACCTGCTGAGCGGCGTCTTGGTCGGCCTGTACCACCATCTGGGCAAACATATAAAAATGGGGATCGGTTACAACTTCAGCAACTTCTCTGATGATCTGACCGACTTCTCCTACGACCACCAGGGGCTGTTCGTTAACCTGATCGGCAAGATCTAAGTGGAGGGGTCTTCCGGGTTCCCGAAGGATGCCGCTGGTGCAAAAAATGAAAGGTGAGGGGAAAAACCATCAAGGCCCGGTTCTGACCGGCGGCTTCGGCCTTTTACCCCTTGCGGATGGAAACTAATAAGATGAGGTGGCAAAGATGTTGAGGGTGATTGCGATTCTGGTAACAATTCTGGTCCTGGTCTTGAGCTATTCCGCCCATGCGGAAGAGGTCACCAGGGCACAGGTCAAGGGACTGGACGAACAGGTGCAGGAGATCAAGAGCGATGTTCTCGCCATTGCCGCGGAACTGAACGAACTGGAAGAAAAGCTGCTCTATCCCTCCCACACCCAGGTTGCGGTCTTCGTTTCCCTGGCCGAAGGGGAGGAGTTCGCCGTCGATTCCGTCGGAATCAGGCTGGACGGCAAGGAGGTGATCCATCATCTTTACAGCTTCAAGGAACTCGAGGCCCTGCGGCGGGGGGGCGTCCAGCGTATCTATACCGGCAATATCCAGACCGGCGCCCACCAGTTGGAGGCGACCCTGATCGGCAGATCGGCAGGGGGTGCCGATTTTCAGACCACGGAGAATTTCACCATTCACAAAGAAGCGGGGCCCGGGATCGTTGAAATGATTCTGGCCCAACGGGCGATCACCTTCAAGGACAGGTAATTCATGTTTCGGCTTCTGGTTCTCCTGACATACCTGCTGTGTGCCGCCTCCGTGCAGGCCGCCGGGGTCAACACCCCGAAAAAGCCGGCGGATCCCTTTTTCGGCGAGGCCCTCTATTACGCATACCAGGAGGAATGGTTCGCGGCGATCGCCAGGCTCGACACCGAACTGGGGCAGTTTTACGAACTAGACGAGCCCGAACTCGACTCGCTTTTCCTCCACCTGGGCGAGGCCGAGTTTGACGTGGGGGACTTTGAACTGGCTTACCGGATGCATCACCGTGGCGGTCGCGCCATCAAGGCGGTTATCGAGGGCAATGTCGGGGAAGAGGTGCGCAACGAGGCCATTTTCCGTCTGGCCCGAATCTTTTTCCAGAAAGAGCAGCCGGGAAACGCCCTCCGCACGGTGGAGCGGATCAGCGGGGCCGTTCCGGAAAAGATCCGCGATGACCTGGCCTTCCTGCGGGCGCAGATCCTTATGGCCAACGGCGATTTTCCCGGGGCGGCCGCCATCCTCTCGGAACTCCGGGATGGCGAGGGGCTGGAAGGTTTTGCTTCCTACAATCTCGGGATCGCTTTAATCAGGAGCGGCAGGATCACCGAGGGGCGCCGATATCTCGACCTTACCGGCCGGATTGTCAGCGACGAGCCCGCTACTCTGGCGATCAGGGACAAGGCGAACCTGGTTCTCGGTTACAAATTGATGGAGGAAGATGATTTCGCAGGCGCCAAAGAGGTCTTCGACCGGGTGCGGCTGAGCGGCCCCTTTTCCAACCGGGCCTTGCTGGGCTCGGGATGGGCGGATGTTTCCCGGGGGGATTTCGAAAAATCCCTGGTTCCCTGGAGTATCCTGATCGAACGGGAGATTACGGACCCGGCGGTGCAGGAAGGCATGCTCGCCGTTCCCTACGCCTATGGCAAGCTTGACATGTTCAGCAACGCCGCCATCATGTACGGCGAGGCCTTGGAATCGTTCAACTCCGAAATCGACAAGCTCGGCGCATCGATCAAGTCCATCCGCGAAGGCAAATTCCTCCGCGCCCTGGTCCGGGAAGAGGTCAAGCAGGACGCCGACTGGGTGGTCAGACTGCGCGAACTGCCGGAGACTCCCGAGACCTACTACCTGCTTAACCTGATGTCCTCGCACTCTTTTCAGGAATCGCTGAAGAACTATCTCGACCTCGAAGAGCTCCGCCGGAAGCTCGAGGTCTGGGACCGGGACCTGAACGCCTTCGAGGAGATTATCGCCTTGCGCGAGGCCTACTACACCCCCCTGCTTCCCGAGATCGACCATAAATTCCGGCAACTCGATTCAAAAATGCGCCTGCGCCTGGAGCAGCGGGACCATATCGAAAGCCGTCTGCGGGCGATGCTGGTCGCGCCGCGGCCTGATTATCTGGCCACCATGAATGAGCGGCTTTTCGGGGAACGAATCGTCCGGCTGGAACAAATCATGGCCACTCGAGAAACCGGGGAGCCCGGGCAATTGACCGAGCGCCTCGGCCGTCTCCGGGGAGTTCTGGACTGGAATATCTACTCCCAATACGATCAGCGCTTTACCGAGGCCCACGAGAGCCTCCGCGATCTGAACCGGGTTGCCGACTTGCTGCCGGCACAATACTTCAGCTTTGTCCGGACCCGGCAGGGCGCGGTGCAAAGCTACCAGGGTTACGACGACGCGATCCGCCGGCTGCGGATCAGGATCAAGGCGGCCAAGGGCGAGGTGCGGGAGCTGATGGCCCGCCAGGGGCATATGCTCGAAGTCATGGCCCTGAACGAACTGACCGAACGCCGCACCCGGCTGGAAGAGTTTCAGGTCAAGGCGCGCTTTGCCATGGCGGACAGTTACGACCGTGCCACCGGCGCCCAGGGGCGCAAGGGTGAAGGGCAATGAAGCGGCTTCGACTTCTCACCATCGCGGCGCTGCCGGTAATCCTCCTGGCCTGCTCGTCACCGGGCACCAGGGGAACCATTGCCGAGCTGCGGGACCGGCGGATCGATATCAAGGAAGAGCGGATCGAGGGCGGGCTCGTTAAAGCCATGGAAAGTTATCGGCGTTTTCTGGAGGAAACCCCGGACTCGGCCCTGTCGCCCGAAGCGATCCGCCGCCTGGCGGACCTGAAGGTCGAGAAGGAATACGGCCTGATCACAGATCAAGAGCCGGCGATCCCCGCACCCGAACCGGCCCCGCGTCCGGTTGCCGGGCCGCCGGATCGGGAGGAACCCTTAACCCGGACCGCCGGGGAGTCCGAGGATGATTTTGCCAAAAGGATGAGCCGCGGCGAACCGCTGCCGGCCAAGGTTGAGGCCGGTGCCGAGATTGGGGCCGAACTGCCGGAAGAGGGCGACGATCTTGAAAAGGCCGGGCCCCTCGAAGCCATCGCCCTCTACCGGAAACTGCTCGATAAATACCCGATGTACGAGCGTAACGACCAGGTGCTGTATCAGATGTCCAGGGCCTACGCGGAACTGGGGCGTAATAAGGAGGCCATGCAGGTCATGGACCGGCTGGTGGACGAATTTCCCCGTTCCCGCTACCTGGATGAAGTGCAGTTCCGACGGGCCGAATATTTCTTCACCTACCGTCGATACCTGGAAGCGGAAGAGGCCTACAAAAGCATCGTCGATATTGGCGTCGGTTCGTACTACTATCAGCTCGCCCTTTTCAAGCTGGGCTGGTCGTTCTATAAACAGGAACTCTACGAAGAGGCCCTGGACAGGTTTATCGCCATGCTCGATTACAAGGTCTCGACCGGATACGACTTCGAACAGGATGAAGACGAAACCGAACGAAACCGGATGAACGACACCTTTCGGGTCATCAGCCTGGGTTTTTCGTACCTGGGCGGCGCCGATTCCCTGGTCGATTATTTCTCCCGGCACGGCAAGCGCGGCTACGAGGACATAGTCTACAGTAATCTCGGCGAATATTATGTCGACAAGCGCCGCTACAGTGACGCGACCTCCACCTTCAACGCCTTCGTCAGCCGGAATCCCTACCACGAAAAGGCGCCGAACTTCCACATGCGGATTATCGAAGTCAACCGGGCCGGCGGCTTCCCCAGCCTGGTTATCGAAACCAAGAAGGCTTTCGCGAAAAGTTACGGCCTGGAAAGCAGCTACTGGCAATACTTCGAGCCGGACGGCCGGCCGGAAGTCATGGGCTTCCTGAAAACCAACCTTAAGGATCTGGCCAATCATTACCATTCACTCTATCAGAACGAACAACGCGCCGATGACAAGCCGGCGAACTTCGCCGAGGCGCTGCACTGGTACCGGGAACTGCTTGCTACCTTCCCCGGGGATAGCGAATCACCGGCGATAAACTATCAGCTCGCCGATCTGCTGCTCGAAAACAACTCCTATGCCGAAGCGGCCGGGGAATACGAAAAGACCGCCTACGGCTATCCCCGCCACGACAAATCCTCCGCGGCCGGCTATGCGGCGGTTTACGCCTACCGGGAGCATCTCGGCGTTGTCCCGCCGGAAGAGAAGGAGTTGATCAGGCGCGGGATTATCCGCAGCTCCTTGCAGTTTGCGAAGACCTTTCCCGGCCACGACAAGGCGGCGATCGTTCTCGGAGCGGCGGTGGATGACCTCTACGCCATGGGCGATCATCAGCAGGCGCTGGATGCCGCCCGAACCCTGATCGGGGATTTTCCTGGGGCCGATACGGATATCCTCCGTAACGCCTGGCTGGTTGCCGCCCATTCCTCTTTCGAGCTGCTTCTCTATGGCGACGCCGAAGCCGCTTACCTGAAGGTCCTGGAACTGCTCCCCGATGGCGACCAGACCCGCGCCGCTCTGATTGATAACCTGGCGGTATCGATTTACAAGCAGGGTGAAGAGGCCGATAAGCTCGAAAATTATCGGGCCGCGGCGGACCATTTCCTTCGGGTTGGAGTCTTGGCGCCGACCTCCAAATTCAGGCCGACGGCCGAATACGACGGTGCCGCCGCCCTGATTCAACTCGAGGACTGGGACGGGGCGCTTACCGTGCTGATTCGCTTCCGCGACATCTTTCCCGAACACGAATTGCAGGCCGAGGCGACCAAGAAGATCGCCTTCGCCTACCGGGAGGATGGCCGCTTGGCCCTGGCCGCCGGGGAATATGAACGCATCGAAAGGGAATCGGATGACGAAGAGGTCCGCCAGGGGGCGCTGCTGCTCGCGGCCGAGCTGTACGAAGAGGCCGGGGACAGCGACCTGGCCCTGGAGGTTCTGCGCCGTTATGTGGGGTATTTCCCGAAACCCTTAGAGATTAATCTGGAAACGCGCAGTGAAATCGCGGAACTTCTGAAGGCACGGGATGATCAAAAGGGATACCTGGCTGAACTCAGGAAGATCGTTGCCATCGATAAGTCCGCCGGCGCGGAACGCACGGGGCAAACCCGCTATCTTGCCGGAAAGGCCGCCCTGGTGCTGGCTGAACTGACTTTTGAAAGGTTTGTGGAAATCCAGCTTGTCATACCGATCAAGGACAATCTCGATAAGAAAAAAGCGCTGATGAAGGAAGCGACCCAGGAGTTCAGTGCTCTGCTTGATTACGAAATTGCCGAGGTCACCGCCGCCTCGACCTTCTATCTGGCCGAAATTTACGCCCACTTCAGCAAGGCATTGATAAAGTCCGAACGACCGACCGAACTAAGCCCCCTGGAAATGGAGCAGTACGAATTGGCCATTGAAGAGCAGGCGTATCCGTTCGAGGACAGGGCGATCACCGTCCATCAGAATAACCTCGAACTGATCTCCATGGGGATCTACAACACCTGGATCGATAGAAGTCTGCGGAAATTGGCGGTATTTATGCCCGCGCGCTACGACAAACCGGAAAAAGAGAACGACCCCATCGCTTCTCCGGTGACTTTCTTGTTTGAAATCGATCGCCCGCTGGTTTCGGAGGCGTCGGAACCCGAAGGTGAAGCCGTGCAGCCGGAATCGGTTGCGGAAGCCGCACTGCCGGAGCCGGTTGAGGAAGCTGTGCCGACGGAGCCGGTTGAGGAAGCCGCGCCGCTGGAACCGGTTGAGGAAGCCGCACTGCCGGAGCCGGTTGAGGAAGCCGCGCTGCCGGAGCCGGTTGAGGAAGCCGCGCTGCCGGAACCGGTTGAGGAAGCCGCACTGCCGGAGCCGGTTGAGGAAGCCGCGCCGCCGCAACCGGTTGAGGATGCCGCGCCTCCGCTAAATGAAATGGATTCGACAACTGTTCCGGAGGCAGCGCGGGAGGAACCGGGCGTCGATGACAAGGTCATCCCGCCGGATCTCGCGGGCGGGAAACTTGAAGATGCATCGGAGACCGGGAGCTAGGTTATGAAATTCGTTAAGACTGAGCTTTTTGCTGGAGCAGCCCCACAAAAAAGGCGCGGAGGATTGCTGGCCCTGGCCTTGGCCCTGGCCCTGCTTTCCGGTTGCGCGAAGTCGGCTTATGAAGGGGCCGCCGTGGAGCAGCTCCAGGCTGAGCAGGAAAAGGCTTCCGTTCAGAGGCTGGGGAATGGCCGGGAAGGTTTTGTGATCAGGGAAATATCGGACATGACTGCGGAATCTCTCGACGATTTCGAGCGGGCCATTGTTATGATGGACGATCACAACTACGAAAAAGCCATCGAGCTGCTTGAAAATGTGATTGAACAGTCACCGGGCGTAACGGCCCCCTATGTCAACCTTGCCATGGCCTATGCCAGGATCGGCAAAACGGAACCGGCCGAACGACATCTCAAAACCGCCCTGGCCCTGTTTCCCGATCATCCCGCGGTCAGTAATGAATATGGTCTGCTGCTTCGCAAAAGCGGACGCTTTACCGAAGCCAGAGAGATCTACGAGAAGGCGCTCGACAGTTTTCCGGAATATCTTCCGGTCCACCTGAATCTCGGGATTCTCTGTGATCTCTATCTCAACGATCAGGAATGCGCTCTCAAGCAATATGGGATATACAGTGAGGCCATGCCCGAGGACGAGCAGGTGGAGATCTGGATTGCTGAACTGCAACTGCGACTCGGCCGTTAGTTTATTTGTGCAAGGAGGGTATAATGTTTCGAAAATCTTTTCTCTGTCTCTGCCTGGTTCTGGCGCCGGCCCTGACGGTTGCGGCCAAGGAGAAGGAATCCGTCCCCAAGGAATTATCGGGAATGTCCATCGTCGGCAATGATGAAACCCCGAAAGCCCTTTATATTGTGCCCTGGAAGAGCTCGGAAATTGGAGTTGAGACCACTTTGAATATGCTGTTGGACGAGGGTGATGTCCCGGTAGATCGGGATGTTTTCATGCGGCAGCTCGAATTCTACGAGGTCAGCACCGGAAAATGAACTTCCCTGGCCAGGCCGCCGAGCATCAGAGGCCAGGAGCTGGAAAAAGTAACCGATCACGGGATAAGCCGCCCAGGATTGGTCAGTCTCCCAACCGGTAAGCGATTACAGGGTGCCGGAGATGCAAGGCATCGGCCTGCGATGTGTACTGATGTACATGAGCAGGCCGATAACACAGCAGATTCGGTACCCTGTGATCGCTTACGGGAAAAGTAACCCGGCTGGCAGAACCCTCATCGGTTCTTTCAGGCGAGGCCGTGCAAAATGGAGGGGTTTCGATCCCGGAGATTATAATAATTTTGAAGTAGGAGGAAGAAGATGGAAATCATTTATTCAATGGTAGCGTTTTTTCAGAAGGGCGGAGTATTCATGTATCCCATTCTAATCATCTTTGCTTTTGGCATGTCCATTGCCGTTGAACGCTGGCTTCACCTGAGCCGGGTCAGAAATCAGAACCGCAAACTGTGGGTCGAGGTGCTGCCCATGCTGAACGACAGTGATTTCGACGGTGCCAGGGAGCTGGTTAACGAGGACAAATCCACCATTGCCCAGATGCTGAGCATGGGTCTGGCCCGGCAGGGAGCGGTCAGGCGTCGCGAAGACATCGAAATCGCCATGGAAGAGGGCATGATGGAGATTCTTCCGCAGTTGGAGAGGCGCACCCCGTACGTGGGGTTGTTTGCCAATATCGCCACCCTGCTCGGGCTGCTCGGCACCATCATGGGCCTGATTGCGGCCTTCACCGCCGTCGCCGAAGCCAACCCGGCCGAGAAGGCCGACATGCTTTCCGCCAGCATCTCGACCGCCATGAACACCACGGCTTTCGGGCTGATCGTCGCGATTCCGCTGCTGCTCTTCCATGCCAAGCTGACTTCGACCACAGGCCAGATCGTGGACAGCCTTGAGATGGCTTCGGTCAAGGCCTTGAATGTCATCTCCAATACCGCCGTGCGCAGAAACAAAGAGAGCTGAGCATATGAGACGACGACGCCATAGAAAAC
Source organism: Desulfurivibrionaceae bacterium (assembly GCA_046484585.1). GTDB lineage: Bacteria > Desulfobacterota > Desulfobulbia > Desulfobulbales > JAGXFP01 > JAGXFP01. The sequence goes on from JAWOIQ010000016.1 coordinate 8,237, forward strand.
CGAGAGAATCACCTGAACTGGATATCACCACCTTTCTCAACCTGATGGTCATACTTATCCCGTTTCTCCTGATCAGCGCCGTGTTTTCGCGGGTGGCGATATTGGAATTGAGTGTGCCGACCGATGCAGGTGGGGATGCCTCGAACAACCCGAACTTCAGCATCGAGGTGATCGTCCGGAGCTCAGGTCTGGAACTGGCAAATGGATCACAAGTCATTGCCGCAATTCCTAATAAAGATGGCCAGTACAACCTGGAGCGGTTATCCGAAATGCTCAGGCGCCTCAAAGCCGATTATCCCCAAAAGGAAGAGGCGACCGTCTTAATGGAACCTGATATCGAATATGATTATCTGATTCAGGTCATGGACACGGTGCGGGAGGCGGTTAATCCGGATGATGAAAGCGGCGAGGTTCAAAAAATGGCACTCTTCCCCAGCATATCCATTGGAGATGCCCCATGAAGAACAGCCGACGCATAAAGAGAATGTCGCGTAATCGGAAGAAGATGACCGGTCTGAACCTGACTTCACTGATGGACGTTTTCACCATTCTGGTTTTTTTCCTGCTCTTCAACTCCGCCTCCGGTGAGGTGCTGGAAGCTCCCAAGGAGATAGAATTGCCTGATTCCGTAGTCGAACTCAAGCCGAGTGAGACGATTGTGATCGTGGTATCCCAGGAGATGATCCTGGTGCATGGCAAGCTTGTGGCCTCCACACCGGAGGTGCTTGACTCCAGGAGCGGAACTGTCCCGGAGATTACAGAGCGGCTGCTGCACCTGGAGCGAAATCTGATCGGGATAAACCAGCAAGCGGCGGTTGAAGCTAAGGAAATTACCCTTCTTGCCGATAAAACTATTCCCTTCAGGATCCTAAAAAAAATAATGTCAACTTGTACGGCTGCCGGATACGAGAAGATTTCCCTGGCGGTCAATCAAGAGGCGAGAGAGAGCTAGAGTGGCTTCCGATAATTCATCCATTTTATTACAAGAATTAGAGCCCCTGAACGCGCGGATCGACCAGGTTTGCCAAAAAAACGAGGGTCTTGAAGCTCAGCTGCGTTCCGTCGAGGCGAAACTTGAAGCATTTTCGGCCGAGAATCAACGGCTCGACGCCTTGCGAAATGTCTGCGATGCCCTTGACCGACTTGAGGAACTGGAGGCGGCAGGGCTCTTTTGGGATGGAACTCCCGGGGGTGAGGATAGCGCGGCGGCGCATATCGAAAAGATCCGGGAGCGGATCCATCGATCCGAGGCGGAATATCGCAAGGATCTGGATATCCAGAATTCTCTCAAGGCTCGGATCGATGAGACTCTTGACGAGCTGGACGAACTGCAAAGGCAGGTGCATGATGCCTATGTCCGTGAAGAGGTGCGCCGGGAAGAATTCATCGTTGAACGGGAGATTTCGCCAATCCCCGATCGTTCGATAATCATGCCCTGGAGCAATGACCGGGAGAGCGAAAGACTGTTCCGCCGCTCTTTGCTCGTTGCCCTTTTCCTCAGTTTCTTCTTTGGGATCATCATACCTCTGGTAAATGTGCCCCTGCCGGATCCCATGGCCGTTGTCGAGGTGCCCGAACGACTTGCCAAGCTCCTCAAGAAAGAGCCTCCCAGGCCTGAGCCGATCCCGGAACCCGTTAAGGTAGAGGAAGAAGCAGAGCCTGATCCGGAGAAACCGAAGGAAAGTGAAGATAAGGAAAAGCCCAAGGAAAGCGAAGATAAGGCAGAGCCGGAGCCGACCCCGGAAAAAAGCCAGTTAGCGCGGGAAAAAGCCGAAAAAACCGGAGTATTGGCCTTTAAAGGCAGTTTCGCGGATCTGATGGACGAAACTCCCGTAGCGAAACTCGGCACCGAGGCCCGGTTAAGTGACGTCTCCCCACGGGCGGAGGGCCAGGCCCAGGCGCAGCGGTCATTGGTGGCCATGGCCCAAAAAGGATCCAGCGGTGGTATCGGCAGTGGCGCTGTCAGCCGCAACGTCGGCAGCGGCGGCGCGGCCGACCAGATCGGCGGAATCGGTTTTGCCCGGGTCGGAAGTTCCCTGCAGGGGCTGGAGGAAGAGGCGGGACGACCGGTGAGCGACGGTCCCGGCCCGGCCCGGACCGACGAGGAAATCCAGATCGTCTTTGACCGCTACAAGGCGCTGCTCTACCGGATCTACAATAAGGAATTGCGGGTAGATCCGACCTTGCGCGGCAAACTGCTGCTGCGCCTCACTATCGAACCGGACGGAACGGTGTCACTGTGCGATGTCGAGTCGAGCGATCTGGACTCGCGGAAGCTGGTCTCCCAGATTGTCGACAGGGTGAAAAAGTTCAACTTCGGCCCCAAGGACGGGGTGCCTGAAACCACCATCCTTTACCCGATCGACTTCCTGCCTGCCGGATAGAAAAGCGGTCGCGGATTCATAATGATGTTTGACAGGGGCAGGTGGGCGCCGGGATTTCAGCCAGGTCGGGATGGATTAAGGCTTAGGGATATGGAAAATCACCACTCTACCTCAACCCGGCAATGAAAGGGCCGACTGCCGCCGGACCCTGTTCGTCGATGAGGCGGATGGTCCTGGTTCCGATCACGGCGATATCGGCCTGCCCCGCCAGGGAATCGACGTCTTGCCGGTTGCTGATCCCGAAACCCACGGCCAGGGGCAGGTCCGTTGCGCTCCGGCAACGGGCCATGTAGTCGCGGAAGTCCCGGTCTAATTCGGTTTTTCCGCCGGTTACCCCGCGTCGGGCCACGCAGTAGATAAAGCCGTCGCCGTGTTTTGCCAGTTCCCGCATGCGCTCTTCGGTGCTGGTCGGGGCAAAGATCATGATCGGGGCGATCTCGTATTTTTTGGCCAGGGCCAGAAACTCCTCGCCTTCCTCGGGCGGCAGGTCCGGGACGATAAAACCTTTGATCCTGATCTCCGCCGCCTTCCGGAAGAATTTCTCCACCCCGTATTTGAAGAGGATATTGTAATAGGTCATGAACAGGAAGGGGATCCGGTGGGCGGCGGTGATCCCGGCGGCGAAATCGAGGCAGTCCCCGACCTTGGCTCCGGCCGCCAGGGATTTCTGGTTGGCCTTGAGGATCACCGGACCATCGGCCATCGGTTCGGAGAAGGGGATCTGCAACTCGATCAGGTCGACGCCGTTATCGACCATCTGCCTGATCACTTCCTGGTTTACCTCAAAGGAGGGATAGCCCAGAACCAGATGGGTCATCAGCAAAATGTCTTTTTCGGCTTTTTGCTCGCGGAGATATTCAGTCAGCTGCATATGCACGGCCTTTGTTGATGATGAATTGTTTCCAGGACGGATCGTTAAAGGCGTCGGCGATGGTGAAGATGTCCTTGTCGCCCCGGCCCGACATGTTGATGATCAGCGCTTCACCGCGCTCCATTGCCGGAGCCTCCTTGAAGGCCTGAACAAATGCGTGGGCGGACTCCAGGGCCGGGATAATGCCCTCCCGCCGCATGGTCAATTCCAGGGCCGCCATCACTTCCCGGTCGGTCGCGGCCGTAAAGCGGACCCGATCTTTTTCCCAGAGATCGCTGAGGATGGGAGAGACCCCGACATAATCGAGGCCCGCGGCCACCGAATGGGTATCCCGCATCTGGCCGTCGGAGTTCTGCAGGAACATGGTCTTGTAACCCTGGGCCACTCCGGCCGAGCCGTCGCCTCCCGCCAGCCGGGCCGCATGCTGGCCGGTTTCGACCCCGTGACCTCCCGCCTCGACTCCGATCAATTCCACTTCCGGATCATCGAGAAAGCCCTGGAAAATACCCATGGCGTTGGAGCCCCCGCCCACGCAGGCAAAAACCCGGGCCGGCAGGCGGCCGTGAGCCGCGAGGATCTGCCGGCGGGCCTCCTGGCCGATTATGGACTGAAACCAGGCCACCATTTCAGGGAAGGGATGCGGGCCGCAGACGGTCCCCATTACATAGTGGGTGTCGTCCATGGAGGTGACCCAGTCGCGAAAGGCCTCGTTGATGGCGTCTTTCAAGGTTCGGGAGCCGCTGGTCACCGGGATGACGGTGGCGCCCATTTTCTCCATCCAGAAGACGTTGGGGCGCTGGCGCAGCACATCATCCTCGCCCATGTAGATCGTGCATTCCAGGCCGAATTTGGCCGCCATGGTCGCGGTGGCGACTCCGTGCTGGCCGGCTCCGGTCTCGGCGATCACCCTTTTTTTGCCCATTCTCCTGACCAGCAATCCCTGGCCCATGACGTTGTTGGCCTTGTGGGCGCCGGTATGGTTAAGATCTTCACGTTTGATATAGATCCTGGCGCCGCCGAAATGATCGCTCAGGTTGGCGGCATAGGTCAGGGGCGTGGGCCGGCAGGAGTAGGAGGCCATCAGCTGCACATATTCATTCCAGAAATCGGGATCGTGCCTGACCTCAGCGAAGGCTCTACCCAATTCGCGAAACGTCTCATAGAGGACTTCGGGGATAAATGCGCCGCCCCACTGTCCGTAATAACCTTGCTTGTTCATGTGTTATCAACCTCGATGGCGTCGCAAAAAGTCGCCAGCTCCTGCGTTGCTGCAAATTGTCTCGTCATTGCAGCGTACTGAAGTACGCTTCATTCCTTGAAATTTGCGCTCCTTGGATCTGACGATTTTTGCTTAGCCATCCCATTTTGTTTTTTTGCAGGTTTATAAAAAAGGATGGCGTCGCAAAAAGTCGCCAACTCCTGCGTTGCTGCAAATTGTCTCGTCATTGCAGCGTACTGAAGTACGCTTCATTCCTCGAAATTTGCGCGCTTTGGATCTGACGATTTTTACTTAGCCATCTCATTTTTGTACCCACAGGGCATAAGTTCCATACGAGTAATCGAGGGCAAAGCGATCAAGCAATTATGAATTTCACCAGTTACATGTTTTCTGGATTGCTTCGCTACGCTCGCAATGACTTGCTTTTTAACTTTTTGCGAACTTGTCGATTTTCTCTGCAAGTTATTTGGAACGTCCGGGAATTGCCTATTTTAGCGTTTTTTCATAGGTTTTTCAAATACCATTTTTACTGAGGGGCGACTGCCCTGGCCTGAATTCCGTTTCCTGACCGGTTTAGGACCTTTGCCAGGTCATTGATGCTGCGGTCGAACTCTGTCCTGATCAGGTTCATGTCGAGGCGGAATGCCAGCTGGGCGGGATGGTTTTTTAAGAGAGATACAAATTCGACGCCCTGACCGCCGTCCGGTTCGGGCCGGGAAACCATGAACAGGCGGGGGTATATGCCGCTTTCCGGGCCATTTTCCGAAAATCCGATGCCCTCGTAGGTTTGGCCGGCAAATTCGGTGCTGCCGGGCCGGGCCGGATGATAGCCGCAGAAAATCTTTTTATCGTCGCCGATGATCAGGGCGCCGGTTACTCCGTAAAATTCGGGGTGGAAGAGGCTGAAATAATCCGCAAGAACCTGGCGGGCCTGATCGGCTGACTTGGCGGCAAGTGCGGGAGTCAGGGCCAATTCCAGGGCTTTAGTATCCAGATTGAGACGATTAAGCACGGGTTCATCGTACAGATATCCGGCCCTGAGCAAGCTTGGTGGAGGTGAAATTGCCAATTGCCGCCAGCACAGCCACCCGCTGAGCAGGGCCAGGACGAGCACCAGCGGCAGCAGCCATTTTTTGACCAGCCGCTGTTTTTTGGCAAGTTTGCGAAGCGAGGTGACGTCCCGGCCCAGGAACAGATAGCCCTGGATGTTACCGTGGGGATCTTTCAATATGGTGGTACTGGTCGAGACGAAGAACCAATCTTTTTCGGGATGGTTTATCTTGAGGGTTTTTTCACGGATTGCGCCCTTGGCCTCAAGCTCGGCCATGAACTGTTTAAAGGCGGCCTGGTTATCGTAAATGTCATCGATGAAATTGCCGCTCATCTGCTGCCAGGACCGGCCGTACAGTTTTTCGGCGGCCTGATTCCAGGAGCGGACCGTGTGCGCGGCATCGGTCATGATAACAGCATCTGGCATCTGGTCGCAGAAGGTCCGGAAGCCTTGGGCGACGTTGGTGGTTTCGTATAGACGGTTTGCGAGGTTGCGGGCCAGCTGTCTGGCGAACCCGGGAAATTGATGCCAGATTCGTTCGACCTCGGCATTGGGCAGACAGAGGAATCTGGTATCCTCGGTTGCGGAGATCACCGAGGCGATCCGCACGGTGCCGAGCAGGAAGGACAGTTCCCCGAAAAAGGCGCCGGGCTGGTTGATCTCGTGGATCTTCTTGCCGCCCTTGATTACGTCGAGGCTGCCCTCAATCAGGATATATAGGGAGTCGGCCCGGTCTCCCTCGGTGAGAATGGTAAAACCGGTCGGGCAGCTTCTCACGTATTGGCGCAGTTCCGGGTGGTCGAAGATTTCCATCATAGTTCAATCCGTTTTCGGGCCCGGCGGCAGGCTTCGGCAAAATCCTCGGGGTAATGGCCGTTGACCCAGCGCTGCTGGGCCTCGCTGAAAGCGCCCGGCGATTCGGGCAGTTTCGGTAAAAATGAGTAGAGCAGTCTTTGGTCCCGGTCGGGTGCATCGAATCTTTTCGGAAATTCGATGGTGGTCACCATCCTCGCTCCCATCGCGTCAAGGGTTTTCATCGCTACCAGCATGGCCCGGTCCAGGGATTTGCGGGTTGCGGAGTCCGCCTCGATGATATTGCCGATCTCGCCGAGGCAGATCAGCTGCAGCTCCCATTGGGAGGTCTGGGCCTTGGGGACAAAGAGCATGACGTTTTCGTCCTGGTGGACAATCAGGCTGGCCGGTCCGGATTTTCGACCGTCGGTCCTGGTGTTGGCCCGGATTGCGGCCAGGTAGGAGGCGAAGAAATCCCGGCCGGTTGTTTCCCGGAAACGCTCGGCGCAGTCGGCCGCCAGATCGCCGCATCCGTAAGCGGGCTGGAGACTCCCGTCGCCCGTGGCTATTTCCGCCGGGATCAGGGCGAACTGCTGGTGAATCTGCTGGTGGGAGGCATGGAGGCGGTAGAGGGTCGGAGCGAAATCGAATCCGTAGTTCCAGCCCCAGAGGGTGGTATTGAATTGCAGGGGCGGGGCGGGTTTTTCCCTGAGCCGCTTAATGATCAAGCTCCGCAGGCTTTCAAATTCCTCGTCGGTCAGCGACCTGCGCTGAGGCGGTGGGTCGAGCCCCAACTGATCCGCCATGCGCAGAAAAGTACGCTGGTAATAGAGGCGGTGCAGCCCGGAGATATCTTCCTCGCTCAGCTCGCCGACCGAATATCTGATCGAGTCATCCGCCATGTTCGAGGCATAGTGGCCCCAGGCGATGTAACTGTTGCGCCGCAGGTATTCGAAGACGTGGCTGCCTGCATCGGCTGATCGCGCTTCCCCGACGATTTCACTGCCGCCCTGAGCGCCCGGTCTCAGGACCATGGCTTGCTTGTAGGGCAATGGCAGGCTGGGATTGTTGGCCACGGCCTCGAAGAGGGGATGGTTGTGGATAAGCGGGCGAAGCTCGTCTTCGCGGTTCGTTTCGTAGAAAAGGCCGAGGGGGCGGTTTTCCCGATCGACCACAAAGGAACAGGATATCCCGGCCAATCGTATCAGGTCGGCCGGATCGTTTGAGGTGGTGGCGGCGGTCAGCAGCATCGGCTCCGGTAGTTCCCGGAAGGCCCGGTTTATTTGATCGGGATCATCGCTGCCGATTATTCCGGCGAGGCTGGTTGAAAGAGAAATGGTCGGCCGGGGCGGCAGCTTTATGGAAGAGGGATCGGCGGCCCGCTTATCGGCCCAGTCTTTTTTTATGTAAGTCGCGCCGCGGAAGGAAAAGGGATTAGGGATCTCGAAGATCCAGGCGGTCTCTGCGACATCGAGATCACCGGCCGGAAAATTTTGGCGGTTGTCTATCGGCCCGCCATGCCCCATTCGGCCATCCCTGGTGCGGCCGAGCTCCTCGATGTAGTCGTTTTCCCGTTGATTGGCGACCTTGAAGAAGGGTTTGTGAATTCCAACGATGAAGCGGTTTTCCGGGCTGACCCAGTTGCGGAGCTTCATGGTTTAGCGCTCTCCCTTATTAGAAACATTGGCGACGCTTATGGAACGGTCACTGATTCAGGTCACGGATAGAAATAGTCATGACTGACCACCCCTTTTATTTTAGGGGATGGCGTCCTGAAAAACAAGTTAAAAGGGCTGGTGGCCACTCCCCTGAATCTTTGACGGTAAAATTGTCACGTCGCAGTGCAGGGTGGCCGCTGCCGGATTTTAGAAATCCGTTCAGCGCCCGGGGGGCGGCTCCGAAAGAAGTTCGAGCAGCTCCTCCCGGTTCAATCTCTTGATCACAGCGGCATCGTCCTGTCTTACCAGGTGATTGGCCAGGTTCTTCTTTTTGGCGATCATCTGGTTGATCTTCTCTTCGAGGGTGCCGATGGTGATCAGCTTGAAGACCTGCACCACGTTTTTTTGGCCCATCCGGTGGACCCTGGCGGTGGCTTGGTCCTCACGGGCCGCGTTCCACCAGCGGTCGTAATGGATGACGGCCTGGGCGGCGGTCAGGTCCACGCCGACTCCTCCGGCCAAAAGGCTGGCAGAAAATACCCGGCAGGATTCGTCGGTATTGAATCGCTTGATCATCTGATGCCTGACCCCCATGGGCATGTTGCCTCGCAAACCGCAGAAAGAGATCTTGCTGGCGGTAAGATGATTTTCGATCAAATCCAGCATCCTTGTGTAATGACTGAAAATCACCACCTTGATCCCCGATTCAAGGCACTCATTCAAGAGCTCCACGAATAGGTCCCATTTGCCGCTCTTATACCGGGTCGGATCGGTACAGTCCTTGAGGAGGCAGGGATGATCGCAGATCTGCTTGAGGTAGTTGATCACGGCCAGCAGCTCCATGTAAGGCAGCTTGCTTTCATTCTGATCCGCCGCCAGCATTTCCATAATGGTTCTGACCCGGCCGCTGGTCAGTTCCCGGTAGAGGGTGATCTGGTCGTCGCTTAATTCGCAGTGCCTGATGTCCTCGATTATCTCGGGCAGCTCGGTCAGGACCTGCTCCCGGGAGCGCCGCAGCATGAAGGGATTGATCAGCCGGGCCAGGGATTCCTTGGCGTCATTCCTGTCGTCGGTTTCAAGGGGGTCGATATATTTTGTCTTGAAATCCCGGTTGCTGCCCAGGTAGCCCGGCAGGCAGATATCAAAAATTGACTTCAGATCGTGGACCGAATTTTCGAGAGGGGTGCCGGTCATGCCGATAATGATCCGGCCGTTCAGTTGGGCGGCAGCCTTGTAAACGTCGGTTTTCCGGTTCTTCAGATTCTGGATCTCATCGAAGATGATCACCCCGAAACCTAGCTCGGCCAAGGTTTGGGCGTCCCTTCTGATAATTCCATAAGTGGAGATGTAGAGGTTGTTGCCGTTGGCCTTGTCCAGATCCCGGCGGCTGCCGTGATATACATAATGGGACAGTTCCGGAAAGAATTTCTCGATTTTTTCCACCCAGTGCGGGACCACGGTGGCCGGGCAGACGATCAGAAACCGGGCCGTTTTGTTTTTGACCAGGATCGCCTGTAAGAGAGCGAGGGCCTGGTG
>JAWOIQ010000164.1:0-6721 GCA_046484585.1 Desulfurivibrionaceae bacterium
GAATCGTGCCGGGTGCGCTGGAAAATCCTAGAACATGCGCAGATGCGCCGGTCCTTTTTTCGTGGTTTTCCGGAAATAGTTTCGGGAGGTAATAGTGGGTTATTTTTTGTGCGGCATAAAGACCTTGTTGATACTTGCCAGGAAACCATTTGCGATTTTCCCGATTTGGACCATTCCCAACTTCCTTAAAACATCATGTTCGTATAAGCCTACATAGATAAAGTTTCTCGTCACCTGTTTCAGGGTCAGGCCCAAGTCGGTGGAAATTTTTTCTAATTTGGCTTTTACGTCTTCCCTGATAATCACGCTTATATTTACTTCCTTGGATGGTCCGGGCTCTTCGATTTTAATCCGCGAAGTATCCGCCTTTGTGGAGATATTGAAGAGGTCGAGGTTTATCCGTTTCAGATCTGACAGGATTCGATAATCTTCCAGGGCGCTGTAGATTATATTACGGACATATTGGGACAGGGACAAGCCTGTTTCATGCGAGCACTTTTCGAGAAGTGTTTTGATCCTCTCGTCAAGCTTGACGGTTATGGTGATATTTTTATGGCCTTTTGACATTTCGAATATATTCTCATCAGATAGATTAAACCATAATTCCCGAAGCGGTTTGGTGTGTCAACTGATTTTATTTTAATTTGACCGAGGCATACCTGTTAGGAAAGTAGATGATCGGGAATTTACCGGGATGATTGGATCGAGAAGAAATCGCGGGAGTTAGGTTAAAAGCGGACCCTTTCCCTTCGCTGGATACGAGCAACCGGGTGAAGAATCGTCAAAAGAAGCGGTGACGCTGGCGTACTTCCGGAACCGTCCGCACCCTATAATGGCGATTTTATGCCTGAAAATGATCGTAGTGCAAATAGTGTCAAGTCTCTTTTTCTTTGACAATCCCTTGATTTACCTTCATGCCGGGCTTGTATTAGCGCGCTCCATTTCAGTCAGCGCGATATTCTACCAGGTGGGTCAGGCCAGTCAGGTCTTTGCGGATCGAGACTTTCTCCCCGGGCAGCTTGGCCCGGGCGCAAAGCGCCAGCAGTTCCTTCCGGCCGCGTTCATTGATTTCCCAGTTGACGAAGTAGTTCATCCAATAGCGGTAAGGGTTGTCCCTGGAGATGTTGGTGAAGAAGATTTTGCCGCCCGGCGCCATTTTTTTGGCGGCCAGGTCTCGCAGGATCTTGACGATCAAGGTGTCGGGCAGATAGTCGAAGACTCCGCCGATGATGATCAGATCAAAGGTGGTTCCCGGAAACTGGCCGGCGGCTTTAACGATGTTGGCGTTGGCGAAGTGGCAGCGTGATTCGATCTCGCGCAGTCGTCGGCGGGAAAATTTGAGGGCGTCGGGGTCGAGATCGACCAGGAAGAACTGTGTTTCGCCGGGGGTCAGGAAGGGGAGGGCCAGGGCGATGTCCGGGCAGCTGCCGCAGCCCAGGGACATGATTCGGGCCCGGTTGTTGCGCCGGGTGAGGAAGAGGATTTCCCGGGCCTGTTCCCGGACCTTGTTACGATGCTGTTGGGGCGGGGGGCTGCGGAGGGTGTATTCCTCGCTGTAGAATTCGGTGGTGCCGGGCGGAGTACGGTTTTCGCAGCGGAGCAGGTATTCGATGGTCTCGAAATCACCGGGATAGCCGCGGGGCCAGGTCTGCATGCGTTTTATGAAGGAGGAGCGGCCCTGTATTTCCCGGGCCGGGGCGATGATCTTCATGATGTTTTCCTTTGGGGTTCGTCCTTCCAGCAAACCCGTGTTAAAACACAATTCATGGATCATTGACAGAATCTTGTTGTAGGCCAGTCCGGGGGAATGGCGGCCGGCCTCGAAAGAGACAAAATCTGCCACGCATTTTTCAAGCCGATAAACTTCCTGATTCAATAACATGCAGCACCTCCGGCAAGATTTTATTACAGGTTATCTTTCCGTGACCGCGGTGGAGAAATTGGCCCCGTCGCCTTTCGGATCATCCGGGAACAGGCCTCGCTGCCGTGACGCCAACTCGTTTGAAATACCATCGGTATATTAATATCGATGTCTCTCTGCATCCGACCCGTTCTAGGACGCCCACGAATTCAGGTTCTTGTCACAACCCGCGACCGTTCTTTTCCGGTCCCCGCTCCTTCTTAGATGCCGCATGTATTCTGCTAGATAATTCTTACTCCATGATCGGATTAATTTTTTTTTCGTCTTGAATAGATAGTATCGACTTTTTTATACCCACAGGGCATAAGTTTCGTTTTTGAGCCGACTAGCGACTCAACTCAGCTTTTATCGCGCCTGCCTGTTAACGGGTTTTCGGCGCCTGGTTTTTCGGTTTTCCGCAAATTCAACAAATCTTCTGTAAGCCTCCGGCAAAGCGATAAACGCGAAGGCAGCAGTGAGAAGAATGATGTATTCCATGAACAATTCTCCAAGGAATAAAACAATCTCGGAGATCGCACTGAACACTTCTACAAGCATGCCATTTTCCAATTTTTGGATGAATCCCATAAGAGAAAAGCGTTGGCAAGGCAATCCTTCGCCAAGGTTTTCCGGTTATCCTATTATAGGTTATGTAATAGATAAGAAGAACTTTTGCTATCTTTTTTATGGTGTAAGAAGCGGAGGGAGGAGGCGGTTCGGCCTTGCGATATTACGGATGACCCGGTGGCTTCCCATCACAATCACAAATCAGCGGTGCATGGAACGATCCGGGGAGGTTTCCTAGAAGCTGAAGAATAAGGCCAGGCCGGCGCCAAAATCGGCGGATGTGTCGGTGAGGCCTGTGCCCAGATAAGCGTTGAGGGCAGTGGTGTTATCTATCCTGTAGGTGCCCTTGAGTCTCGCTTCCGCCAGTGAGGAGACATCGTCGACCGGGGAAGATGCCCACCAAAGTGAAAAGCTGGGGAAAAACTTTCTGGTAAGCGGGTAACCGATTTCTCCTTCCAGTGTAGCAAAGTCCTCCAATCCAAGAGCGTCGTTGGAGCCCTGGAAAATATATCGACCCTCCACGAACGTGTACCACTGCCCGATCCATTTAAATATCCCGATTCCGCCGCCAATATCGAATTCCCCGGTGCCCAGGCCCTTGTCCTCGTCGCCGGTCGGCAATTTCAGATAGAGCAAGGGGCGCAGGCCGGGAAGCGTCTGGCTTTCCTTTTGCAGAAGGTACCTGGCGGTAAGAGTAACATCACCGATACCGCTTACCGAATCGTTGGGATCGGAGGGGGCGGTTCGCCGCATCCCGCCGCCTCTTTCAAATGGGACCCGCGTCCCACCGGAAATATAAGTATTGCTGTTGTCCTGATAGAGATAGGGAGCAATTAATTCGAAGCTTACCCGGTCAGTTGGAAAGTAATCGAGCGTCAGAGGGATCCGCAAGGAATCGGTGGTAATGTCGGTGCCGTAATCCCCCGTGGCGTATTCCATTCCCATTCCGATCGCGAACCTTTTCGTGTCATCGGCCGCGAATGCAGGTCCGGCGACGACGAAAAAGGCCACTATGGCTTGGGCGACCATTCCCTGAAAAAAACTTTTCATTATCTTATTCCCCTGTAATCAATAGCAAAAGGAGAGCAGCCCCTGGTGGGAACTACTCTCCCGTATGGGAAACTGCTTTCCCCTATATTTTATCACAGCGTAAAGACTAATTTCCAGCGGAAGTTGCCGGAGTAGCGGGGGTTGCCGGGGTTGCCGGAGTTGCGGGAGTGGCCGGCTGGCCGGACCCGCCGGGTTCCGCCGGAGTCGCAGGAGTCGCCGGTACGGCTGCACGGCCCTCACCCTGATTATTAATCACGCCATTGCGATTACCGTCGGTATTGTTCTGGTAGCTATTGCCTTGTTGATTACCGGCCCCGGCGGTGCCGGAATTGCCCGGAACTCCGTTGCCTTGTTGCGTGTTTTCCCGGTTGCGAATCCGGCTCTGCTCGCCATATCCACCACCCTGGGCACTCATCTCCTGGCCGGAGGAATTAAGTGCACCCCGGCCGCTAAAACCGGACCCGCTCGGACCGGCGGCCGGCCCCCTGCTGCCAGTGAAACCGCCGCCGCCCATGCCGCCGCCCATGCCGCCGCCCCGTGCGAAAGATGTGGTCGCGATTCCCAGGCCCAGGATTGCTACAATACTTGTCATAACTACAATTTTTTTGCTTTTCATGTTCGTAATCTCCATTTAATTTCAAGTTTTGATTAAGAATTTAATCGCTTGTCTTACTTACTTTGACGAGGGTGGGGTGAAAAGGTTTACAAAAAAAATCAAAGTTGCCTTTAACCGGAGGGCACGTAAACTTTTAAGATTGTGCTTCGTCTATATAGATATAGGAAAAGTACCCGGGTTTGACTTGAGGAGGAGGCGCGACTACTATAATTTGATGGAACCAGGATCGGAGAAAATACTTCTGGACCGGATCAGAAACGGCGATGATTCCGCTTTCGAGATCCTGGTCGCCGAGCATTCCCCCCGTGTTCTCTCCCTGGCCTGGAAGCTTGCCGGAAACCGGGAAGAGGCCGAGGATATCGGTCAGGAGGCTTTTTTGCGGCTCCATAGGAATATCGCCGGTTTCCGGGGTGACAGTTCCATCGCTACCTGGCTTCACCGGACGGTGACGCGGCTGGCCATCGATTATCTGCGCCGACAAAAAATCAGGCAACGGATTTTTTTCTTTCGGCGGAAAAGCGAGGATGCCGATCCCCTGGATTTCGTGCCGTCATCCAATTCTTCTCCGGATCAGGATTTTTTTGCCGGAGAAATCGACCGCCACCTTGAAACAGCCATGAACAGGCTTTCGGCGCGGCAGCGGGCCGTTTTTACATTACGGCATTTCGAGGTGATGCCGCTCAGGGAAATCGCCGACCTGCTCGAACTTGAGGAGGGGACGGTCAAGTCCCATCTGCATAGAGCCGTTGGCGTCCTGCGCCGGGAGTTGAAGGATTTTCAAGAGGAGAGATCATGAATAAACCTTTCGAACATCGGAGATGTTGTCCGGAGAATTTGCCCCTGTTCTTCTACGGAGAACTGGATGCAACCGAACATCTTCGGATGGAACGGCATCTTGAGGATTGTCCCGCCTGCCGCAAGGAACTGGCGCAGTTGGGGAGGATTTTTGAAATCCTGCCCAAAAGGGAGCTGAAAATCTCCCCGCGGGAGCTCGCGGCCTTCAACGAGCGGGTTAACCGGCGGATTCGACCCAGTCAGAATCGGTTTTTCAGACCGGTCATGGGGTGGTCCCTGGCCACCGCGGCAACGGCCGCACTGCTGCTTTTTTCCATCCTTCCGCCAACTCCGGAGCAAAATCAATCCTACCCGGCAATGCCGCTGCAAATGGTAAGCGAATTAAGCCGGCAGCCGGAGACGGAAATGCTGCTGAACCTCGAACTATTGGAGAACCTGGACCTGCTCCAGGAACTCGAAGCAATAGAGGCAATCGGATGAAATGGAGATTTTTTCTGATATTACTCGGGATTTCTCCGATTTTCTGGCCGATCGCCGGGGCTCATGCCGGAGAAGACCGGATAGATAATGCTGAAAAACCCATCGAGAACGTCAAGATCGGCGAAGAGGACCAAGAGGTGATTCAGATGATGGACTTGTTGACAATGATGGATTTTCTCACCGATATGGAGCTCTTGGAAGGGCAAGAGAAAGTTGTTACGGAGGACCGAAAATAATGAACCCGATACGCACAATCTGTATTTTATTGCTGTTATTCCTGCCGGTTGGCGTTTTCGCCGCCGAGCCCGAGGCTCTGACGGGGACGCCGGTCCGGTCGGTCGATGAGACCCTGGACCGGGACGCGCTGCAGCGCTGGCAACAGTTGCCCCCCGAAGAGAAAGAGCATCTTCGCGAGCGTTACCGGGAATTTCAGCAGCTTTCTCCTGAAGAGCAGCAGCGGCTGCGGCAAAATCTGACGAAATTCAAGAATATGGACCGGCAGCAGCAGGAGCAGTTGCGGGATCGTTATCAGCGTTGGCAGCAGCTATCCCCCCAAAGGAAGGAAGAGCTGCGCCGGACGTTCAGGCAATACCGGGAACTCGATCCTGAACAGCAGCGCCGGTTGCGGCAGGAGTTGCAAGAACTTCGCGAACTCTCGCCGGAGATGCGGGATCAGCGCCGCCGGGAACTGCGCCGCGACTTTTTTGGAACAAGTCGGGGCGGCACGGGAGGAGGCGGACGCCCCGGCGGCATGGGCGGCAGTCGCGGCATGTCCCGTTAGAAGCTCTTCCCGAGATGTTCTCCCTTCTCGAAATAACAGATTTTGTAGTTTTGCAGGACTTGCGGGGGGCGGATTTGTGTAGAGCCGGGAGTCAGCCGACGACTATCTCATCGCCGACCTTCAGGGTGCCGGGGGTCAGGACCTTGGCGAAGATGCCTTCCCTGGGCATGATGCAGTCGCCGGCCTGTTCATATATCTTGCACTTGGTGTGGCACTTCTTGCCGATCTGGGTGACCTCGAGTTCGACTTCGCCTGCCTTCAACCTGGTGCCGACCGGCAGCCTGGGCAGATCCAGACCTTCGGTGGTGATATTTTCGGCAAAGGAGCCGGCTTTGAGGTGCGGATATTCCTCCGCCATCCGGGCAATGCTTTCCCAGGCGAGAAGGCTGATCTGGCGATGCCAGTTCCGGGCATGGGCGTCGCCGATCATCCCGTGCTCAGGCTTGACGGTTACTGATACGACCGGTTCTTTGTCGGTACCGGTGGCGGGGCTGATATTGAGTGAAACTATGCTGGCCATGGTGGTTTCCTG
>JAWOIQ010000192.1:0-7503 GCA_046484585.1 Desulfurivibrionaceae bacterium
CGATAAACTGGGGGTAATGGTGTCTTATACGCCTCTTCACCATCTCCTCTTGGGTCAGTTCGGCGGCCCGCTGGTGATGACCAGCGCTAATCTCAGCGAGGAACCGATCTGCATAGATAATCGGGAGGCGTTGGACCGACTGGCCGGGATAGCCGATTATTTCCTGGTCCATGACCGCGATATCCATATGCGCGGCGATGATTCGGTGGTGATGAAAATGGCGGGGCGGGTCAGACCGTTGCGGCGGAGCAGGGGTTATGTGCCCCGGCCGATTCCGGTAAATGGCGATGGTCCCCGGGTTCTGGCGGTCGGCGGCGAGCTGAAAAATACGGTCTGCCTGCTTAAGGAGAATCAGGCCTTCCCCAGCCAGCATCTCGGGGACATCAAGAATCTCGAAGCCTTCGGTTTTTTCAAGGAAGGTATTCACCATTTGCAGGAAATATTCGAGGTGGAACCCGAGCTGGTGGTCCATGATCTCCATCCCGACTATCTCTCAACCCGATGGGCCGGAGAACAAGGGATCCTGCCGGTTCTTGCCGTCCAGCACCATCATGCCCATCTGGCCTCCTGCCTGGCCGAAAATCATCATGACGGCCCGGCGATCGGTATCATTCTTGACGGTAGCGGCTACGGCCCGGATGGGACGGTGTGGGGCGGCGAGATCCTGGTCGGAGATTTTGACGGCTTCAAGCGTCATGGTTGTCTCGAACCGATGCCGCTACCCGGCGGCGATGCGGCGGTGAAGGCGCCCTGGCGGACGGCGGTTGCCTATCTGGATATGGCTTTTGAGGGAGATTCCCCCGATTTGCCGTGCCTGTCGGAGCCACTCATCCTGAGCTTGTCGAAGGATCTTCCTTTCATGGCCGATCATGACATCGAACCGATCCGGGAGATGGTGAGAAAAAAGATCAACTCGCCGCTGACCAGCAGCTGCGGGCGCTTGTTCGATGCCGTGGCGGCAATGAGCGGCGGGCGGCAGACCATCGCCTATGAAGGACAGGCCGCCATCGAATTGATGGAAGCGGCCGGGCGGGGAGTGAAAGAGCCACCCTATCGCTGGGATATTGTCCCGAAAGATGATATCCTTTATTTTGGGGTTCGAGCCCTGATCCGGCAGGTTGCCGAAGATGTTGCGGCGGGGATCCCCCAATCGATCATCAGCCGCCGTTTTCATCGGACCCTGATCGAGATGCTGGGCGGCGCGGCTGAACGGATCAGGGCTTTAACTGAATTGAACACCGTGGCCTTAAGCGGCGGGTCATTTAATAATTACCTGCTATTGGAGGGACTGCTTGCTCTTCTTGAAGACAAAGGCTTCGAGGTCCTGACCCATCAACAGCTCCCGGCTGGAGACGGTTGCCTGTCGCTTGGGCAGGCAATGATCGGTCGACAATTTATGTTTAATAAAAAGTCTTCACCGATTAGTGGAGCGTACCTCGACAAGCTCAGCACGAACGTTTAATCAATAAGTTATTTCGCTCACCCTGAGCCTGCAAGTTACCCCGCTCATCCTGAGCCTGTCGAAGGAAGGGTTTTCCGACTTTTGGCGAGTTCGGCATAATTGACTATGAGCAAAACAAAGAAGAAAATATGATCCTCCGATTGCAAGAACGTTAGTGGTGCTATTCGGCAAGCTTGTTGGCCCACTGGTTATGTTAAACGATAAAAAAGGAGCCGATCATGTGTCTGGCAATCCCCGGCAAACTGGTCGAAATTTACGAAGAGGCCGGGATGAAGATGGGCAGGATCGACTACGGGGGCACGGTCAACCGGGTCTGTCTGGAGTATGTTCCCGAGATAGAGATCGGCCAGTATACCGTGGTCCATGCCGGTTTCGCCATTTCGATTATCGATGAGGAAGAGGCGGCCCGCAGTTTCGAGGCCTGGCGCGAATATAACGATGCCGCGCTCCGGGCGGGGCCGTATCGGTTCGGTAAATCGGCCGACGGCGAAGAGGATTGATCATGAAATTCCTCTCCGAATACCGCGATCCCCAAACCGCCCGGCGGATGCTGGCTGAAATCGAGAAGATCACCAGCCGTCCCTGGGTGATCATGGAGGTCTGCGGCGGTCAGACCCATGCCATCGTCCGCAGCGGGATCGACCAGGTCCTGCCGAAAGAGATCAGCTTGGTGCATGGGCCGGGCTGCCCGGTCTGCGTGACCCCCCTTGAGACCATCGATCAGGCTATCGAGATCGCCTCGCGGCCGGAGGTGATCTTCTGCAGTTTCGGCGATATGCTGCGGGTGCCGGGCAGTAACAAGGACCTGCTTACCGCCAGATCGGCCGGGGCCGAGGTGCGGATCGTCTATTCGCCCCTGGAGGCCTTGGCGATTGCCCGGGACAATCCCGGCCGGGAGGTGGTTTTTTTCGCCATCGGTTTCGAGACGACCGCGCCGGGCAATGCCATGGCGATTATTCAGGCCGAGAAACAGGGCTTGAAAAACTTCAGCGAGCTGGTCTGCCATGTCCTGGTGCCGCCGGCGATTACCGCGCTGCTCTCCTCCGATGACAATCTGGTCAACGGCTATCTGGCGGCGGGCAATGTCTGCACGGTCACGGGACTGGCCGAATATGAAGGGATTGCCGAAAAATACCGGGTGCCGATCGTCGCCACCGGCCTCGAACCAAACGACATTATCGAAGGAATATTGATGGTCGTGAAGCAATTGGAAGAGGGCAGGTCCGAGGTGGAAAACCAATACGTCCGTTCGGTTCGCTACCAAGGAAATATTCCCGCCCAACAGGCGGTGGCCAGGGTATTCGAGGTTTCTGACCAGAAATGGCGAGGGATCGGGATGCTGCCGGACAGCGGTTTGCGGATCAGGGAAGAGTTCGGTGATTTTGATGCAGCCCGCCGTTTCGCGGTTACCGACCTCGATGTCAGCGAGCCGGAGGTCTGCATCAGCGGCACGATCTTGAGGGGTTTGAAGAAACCGGATGAATGTCCGGCCTTCGGCGAGGCGTGCCGGCCGGAGCATCCCCTGGGAGCGACCATGGTTTCCAGCGAAGGGGCCTGTGCCGCCTACTACAAGTATAAGCCGCTGATGGCGTCGTAAAAAGGCGCTCTACTGTGTCGCACCCAAGGGTTACGTGCCTTTGTGCAGAGGATCAATGATGAGCGATAAGAAAAACATCGATAAGGTTTTTCCGGGCTTAAGCTGCCCGATGCCGATCCTGAACCACGATACCGTGCAGCTCGCCCACGGCAGCGGCGGCAAGCTGTCGGCCGAACTGCTCGATAAGTTGTTTCTGCCCCGGTTCGGCAACGATACCCTCAATCGCCTTGAGGACCAGGCCGTTCTGAAGATGCCGAAGGGGCGGCTGGCCTTCACGACGGACAGCTTCGTGGTCGATCCGATCTTTTTTCCGGGCGGCAATATCGGCGACCTGGCGATCAACGGCACCGTCAACGATCTGGCTATGGGCGGCGCCAAACCCCTCTACTTGAGCGTCGGATTTATTCTGGAGGAAGGGCTCTCCCTGGAAACCCTCCACGCGATTCTGCTCAGTATGGAGGAGGCGGCCTGGGGGGCCGGAGTCCGGATCGTCACCGGCGATACCAAGGTGGTGCCAAGAGGAAGCTGCGACAAGATTTTCATCAATACCTCGGGGATCGGGGTGGTCCCGGCCGGGCTCGATCTGTCGGCTTCGAACCTCAAAGCCGGTGACCGGATCATCCTTTCCGGCACGGTCGCTGACCATGGCATGGCGGTAATGACCAGCCGGGAGGACCTTTCCTTCCAGGCGGATATCGAGAGCGACACGGCGGCGCTGAACTCGCTGGTCGGGGATATGCTGCTGGTCAGCAGGGAAATCCGGGCGATGCGCGATCCGACCCGGGGCGGGCTTGCCGCCACCTTGAACGAGTTCGCCAAGGCATCGGCCAAAGGCATTGTCCTGGAGCAGGAGAAGGTGCCGATTAACCGGAACGTTCAGGGTGCTTGTGAAATTCTGGGGATCGATCCCCTGACCGTGGCCAATGAAGGTAAACTCGTAGCCGTGGTCCCGGCTCCGGTGGCCGATGATGTTGTCGAGACCATGCGCCGGCATCCCCTGGGGCGTCAGGCCGTGGTGATCGGCGGAGTGGTGGAGGAGCATCCCGGCGTGGTCGCCATGAAGACCGGCCTCGGGGTCAGCCAGATCCTCGATATGCCGGTGGGAGAGCAGTTGCCGCGGATCTGTTGAGTCGGTGGTGGTCTTTTGGATGCAAGAAATCCGCTAACCGGTTATAATCGCGCGGACTTTCGGGAGCTGGGTGAATTTTTATGCGGATTGACAGAAAAAAGAGCAGGCGGATTACGGTCGGGGATGTCCCGATTGGCGATATGGCGCCGATCGCGGTGCAGTCGATGACCAATACCGATACCCGCGATGTCGAGGCCACCGTGGTCCAGATTAAAAGGCTGGAAGATGTGGGCTGCGAGATCATCCGGGTGGCGGTTCTCGATATGGCGGCGGCCGAGGCGATCCGGGCCATCCGCGAGCGGATTACGATTCCGCTGATTGCCGATATCCATTTCGATTCCCGCCTGGCCGTGGCCGCCATGGAGCACGGCGCCCAGGGGATCAGGATCAATCCCGGCAATATCGGCGGCCTGGAAAAGTTGGCCCGGGTTGTCGATGCGGCCAAGGTTCACAAGGTTTCGATCCGGGTCGGGGTTAACTCCGGTTCGGTCGAAAAGGATATTCTCGCCCGCCATGGCCATCCTGTCCCCGCCGCTCTGGTGGAAAGCGCCCTGCGTAATATCGGGCTTCTTGAAAAGATGGGTTTCGTGGAGATCAAGGTTTCGATCAAGTCGTCCGATGTACTGACGACGATTGATGCCTACCGGCAGCTGGCCGCCCAGGCAGACTATCCCCTCCATCTCGGGGTAACCGAGGCCGGCGGGCTGATCGCCGGCACGGTCAAGTCCAGCGTTGCCCTGGGGATCCTGCTTTCCGAAGGGATCGGCGATACCATGCGTATTTCCCTGACCCGGGATCCGGTCGAGGAGATCCGGGTGGCCTATGAGTTGCTCCGCGCCCTGCACATCAGGCAGCGCGGTCCGGAGCTGATCTCCTGCCCGACCTGCGGCCGCTGTCAGGTCGATCTCTTCAGCCTGGCCGAAAAGGTCGAAAAACATATCCAGGCCATCAAAACACCCCTGAAGATCGCGGTGATGGGCTGCGTGGTCAACGGACCGGGCGAGGCCCGCGAGGCCGATCTGGGCGTGGCGGGCGGCCATGGCGTCGGAATTATCTTCAAGAAGGGCGAGGTTTTTAAAAAGGTGCCGGAAGGGGAGTTGCTGGAGGTTTTTATTGCCGAGCTTGACAGGATGGCGGCCGGGAAGGGATAGCTACAAGATGCAAGCTACAAGATACAAGCTGAAAGCTAAAAGCCAGGAGCCAGGAGCCAGGAGCCAGAAGCCAAGGGTCAGGACTGGCGTTTTGCGGATAAGCGGTTCGTTTATGGTTTAATAGGCCGCGAGTTGGGCGGCATGGGTTGCCATCAAGTCATTGTGAGCGTAGCGAAGCATCTTGGAATATGTAACTGGTTGAAAATACTTCGATTGCTTCATCGTATTGCTCCTCGCGTTGACGTGTTTAATAAAATCTACGGGAATTAATCATGCGTTACTCTCAGTTGTTGTTGCCCACTTTGAAGGAAAATCCGGCCGAGGCCGAGGTGGTCAGCCACCGTTTGCTGCTGCGGGCCGGGTTTATCCGCAAGCTTACCTCCGGGGTTTACTCATACCTGCCGCTTGGTCTGGCGGCGATCCGCAAGGTCGAGCAGATCGTCCGGGAGGAGATGAACCGGGCCGGCGCCCAGGAGCTTTTGCTGCCGGTGGTCCAGCCTGCCGATTTATGGAAGGAGTCGGGCCGTTGGGAAAAGTACGGCCCGGAACTGTTGCGCTTCAAGGACCGCCATAACCGGGAGAGCTGTCTGGGCCCGACCCATGAAGAGGTTATCACCGATCTGGTTCGGATGAACGTCCATTCCTATCGGAGCCTGCCCCTGAACCTTTACCAGATCCAGACCAAGTTCCGGGACGAGATCCGACCCCGCTTCGGGCTGATGCGGGGCCGGGAATTTATCATGAAGGACGGTTACAGCTTCGATATCGACGAAGATGGGGCCAATGTCACCTACCGGAAGATGTATGACGCCTATCATCGGATCTTCAGCCGCTGCGGTTTGTCCTTTCGGGCGGTCGAGGCGGATACCGGCACGATCGGCGGCAGTTTTTCCCACGAGTTCATGGTTCTGGCCGAGACCGGCGAGGACACCCTGGCGATCTGCAAGTCCGATGACGATAAATGCGGTTACGCCGCCAACCTGGAAAAAGCGGCCGGCGCCGCCCCGCGGCCTGCCGATAATGATGTCGAGATGCTGCCTCTTGAAAAGGTCGAAACGCCGGGCAAGCGCAAGGTTGTCGCTGTTACCGCCTTTCTGGATATCTCTCCGAAACAGCTGGTCAAGACCATGGTCTATCTGGCCGACGGCAAACCGGTCGCGGTTCTGGTCCGGGGCGATCACGAGGTCCAGGAGGTCAAGCTCAAGAATATGCTGGGCGCGGTGGAAGTGGAGCTGGCCGACGACAAGCAGATCTTCGATGCCACCGGGGTGCCGAGCGGCTATCTCGGTCCGGTCGGGATCAGGATCCCGGTGGTCGCCGATCGGGAGATTGCGGTGATGCGGAATTTTGTGGTCGGCGGCGGCGAGAAGAATTACCATCTTTTAAACGCCAACCCGGGCCGCGATTTCGAAGTCGAACAGATCGGCGATCTCAGGGAGGTGACCGCCGGCGATCACTGCCCTCGCTGTAACGGCGAGCTGGAATTAACCAAGGGCATCGAGGTCGGCCATATCTTCAAGCTCGGCACCGCCTACAGCGAGGCGCTAAATGCCACTTATCTGGATGGCAAGGGGCAGGAAAAGCACTTTGTCATGGGCTGCTACGGGATCGGAGTCAGCCGCGCCGTGGCGGCGGCCATCGAGCAGAATCACGACAAGGACGGGATCATTTTCCCGCTGCCGATCGCCCCTTTCAAGGTCGTGGTCCTCAACCTGTCGCCCGACGATAATGAAATCAGCAGCGCGGCCGAGCAGGTTTATAATGGTCTGCGTGAACAAGGGATCGAGGTGTTGCTGGATGACCGGGACGAACGGCCGGGGATCAAGTTCAAGGATGTTGATCTGATCGGCATCCCCTACCGGGTGACGGTGGGCAAGGGTTTTGCCAGGGATGGCACGGTCGAGGTCAGGGAGCGGCGGCACGGCCGGACCGAGACCATGCCTCTGGCTGATGCGTCCGCCTTTCTTGTCGAACGAATCGATCGCGAGATGGCGGGGTAAGCGATTACATGGTGCCGAATCTGTTGTGTTATGGGCCTGCTCATGTACACCAGTACACATCGCAGCCCGATGCCTTGCAGTACTGCGCCTCGCTGAGCCACTTCACCTCCTGCTCGTCCTTGGATCGGCGGTCGATCACGCCCAACTCGACATCGCACACCACC
>JAWOIQ010000086.1:0-22304 GCA_046484585.1 Desulfurivibrionaceae bacterium
TTTACCTGAATCCGTGACGGCTTCGTGGTGAGTTTTACTTTATACCCAAAGGGGCGCCCGATAACGGCGCATCTGCCGCGTTGGCAACTCGTTGATACCATTAGTAATTATCAACATAGTTGCCGCCTTTCATCTGCACCGTTCTCGGGCGCCCCTTTGGGTATAAAGTAAAACTCACCACGAAGCCGTCACGGATTCAGGTAAACGGTTTAAATCACGGTCTCTGAGATCATGTTTAATTGTAATAAAAAGGGCGGCAGTTGCAACTCCGGCCGATTGCTGGTCGCGACAATAACTGGACTCCCCCTCCTGTTTTTGCTGTGGATCAGCCTCTATGCCTTTATGCCGTCTGGTCTACCCGGCCAGGAGGAAACGGCGGTTATGATCCCCCCGAACCTCTTTTTCCCGGCTATCGAAGAAAAATTAGTCGCCGCCGGCCTGATCAGAGAGGATCCCCGCTTTCTGCTTACCGCCCACCTGATGGGCGTGGCCAGCTCCCTGAAGGCCGGTGAATACATTTTCCCGAACAACCCCACCCCGTACCGAATCCTGCGTGAAATCGCCTGGGGCAGCCGGGTCCAGCGCCCGGTCACCATTCCGGAAGGGGCCAATCTCGCCGAAATCGCCGAGATCCTGGGCAGGGGCGGCTGGGTGGATCCGGAACGATTCCTTGAACTGAGCCGTGACCGGGAATTCATCACCCGACTGGGCTACGAACTTGAATCCCTCGAAGGCTACCTTTTCCCCGAAACCTACCTGTTCGAACGGGGCGCCCAGAACGCCGAAGCAATTATCAGGACCATGGTCAGTCAGATGAACCGGGTTCTGGAGGAGACCGGGGCCGTAGCGGGCCTGGCGGAGATCGGCCTTGACCGCCACCAGATTGTCACCCTCGCCTCGATTGTCGAAAAGGAGACCGGCCGGGCCGTGGAAAGACCTCTGATCGCCAGGGTTTTTCTGAACCGGATCGAAAAAGGGATGAGATTGCAAAGCGACCCGACCGTAATCTACGGGATCGAAAATTTTGACGGCAACCTGACCCTGAGTCATCTCAGGGAGCTCACCCTCTACAATACCTACCGAATCCCTGGACTGCCGCCCGGACCCATCGGCAATCCGGGCCGGGCGGCCATCGAGGCGGTCATGCAGCCGCCCCCCGCCTCCTATTTTTATTTTGTTTCAAAAAATGACGGATCGCATTATTTTTCCGAAACACTGGCTGAACACAATCGCGCCGTCGACAAATACCAGAAAAGCCGGCGCAAAAAACATAACTCAACTTCCTGACTTATCATAAGTCGAGATAAATTTTAGAGGTAATTGCAATGAAAAGGTGCCGTTTAATCAGGGACAATCGAGGCTTTTCTTTAATCGAGATCATGGTGGTGATGATTATTATCGGCCTGCTGGCCGGGCTGGTCGGTCCGAAACTGTTTGGCCAACTCGGCAAGGCCAAACAGAAAACCGCCAAGGCCCAGATCGAAATGATCATGGCAGCCCTTGATGCTTACCGGTTGGATGTCGGCAGCTATCCTTCCCAGCAGGAAGGGTTGGAGGCGTTAATCAGTAATCCCGGCGAGGCGGAGTGGGCCGGCCCCTACCTGGCCAAATCCCAGATTCCCGCGGACCCCTGGAATAACGACTATATTTACCGCAAGCCCGGTCAAAACAGCGAGATAGAGGTAGCCTCCCTCGGCCAGGACAACAGGGAAGGCGGGGACGGAGAGGATGCCGATATCGCCAGCTGGGAGTGATGCTCTCCCGGCTTATTTCCACGGATGAACGCCCGGCCGGGTTCGCTTAAATTTCACCCGGCCATTTCCCCCTCGAAATGCCAAACCTTTTAATCGCCAGGCCAGAGAGCTGCCGGGGCCGATTGCCCGATAAATTGATTCCATCGGCCGAAATGGGGTCACGACATTTCGCGCATTCCGCCCGGCCGACAAAAATTCATCGTCGAAGGGATCAGGCGGCGGTGGTCAGCACCGAAACCGGCAGCTTGACAAGAACCTCCAGACCGCCGGACTCCCGCCGGTTCAATTCAAAATTACCGCCGTGCATCTTGAGGACGTTTTCGACCATGGTCAGCCCCATCCCGGTCCCATAGGTCTTGGTGGTAAAAAAAGGATCCGTGACCTTATCCAGGGAGTCTTCCGGCATGCCGATCCCGGTATCCCTTACCGCGATCCGGATCGACTCCTCCTCCCGGCTAACCGCAACCTCAAGGCGTCCGCCGTCGGGCATCGCCTCTATCGCGTTTTTTATCAGCTGTAAAAACATCTGGCGCAGACGCTTGCGATCTCCATTTATCCGTAAGCGGGGGTCCGTTCCGCAATCCAATTGCCGTTCAATTTTCTGCCTGGCCATTTCCGGCTGCACCAGGATCAGGGTTTTCCGCAGGAGTTCGCAAAGGTTCAACGACTCCGGATTGATCTCATTGAACTGATCGGTATAGCTGTTCAAGTCCTCCAGAACCTTGTCGATGCGGGAGGTTTCCTTGCTGATCACCTCCAGAAATCTTTTCTGTTCCTCGGTAGCCGATTTCCTGGTAAGGATCCTGGCCATACCGCCGATTGAGGTTATGGGATTGCGGATCGAATGAACCAGCTGAGCCGCCATCTGGCCGAGGGCGGATAACTTTTCGAACTCGATCAGCAGATTCTTGCTTTTGTCGAGTTCCTCGGTAAGGGATTCCAACTCCGCTATTTTCCTGATCTGCTCCTGATAAAGATGGCTCTGCTCTATGGCCAGACTGGCCTGGCTGGCAAACAACTCCAGGGCGTTCAGGTCATCCTCGCTGATCGGTTGACCGGTGACAAAATTATCGGCGATAATCACCCCGAATGATCGGCTTGAAGAAAAAAGCGGCACAACCACGAATTCGTCGTTCTGCAGGGTCTCGATAAGTTCGGCCGGAACCGGCGGCGATTCCCGGCCCTCCCTGCTGCGGCGTTCGACGGCGCGCGGCCAGTCCTGCTCCCCCTGCGCGTCTTCCGGCGAACGCCTGTCCATTGCCATGGGCATGCCGCCTTTCGCCCTGGTGACCAGAATACTGCGGCGCTCCAGGGCTGCTTTAATCAAAATATTTTCCCGATCGCCAACCGGGATTTTCAGCGATCTGGCGATGCGATTTACGGTGCTCTCTTCGTCATCGAAACTCTTTCTGAAATCATGGACGATGTCCATAAAGTTCATGGATTTATCATGCAGCTCCGCCCAGATCCGGCCGGCATTTTCCGGCCCGTCCGGACCGATGGCCATTCGGCCGCGCAGATAACGATGGTCTTCATCGAACATGGCCAGAAAAGCGCGATTGAAACGCAATCCTTCATTGGCGGTAATAC
Source organism: Desulfurivibrionaceae bacterium (assembly GCA_046484585.1). Lineage (GTDB taxonomy): Bacteria > Desulfobacterota > Desulfobulbia > Desulfobulbales > JAGXFP01 > JAGXFP01. The sequence continues at coordinate 3,345 of JAWOIQ010000086.1, forward strand.
CGACCAGCACGGCCTGAAGGATCTCGTCGACCTCGATCGTACTCAGATAGGCGGTATTCATCTTGACGGAAAGCTGGTGGATTATGTTGATCCGAAAATGAGCCTTCTCCAGATCCTCATGGTACTTCCGGTTCTCGAGGATCAAGCGCCTTTTTTCCAGGGCTTTCTTGACGACGACCAGGATTTCGTCAAACTGGACCGGCTTGGAAAGGTAATCTTCCGCCCCCTTCCGAATGCATTCGATGGCGATTTTAAGATCGGCGACCCCGGTCAGCATAATCACCGCCGCATCAGGATGGGACTCGACGATCCGCGGCAACAGGGTTTTGCCGTCGACATCGGGCAGACCGATATCGAGCAGAACCAGGGCGACCCCGTTTACTTGCTGTTCGGCGAAGAAATCCCGGCCGCGAGCGGCCTCCTCCACCTGCAGGCCGTGCTCCTCCAGAAACATTTTCAAGGGCGCCCTGATTCCGGGATCATCATCGATTATGTAGATCTTTTCACCGGGAAAAAGCAGATCGGCGGTGGGCAGGGAAATCTCTGGTTCACGCATCTCTCACCAAATCAATTCTACAGAAAGTTAAGACTATCAATGTATTAGTGTAGGGCTTAAATCCTCTCACAGTCAAATTTTTTTTTTACTTAAACCTGAATCCGTGAGCGTTCGAGGACAGTGCAGATGCAAGGCGGCAACGATGCTGATAATACTAATGGTATATCAACGAGTTGCCAACGCGGTACTCCAAGGGTTCCGTTCAATCCTCCCTTTGAGGGCACTTCCTGCGGGGCGCAGATGCGCCGTTATCGGGCGCCCCGCAGGGCGACGGGGTGAATCATGGTGACCAGCAAAAAAGATTATTTTACTTAACAACTACCGGATAAAGCTGAGTTGAGCAGCTTTGACTGCTCGTGCGAAACTTATGTGCCGCAAAGCAAATGCCCTTGGGGTGCCCCGTGGGTATAAAGGCAAAATTCACCACGAAGCCGTTACGGATTCAGGTTAAAAAACAAAAGCGCACCCGGGCAAGACCCGGGTGCGCTTTGTGAAACATATTCCCGGGCCTAAACGGCTTCCGCCCGGCCCATACCGTGCATCACATGGGAACAATCAGTTTATCGGAATCTTCGTTCCATTTAACCACCAGATACCAGGCCGCCATGGCCGCGCCGATCAGGGCCAGAGTGCCGCCATAGCCGAGAAAAGTGTCAGGCATGTAGACGAATTCGCCGAGTTTGCTGGAGTCGGTTATTCCCTCATACACCCAATCTCCAAATCCTTCGATACCGCTGAAGCGAGAATTAAACAGGCTATTGGAAATCCCGAAAAAGGGAACTACCAGCCACAGCTTGATCTGACCTTCACCAACCCGCCAAAGCGTTCCGGTTCCACAGCCTCCGGCGAACATGGCCCCGATGCCGAAAAGGAAACCGCCTACAACGCCGCCCCAACCGAAAGTTCCGCGAACATAAGAGACGAAATGGGTGCTGTGTACAAACTCGTCGGGGTCGTTGAAGCCATCAAAAATCTGATGGAGCACCACGGCGCCTATGGCAAGAAGAAAAACGCTCAAGGCCACTGATTTGGCCAGGGTGGAATCACCGGTCATATGGGGTTCGCGGAACCCCTGGATCATGCACCAGCGGCCGCGCTGCATGGAATAACCGAGAACGGCGGCGATCAATAACACTCCGGACAGGTAGCTCAAGCCTACATTGCCGGCATAACAATATGCTCCGTAGATAAGCGAGCCCAAAGCCAGCAGTCCCAAAACCAACTGAACAGCGAAAGGAATCTCGACAGTCTTTGATCCCCCGCTGCCAAAGGTGAGGTGTTCCATCTCCCAGTAGAGGGCCTTGAGTCCGACCACCGCGCCCAGCACCAGGCCGAGCATCATGGCAAAACCACTGGCGGAAAGGTTGCCGATGGAGTTATAAAAACCGCCGACATTACAACCGCCGGCCAGCGCGGCTCCCACCCCCATCAGGATACCGGCAATAACGGCCTTGACGTACTCCCGAAAAGGAGGGAAACGGAAGGCAAACTGGTTGCCCAGGCAAGCCGAGAGGAAGGCGCCGGCGACAAAACCGATACCGATAACCGAGCCGTCGTGTTCCAGGATGCTTTTCGGCGCCTCGCCCATTGTCCCTATACCGTAGAGGATCCAATCAGCCCAATTACGAACCGCACCCGTTGCCCCCCAGGGACGATTCCAGGCCATCATCAAAATACTGAAAAGGGCTATTAAAATGCCGACCATATAAGGATTCCATTCGTCCTGACACATGGCCTTATAAAGTTTCTTGAACGACTTGCCAAACAAGCTTCCTTCACCCATCACTCTCCTCCTGCATCCTTCGAATTTAAGGTTATAAATTCTCAACCCGATTAACTTTCCTCCTGATAACAACACAGTCCCGGAGAATAAATCCCCCCCGGCATCCTTCTAACTTTCCCCTTTACTCCATGGCCATAATACTTGTCAAGCTTGAAGGCCATTTCCTGCCACAACGTAGCATCTCCGACTGCCAAGTCTTACTATAACAGCGCCTTTATAACAAAGCTTTTACAGCCCAAAACCCCGCCGCCTCCCGATGATGAATAATCATTCATTTAACTTGACAGCCCCCCCCAATCTTGGTAGTAAAAATTCTTTGGCAGTGCATTTTTTACTTTGCCAGTGCATTTTTTACTTTGGCAGTGCATTATTAAATAAGGTTCCCTGTTCCGGTCATCCTGAGGCGGACTCTTAAAGTCCGACCTCCTGGTTGCCGGTAATAAAAACTCGTATTTAAGGAGGATAAGATGAGTGACATAAAAATTGCCCCGGCCGATATCAAAGCGGATCAAACTCTTGACGCCAAAGGCCTGAGCTGTCCGATGCCGCTGCTGCGGACCAAAAAAGAGATCGGCAAGATCGACTCCGGCCAGGTCCTTGAGATTCTCGGCACCGATCCCGGCTCCCGTAACGACCTCCCCGGCTGGGCCGAAAGATCCGGCCATGAATTCCTGGGCGAAAAAGAAGATTCAGGTTTCTTCCGCTTCTATATCAAGAAGGGCTGATTCCAACCGGCAAAACACAACAGACAGCCGACGGCGCATTGCTGCCCTCGGCTGTCTTAATGGCGCATCCCGATTGATGGTTTCCGATGCGCCACCACTTTTTTCATTGGAGGAAGAAATGGCGAAAAGTTTAGGTATTTTCGTAACCAACCCCGATAACTTCCAGCATGTGATGGGAATCACCAAGGCCGCCAAGGCCAAAGGTTCCAAGGTCAAGGTATTTTTTACCTGGAAAGCCACCCAGAATGCCAAACTGCCGGAATTTCCCGCTCTCTGCGAACTGGCCGACGATGTCTCGATCTGCGCTGACAGCTACGAGAAGATGGGCTTCGACCGGAACGATGTCCCGGCCGGCCTGGATCCCAAGAAGATGGCCACCCAAGCCCAGCACGGCGCCATCATCGAAGACTACGACTGTTACTTGAGCTTATAGGGGGTTGGAAATGGAGTATAAAAAAGTCTGTTTCATGTACAGAAACAAGGATTACGCCATTGACGGGATGCGTTCCGCTCTGGGCCTGGCTGTTGAAAACATGTATTCTTACGGTGTTGTCCTGGATACGGAAATCGATAAGCTTGATGAAAACCAGCAGGAGAGCCTTGAGATGCTGCGCGACATGGAAGGCGAGGTTTTTTCCAATGTGCCTTCGGTATGCGAGACCAACGGGATTGAGCCGATCACCATCGAGGAGCTTGGCGAAAAGCTGCGTGAGATGAGCGTCATCATCCCCTACGGAACAAAATAAGATCATCAGGAGTTGATACTATGAAAGTATTGAGTGTATACCGGTCGGAACCGGATGAAATCGTCAAGAAGCTGGTTGATATCGTGAACCGGGACAGGGAAGCCGACTCCTTCGCCCTGCATGCCGACAACCCCGATTACGACGATCTGGTCGACAAGATCTTTGCCGCCGATCAGACCATCTGCTGGTGGTGATAAGCCTTTCCATTATTCAGGCCCAAGCCGGCTTGAGATAAAAAACCCCGCTCTCCGATCAAGGAGAAGCGGGGTTTTTTATTTTCACGAGGGAAAGATTACCGGTGTTCCCCGGCGGCTGGTCAGGCCCTGATCTTTTCTTCAGTGATAAGCCGATCGATAAAGCTAAGCACGAAATCCCGTTGAGCCCGATCGGCATAACTGATGCACGAACAGTGCAGATTGGACTCGCTCCGAATCAATAACTCAAAAGCGAGACTGTCCCGGCCGAGCTCCACCCCGAAGTAAAAAGGTCCGCAATCGCCATGGCCCCGCTGTGCCTCGCCAAGCAAATCATCGGGCAGCAGCAGCCAGTAGATGTCCTCGACGGGCGAGGAGCGCAAGGTTTTCTTCAGATAGCCTGCTATGTTATCCCGCTCTTCCAGGGACAAATCGTCGATTAAAAGTTGTCGCATATTGCCGTCTATTTGTATAACTGTTCCCGGAATTGGCCCATCTTTTCATTGAAACTCTCCACATACTGGCTGAGGACATCCTCCGTTTCGATAACATAGGGGGTGATCATCACCAGCAACTCCTTCTTCTCCTTCACTTCCCGCTGATACTTCACCAGCCAGCCCAACAGGGGAATGTCCTTTAAAAAAGGGATGCCGCTATCGCTAAAAGTGACATTATTCGAAATCAGGCCGCCCATGAATACGGTCTGGCCGTCGCGGACGGCGAGCTTGGTGGTTAATTCACGATTGGAGATCACCGGGGACTGATTACCGCTCTGAAGAGTGTTTGTCGTCGCCGAACTGACCTGCTGGTTGATATCGAGAATGATGATCCCGTCGTAATTGATCTTCGGAGTCACCTTGAGAATCACCCCGGTATCCTTGTACTGGATGGTCTGGTTGACATTGGTCCCGGCGGCGATATCCCCGGTCTGGCTGGTGACGATCGGCACCTGCTGGCCGACGTTGACCGTGGCGGTTTCGTTGTTCAGGACCATGATCTGGGGCGAGGAGAGGATCGACAGCTCGGTGTCACCGGCGATGGCGTTTAAGATGCCGACCGCTCCGTCGGCCGTGTTCTTCAGAACACTGTAGGTAAGACCGGCGGCGGTGTCGGCCAGACCGGCATGACTGATAGGTTCCCCGTCGGAGATGTTGGCTATGGAGTTGAGATTACTGGTCAGATAATTCTGATAGGGCCGCCCGTCAAGAACCCCCCGCTTGTGCAGGGACCATTCCACCCCGAGTTCCCAGGAATCGGAAAGCGTCACCTCGGCGACCATCACCTCGATCAGGACCTGACGCGGCATATTGTCAAGCTTTTCCAAAAGCTTGACCAGCCGGCTGTAATCCGGCGGCAAGGCCCGCAGCAGGATAATATTTCGGCTGTCATCGGCGATCAGGACCGGCTCCCCCGCCCAGCGCTTGCCGGACCCTGAACCGCCGGACCCTGCCTCGGTCCCGGCCCCGGTGGTGCTCCCGGTTTTAGTAACCGGGGGCGCCGGTGTCGGTGTTCCCCTTTCCACGGAAGCGGCCCCATCGGAATCGACCCCATCGGAATCGGTTCGCTCGGAGTCGGTAGCCTGAGACTTGATATTGACGGTTCTAATCCCCGAGCCGTCCTTGTCGATGATCAGTTCGTTTACCAGGGAAGCAAGCTCTGAGGCGACCGAGTTTCTGACATTATAGATGTAGATGTTATCCCGGCCTTCGGTCTGCACCACGTCGAGTTCCTTGATCCAACGGGTGGCGCTGTCCAGGAGCTCTTGATTGTTGCTGATCAACAACATGGAATTGGCCCGTTCCAGGGCCAGAACTGTGACCCCTTCATGACCGCCCTTGTTGACCTTCAAGGCGCCCATGATCTCGTTCAGCTCATCGCGAAGATCGAACAGCGGGGACTTGTCGACCTTGACCAGCCGGACCTTAAGGGCTGCCAGCGGCGAAACGTCAAGCTGGGCCAGGATCATCATGATGTCGACCACCTTGCTCTCGTAGTCGGTGACGAAAAGGGTGTTTGAATCGGCGAGAATTTCGATGCGCCCCTGCTCGGAGACGTAGGGATCAAGAAGCTTCTTGGCCTCAGCCGCGGCCAGATGCATCACCGGGATCACCTGGATAATGAATTTGGAGGAGTCCTCAAGCTCATCGACTGATTCCGGGCCGTAGATCAGATGCGATCCCGGTTTCTTGGTCATATAGATATAATTGTATTCGCCCTCGCTTCTGATATCCAGGCCGTTGATATTCAACAATTTCCGGAAGACCGCCTCCAGTTCCGACATGGGGATCCGTTTGCCGGAGCGGATATTGACCACCCCTTTCACCTGGGGATCAATTATATAACTTATATCCAGAATCTCGGCGATCACCTGGATCACTTCATAGATATCGGCATTATCAAAGTTGAGCAGCACTCCTTCTCCCGCAATCTGGGGAAGGGCGCGGGATGGTTGCCGGCTTTTGGCAACACCGGCAAGATACGGGTTGCCGCCATCCACCCCGGTGTGCAGATCGCGGACCGGAGAGACCTCCAGACTTTCTTCGGTAACCCTGCCCTCTTCAGGGGCAACATCAAGAGCCACCGATCTGGCTGCCGGTTTCTCCACCTCCGAACTGATCCTGGCAATATTAAAGCCGGGGCGCGCCTCGCCGGGCTCTCCCGCCAGACCGGCGCAACCGCTCAGCACCACCAGGATCAGCGGGAAAATTAATTTAGCCGATATATACTTCAAACGCATGATGCATCACCTTCCGGATTACAATTACCGGTCTCGCTAAAAGCCGCAAGACGGACGGGCAGAGACGGTTTTAACTTAATGATTTATGCCGGGAGGGGCGATTTTTTATTTAAACCCCTTGGGCAGCTTTTGGCGACGAACAATCGCGACTGATCGGTTAACCGCCAACCGATTATCTTCGCAACGGATCCCCCGGCCCCCCGGAGGACCGGGGAACTCCGAAATTGGGATCCAGCCCCCGCAGCAGTTCCGACCTGCTCCGGATCGTCTTGTTGTCCCTCGCGGTGTCATGGTCCGCCGGCGCCATCGGTTCGGAACCTGGATTAATTTGGCGCGGGCCGGGAGCCTGACTTGCCGGCGGCCGCCGCAGCGGGAGTAAGCCTGTCACCGGACCGTTCTGCCCGGGTTGGGAGCGAATCGCCTCTCCCACTCCTTCCCTGTCCGTGTCCGAGTCATACAGGAACTTGACGATCATTTCATCTCCTTTTTTCAAGACGAGACGATCCTTTTCGATTTCCTCCACTACATAACCCATAAAATTTTCGCCCACCGCCAGCTGCTTGTTTTTGGTGACGGTCTTGGTGGGGACTCTTCGCCGATTTCCTCCCTGGGCGGCGGCGGGACCTGGGCCGGCAACCGATATCTCGTCCTGGTAGGTAATCAGTCCCACCCGGATCTGCCCGACTATCAGGGAACCGGTATAGTTGATCTCGGCCAGGTCCACCACCTCGCTGACCGAGCCGGGACCCTCTTCTTCCGCGGCGAAACTGCGTTCGCTGTTAAACAGATAGTTTTCATTGAGATCGGGCAATACGGCCGGGACCTCCGGATAAAGTTTTTTGCCGGAAAACTCGACCCTGGGCGGCGCAACGCCGCCATCATCCCCGGCAACCTCCATGCTCGGCAGTTCCTCCGACCCCACGAAAAACTGTCGAAGGATAACCGACAGCAAAAACAGCAAGACGACTAAAACCGCAAGCCGGTATGTAATCGGCCAATCCTTCAAAGTTCAGGGTCCCCGCTGCTGCTGTCCTCATCGAGCAGGAGGTAGTAACCTCTAAGTTCGATAAATATTTTCAAGCCGCTGTTCTGATAGGGCCGGAAGGAAACATCCTCGATATAAAAAAATTTCTCGCCGCGGTATAATTCCGCCATGAAATCGACAAATTGGCCCAGGGTGCCGTCCAGCCTCGTCTTGATCAGGACCTCGCCCAGGACATCGCTTTTTTCCGCGCTGTCCGGCCCTTCATTTTTCTGCATCACCGGGCGGATCGATTCGGCCTGCAACCCCGCCCTGACGACCAGGGCCTGGATCTTTAACTGCATTGCCGAGGATAACTTGCTATCGTTTTCACCGCTGAAAAAATAGTGGTCGACCTCTTCCCTGAGGGCAAGCAGATTTTGCAGACGCTTTTCGTATTTTTCCGCCTTGGCGGTGACCAGCTGGTACTGGCCAAGCCGGTTAAGCCGGTTTTCCAATTCGATCCGCCGGGCGTCATAGGCGTCATCAACCCACCGGCCCACATAAACAACGAGAAGCAGGACCGCCAGCGCGATCAACACGGTGCGGCGCTGAAATCTATTGAAGAAATAGACCATATCGATCATGGCAGGGTGATCTCCACCTGAAAATAGGTCTGATTTCTGCGGCGACTGGTCGACTGCAAACGGGTTTCGCCGACCTCCTGGAGTTTTTCGGTTAACTCTCCGACATTGTCTGTAAAACCGTTGATAACCGCGTTTCCTTCGGCGACGTTGATCCTTAACTGGTTCAGGTAAGAGCCCTCGGGCAAGGCCCTGGTCAGGTTTTCCAGGAAGGGGAAAAAATCAGGATTCTCCTTAAGCTGGCTGACCAGGTCAAGGAAATCCTCAGTCTGTTTGATCCGCTCCCTGGTCTGCTTGACCTCATGAACAAGGGGTTCCAGCCGAGCGATTTCCCGATCCGCTCTGTCAATCAGCTTGTTCTTCTCGATAAACCTGAAGCCGCCGAGGGCCATCAGGCCAACCAGATTCAAGACCACCAGAACGACAATGGCTATCTTCAGATAATCAAGGCGCCGATAAGAGGCCGGCAACATATTATAATCTTTTAGGAGCGGCGGCGCCGCCAGCAACATTTGCCTTGACTTGAACCTGGCGTCGTCCGGGGCGCCGAGGTGGAAAATACTTTCCGTTTCGCAGATCCTCGCCAGTTCTTCGTACGGCAACTCTTCACCGTTATTCAGCAATCGATCGGATAAGCGGCTGCCCTCGAAGACAAAAGTCTTGGCAAGCCTGCCCGGCATGACCAGCGCCCACCGCTGTTTGCGCCGCTTACCGGTCACGTAGCGTTGGCTTTCCGGATAGATCCCCTTGACAACGAAGCCGGCCCGGATCAGCTGCTCCACGATCGAGATCACCTGCCCCGATCGGGCCGCCGAAATCGTCACCCGGTAACTCTCCCCGGATCGCGCCGCCGTGTAGCTGTAGAGGATATCCTTTTCCGGAAAAGGGGCCAGCATGCCGAGTTGAAACTTAACGGCATCTTCGAGATTCCGGGTATCGGAGGGAAGATCAAAGGATGACGTGTAAACCAGCTCCTCGGCCAGAAACAGATTAACCGTTCCGCCGGGCAGACCGTGATCCTCAGCGAAGGCGGTCAAGGCAACGCCGACATCGGCTTCCTCCGGCGAGACCTCCTCAACCAAAGTGCCGCGACCGGCCGTCAAGACGATTCCGGCCGCCTGAATTATAACTTCAATCCCGCCCTTCATACGAACCGCTCTCTCCAGGCATGATATTGAAACCCTCTGGCGGTATTGACCAGAACCCTGATCCTGGTGGCCGGCCGAGGTTCGACGGAGCCGGCTTGGTCCTCGCCTTCAATTTCCTCGGCGTCCGCGTTTTCCGGAGAAAGTCCCCCCGCATGGCCATGGGCGACAATCGAATAAAATTTGCTGACCCCGACGGAGTCAACCAGGTGATTGCGCAGAGAGATGTCTCCGGTAATCTCCTCAAACTTCGCCTTGGTCAATCTGCCTTGGGGTGCCAGCTCCTGTTCCTCCCGGATCATTTCGCCAAACTCCTTGTTGCCGCCCGCCACAAAATCGAGCATTTCGGGGGAAAGCTCGTTTATATTGATTTTGCTGCTGTTGTTATCGACCGTAAAAACGGCATAGGGATCGAATTTACCCCGCAACGGCCCGGTCCCGCGGATCATGAAAAATTCGGCCGGGTCTTCGATCTTGCCGTTTCTCGGGATGTAGGGGGTGTCCAGCCCTTCGTAATAATCTTTCTCGGCGCCGTTGACCCGGTGGAGGTCGTCGTTATCGCGCCAGTCGAGAAGCGAGTCGACCACGACATCCACCTCTTCCGGTTCGAGACCCTGGAAGGCCAGGAACTTTCTGATCAGATCGATCGACGCCCGGTTGAGATCAATTTTGCCCGATTCGCTGACAGCATAGTACTCGATTTTACCGGTCGACAAAACCGTTTCGTAGGTGTATCCCCCCAAAAGTCCGGGACCGCCGACTTTTTCCTCGTAATCGATGGCGGGCTTGTCGAGGAGCCGGAAAAGAGCCAGATTGACCCCGGCCTCGGCCAGCATCCTGCCGACGATCCGTTCCTTGTGATTGGCGGAAATCTTCATATCGGTCCTGACCTGCATGATCAGCTGCGAGGCCAGAAAGCTGATGATCAGCATGACCAGGATCACCACCACCAGGGCAAAGCCCCGGTTATTTTGCGAAGCCGGCTTGATTTTGCTCATAGCTCCTTCAGGCACAGGGTGACCAGCTTGCCGGTTTCTTCATCGGCCACCCGCACCACCACGTACTTGTTCCCTTCGGCAAAGACTTCGCCGTCGACATCCTCGCGGATATTGCCGACCATAAAATGTCGCTCCAGTTCATCGCGGGCCGCCGCGGTCCGCTCATCATTGCGGGCCACCCGGTCGATATTGCGCATGGACATAGAAAAATTCTGCATAATCGCCAGATAGGCCATGCCCAGAATGGTTACCGCCAGCAAGACCTCCAGGAGGGTAAAAGCGGCGGCGCCCTTGACTATCCAGCCGGCGCCGATCTTCATGGTCCAACCTCCGGCGGCCAGACTCGGGGCCACATTTCATGGCTGTCGCCCTGATAGGATACGGTCAGCACCCCTTCGCTTTCGTCGAATTGCCAGTCAAGATCATCGACATCACGCAGCAGCACGGTCATTTCGTCGGCGGCGGGAAAATAGTTCTCGACGTAATCGGTATTAAAAAAATCAAGTTTTTCGGTGTAATAGAGGGTCCGGCCGCCGGCATCGTACCAGTAGACCGCCAGCACCAGACCGGCATGGTGATCGAGCAGCGGCGAGGTGGTAACCAACTTCAGCATATCCCGTTCGGTTGAGATCATCGCCTTCTTTTCCGTCTTGTCATACCAGACCCCGTGCACCTGCCGATGGAGGATCTCCAGGAGTGATCGCTCGACTTCCAGGGAGGCCAGGCGGTCCTCGCCTTTCCGGGAAAATTTTATGCCGACGTTCAGCATCGAGTACAGCATCGAGGTGACCATGACCAGGAGCAGCATCGCCACCAGCAGCTCGACCAGGGTGACCCCATTCTGGGCGCCGCCCCCCTTCATTTCAACAGGATTACTATACATAGCAGCCTACCAGATTAGAGCAGCCGGCGCCGACCAAAATTATTGTAACTGTTCACCGGGGCGGTCGCCAAAGTATCCAAAACCGCGCCGGACTGTAACCGTTCAGCAGTGGTGCAGATTTGGACAAACGGACCGGCGCCGCGTACCTTGTGTACGTAAGCCGGGCCGATCGTCCGAAGATGCGGTGCTGCTGAACGGTTACAAATTATTCAAAGCGGGGCCGGGCCGTAAGCAGGTCCAGCCTGATTCTCTTTACCCGCTCCCCCTTCTCGAAAATCAGCAGGGCGGGGGTTGCGGTCCCCTGGGGATAAAAGAAGATCTCGCCGGGCGCCATGGTCAGGACATCTTCCTCGTCGAGATCGCAGTCCCGGCTCTCTTCGACCGCTCCACTCAGCACAAAGACGCATTCATCCCCTTCGCCCAGCCGGAGCGCCACCACTTCACGGCGGGTAACCGCCACCAGCTTGCCGTAGCGCAGAACCGCACTGAAGTTTTCGACCTGCTGGCGAAAGCGCATATTGTCGAAGATCCGGCCCACTGTCGGGGTGGCGGCGCCGGCCATGATCCCCAGGATAACCAGGACCGCGAGCATCTCGAAGAGGGAAAATCCCCCGGCGCCGGAAAACAAGGGGACTCCGCGGTGACCAGCGGCAGAATTCATCCGGCGATATCATTAATGCTGAGGATCACGGAAAGCATGGAGATCACCACATAGCCGGCAACCAGGGCGATACAGAGGATGAAGACCGGCTCGATCAGGGCGATGATCCGCTTGGTCTTCATCCGCAGGCTCTCCTCATAGTGATCGGCAATCTGACCGCAGACCGGGCCGACCCGGCCGGAATCCTCCCCGACCGCGAGAAGATCGCCGGCCAGATCGGGAAGCAATCCGGCCCCTTTAAGTTTCAGACCAACCCGCTGGCCTTCCTTCAAGGCGGTGGTGGCCTGATTAAGCAGGCGTTGAAACTCCCGGTTACCGGCGACCCCGCTGCTGATTTTCAGGGCCGTGGCCAGATGGACTCCGTTGTTGACCAGCACCTCAAGGGTCCTGAAAATCCTGGTCGTCTCCAGATCCCTGACAAAAGAAGAGATAACCGGCAGCCGGATCGACAACCGGTCCAGGGTTTCCCGGCCCTGGGCGCTGCGCAGATACTGGATCAGAAGCAGGGGCGCCCCGGCCAGAAACATAAGGGTGATAACGAGATGATCGCTGACGAAAGCGGCAAAGTCGATCATGATCCGGACCTGAACCGGCAGCTCATGGCCCATTCCTTCGAACAAAAGCTCAAAACGCGGCAGGATGGCGGTAACCAGAATAATCACCGCCGCCAGGCCGACCAGCAGCAGGAAGGCGGGATAGATCGAGGCGGAAACGATAAACTTTCTAAGTTCCTGGGAGGCTGCCTGATACTCGGCGATTCTGGTCAGCATCGCCGGAAGGATGCCACCCTCTTCTCCGGCCCTGACGATACTCACATACATCGGCGAAAAGAATTTGGGATAACCGGCCAGAGCCTCCGAAAAGGAGTTGCCCTCCTTGAGTTTTCGCTCGATGTCGCCGACAAACTCGCCAAAGGCGAGATTATGGCTGTGCAGCCTGATGGTCCGCAGGCAGCGGTCCAGGGACAAACCCGCCCCCAGCAGCAGGGAAACCTGTTTGGTGAAGAAATCGATGTCCTGACTGGAGATCCGGCTCCGCCGGAGCCCCTTGAAAGCGAAACCGCTTTTTCTTTCATGGACCCGGCGAATCTCCATGGGCCGCAGGCCCGACTTAAGGAGCCGGGCGGCAACCGCCTCCCGGTTCGCGTCGTCCAGAGTACCGCGTTTGATGTTATTGGCGGGGTCCTGGGCTGTATAGCTGAATAACGGCATCCCCTATCACCCGCCGGTAACCCGGAGCACCTCGGCCAGCGAGGTAATTCCTTGCCGGGCCTTGAACAGTCCGTCTTCATACATGGTGATAAAGCCGCTCTCCCTGGCTATTTTCTTAAGGTCCGCCAGATCGCTTCCCCTTCTGGAACTTCCCATGGACGAGATGGTCCTGGCCATGGCCTCGTTGATCACCAGCAGTTCGTAGAGGCCGACCCGGCCCGAATAGCCGCTGTTGCCGCAATGGCTGCAACCCCGGCCCTCGTAAAGGTTGAAATCCCCTTCAACCGGCACTTCCCCCAGAATCTCCGAGGCGAGGCCCTTGTCTTCCTTGCAGATCGGGCAGATCCTTCTGACCAGCCGCTGACCGAGTACCGCCCGAAGCGAGGAAACCAGCAGAAAACGCTCGATGCCCAGGTCGACCATCCGGGTCACCGCCGAAATTGCATCGTTGGTATGCAGGGTGCTGAAGACCAGATGGCCGGTCAGGGAGGACTGGACCGCGATCTCGGCGGTCTCCAGATCGCGAATCTCGCCGATCATGATCACGTCCGGGTCCTGGCGGACGATGGAGCGCAGCCCTTTGGCAAAGGTGAGGTCGATCTCCGGCCGGACCTGGATCTGGTTGATCCCCTTCAACTGATACTCGACGGGATCCTCGATGGTGATGACCTTGTTGGTCTCGTTACTGATCTGGTTCAGGGCGCAATAGAGGGTGGTGGTCTTGCCGCTGCCGGTCGGTCCGGTAACCAGGATAATGCCGTCCTGGGTCTTCAGGGTTTTCCGGAATAAAACCTCCATTTCAGGCTGCATGCCGAGACTGTCCAGGTCCAGGATAATCGAGGCCTTCTCCAGGATCCGGATCACGATGCCTTCCCCGTGAACGGTGGGCAGGGTCGAAACCCGCAGATCGATTTCCTTGCCGGAAATCCGCATGCCGATCTTGCCGTCCTGGGGCAGGCGGCGCTCGGCGATATCCAGGGCGGCCATCAGCTTGATCCTCGAAATTATCGCGGCCTGGAGATGATGGGGCGGATTTTCGAAATCCTGAAGGATGCCGTCCACCCGAAACCTGGCAAGCAGCCCCTCTTCCTGGGGTTCCATGTGAATATCGCTGGCCCGGCGGCCGACCGCCGCGTCAATCAGACTGTTGACATACTTGATAACCGGCGCTTCCGAGGCCATGTCCTTCAAGCGGTCCACATCCGACTCATCGACCAGCAGATTGTCGTTGTCGCCATCGCCGGCAGTCAATCCGTATTCATCGGCCATGATCTTCTTGAGGGCTGTTTCCGAGATCAGCCTCACCTCGTATTGGTCAGGAGAGAGGGCATCCATGGCCGCGAACAGGTCGCCGTCGGTCGGGTCGCTGACCAGCAGGAGTTTTTCGAGTTCACCCCGGAAAACCAGGGCAAAGGGGTGGCTGCGGTGAAAAAACTCGGAAACTTCGGGGGCGACGAAATCGTCATCGGGGCCGGGCACATATAGCGGCAGGGCGAGCTGCTCGGCCAGGACCTCGACGACGTCGTCCTCGCTGACATACCCCAGGGTGATCAGGATTTCACCAACCCTGGTTGACATCGTGGCCTGGTGCGAAAGGGCCCGTTCAAGCTGCATGGACTCGACCTTGCCGGCCCCAACCAGCATCTCGCCGATCAAGCGCCGCTCCCCTGAAAAGACCAATTCATTCATCAATTACACCCGAACAATTCTAAGGATTTGCGATTGCGGAGCAACCGCCGCCGCGTGGGGTTTAACCACGCAATTTAACGGAGAAAACATACTAAAAACCCAGGCATTTGGCGAGACATTTATCCGTCCCGGCTGATTCAGGAATATAACCATGCCCGCCGCAGAGGCCAATTAGGTTTGACATCGCCGCCCATCTCCGGTTTAATTATTGCTGGCGTCGCAAACGGTCCGATCTCCTGCGGGCGTTTATCGAACTTTTTGCTTAGCATCTCCTGACTTTTTGCAAGTTTGTCAAATATGGAGCAATCAACCACCGGAGGAGAAGGCATGAGTGACTGTATTTTCTGCAAGATCGTTTCGGGAGAAATTCCAGCCAACAAACTCTATGAAGACGATGAAATGCTGGCCTTTTTTGATCTGCACCCCCAGGCGCCGACCCATTTCCTGGTAATTCCCAAAAAACACATCAAAGGGCCGGGCAGCATCGAAGAACCGGACACCGGCCTGATCGGCAGAATGATCAAAAAGGGCGGCGACCTGGCCCGCGAGCACGGAATCGGCAGCGGCTTTCGCCTGGTCATCAACAACGGCGCTGAAGCAGGGCAGTCGGTATTTCATATCCACCTCCATGTCCTGGGCGGGCGGGCGATGACCTGGCCGCCGGGCTGAGCGAACTCCTCCCGATATGTCCCCCCGGATAGTTGCCCTGGTCGGCAGACCGGACAGCGGTAAAACCACCATGCTCGAAAAACTGATTCCGGCCCTGAACCGCCGGGGCTATCGGATCGGCACGGTCAAGCACCATGTCCACCGCTTCGAGATGGACCGGGAAGGCAAGGATACCTGGCGGCACAAACAGGCGGGCGCGCAAGTTGTGGCCCTCTCCTCACCAACCGGCCTCGGGATGATCCGCGATGTCGACCACGACCAGGCGATTGAGGAGTTAATCGAGCGCTACTACTACGATGTCGATCTGGTAATCGCCGAGGGTTACAAGTCAACCAGCCTGCCCAAGATCGAACTCTTCCGCCGCGCCGCCCACCCCACCCCCCTGGAAAATCGCGACCGGACCTGGGTCGCCATGATCAGCGACTCCGAGCCGATCAAGGACCTGACCCATTTCGCCCTGACCGATATCGAGGGGATCGCCGATTTCCTGATCACTAACTTTATCGAGCAGACGAACCGCCCGGCGACCACCATGCTGGTGGACGGCAAACCGATAGCCCTTAACGGCTTTGTCGAATCGTTCATCGGCAGGGCCGTCGGCGGGATGACCGCCTCCCTGAAAGGGTGCCGAAACGCCAGGGAGATCACCATCACCATCCGCACCGGACCGGACGATGCGAAGCGATGATTTCACCGGCACCCTGCTGGCGGGGGGCAGAAGCAGCCGTTTCGGTTCGAACAAGGCCCTGACCAGGCTGGCGGACGGTTTCCTGATCGAATACCCGGCCGCGGTCCTGGCGGATCTCTTCCCCCACCGGCTGCTGATCACCAACACCCCCGAGGATTACGATTTCCTGGGCTGGCCGAGCGCCGGAGACATCCATGCCGACGCCGGCCCCCTGGCCGGGATCCATGCCGCCCTGATTACGGCCGCCACTCCGTTCCTGTTCGTGGCCGGCTGCGACATGCCCTTTCTCGACCGGAGGCTGATCGCCCATCTCTGCGAACTGGCCGAGGGCTATGACGCGGTCGTCCCCAGAACCGCCAAAGGGCTGGAACCTCTCCACGCCGTCTACCGCCGGGACATCGTCGAGGTAGTTGATCACCATCTGGCCCGGGGCGATCGCAAGATTCAGAAAATCCTCGCAGAACTGAAGGTCAGGGAACTAAACGAGACGGAGATCCTGAGGGCGGCCGGGGACCTGAACTCCTTCCGCAACATAAACACCGTCGCCGATCTGCCCGAATGAAGAGTAATCCCCTTACCCTTGCAGAGGCGCAGCGCCTGATCCTGGAACTCGCCCGCCCCACTCCGCCGGAGGATATCGAACTGGATAACGCTTATGGCAGAATCGCCGCGGCGCCGCTCAGGGCCGCACTGCCGGTACCATCTTTCGACCACTCCACCCGCGACGGCTATGCGGTAAAAGCAAACGATCTCAGGGGGGCCGGCGCCGGGCACCCCATCATCCTCAAGGTCACGGGCGAGATCGCCGCCGGCGACACGGATCTTCCTCGTCTTGCCGAGGGAACGGCCCTGAGGATCATGACCGGCGCCGCCCTGCCGGAAGGGAGCGACCTGGTTTTGGCCCAGGAAGAGGTTGAGCGGACAGGCCAGACGATTATCGTCAGCCGGGCGGCGCCCACGGGCGGTCATATCCGCAGGAAAGGCAGCGACCTTGCCGGGGGAGAGACGATCGTCCGGGCGGGAACCGTTCTTGCCCCGGCGCATCTGGCCCAACTGGCCACCGCCGGCATCGGCCGGATCAAGGTGCACCGAAGAGCGGCGGCGGCCGTGATCTGCACCGGCAGCGAACTGGTTAGCCGGGAGCAGCCGCCCCGGCCCGGCCAGGTAATCAGCGGCAACCGGTTATTACTCGACGGCCTGATCAGATCCGCCGGCGGGGTCACCAAGTCCCGGGCCACCGTCCCGGACCGGACCGAAACCATCGCCGCCAAACTGGCCGAGCTTATCGGGGCGCGCATCCCCCTGATTATAACGACCGGCGGGGTGGGTCCCGGCAAGTTCGATCTGATCCGGGAGGTTTTCAGCACACTTGAAATCAGGACCGTCTACGACTCCCTGCAAATCCGGCCGGGCCGGGCCACCATGCTGGGCGTTCTGGCCGAAAGTTTAATCTTCGCCCTGCCCGGTCCGCCCCCCGCCGTCAACCTGCTTTTCCACGAGCTGGTCAAACCGGCCCTGCTGAAAAGCGGCGGCAGCCGAGGCCCTTTCCATAAATCACTCCAGGCCGAGCTCGCCGAAACCATTACACGCATGCCGGGAGACCTCCTCCTTTTGAAAGAAGGGGAATATTCGCTCAGCAGGGCAAAATTGCTGGTCCGGCCCGCCGGCGGCAAAGCCGAGGCCAACTGCATCCTCCCCCTGCCGCCGGGATCTAAACAATTTGAAAAAGGGGAGCTTCTGACCATCCACCCCACCGCCCAACTTTTCTGAAAAGCGGATTTCATTGGCCCGGACCGCGGCAAGGATGGCGGCCCCCGGCTTAAACTGCCGACCGCCGCCGGCCTTGATTTATAGTGTTTACCATGCTAAAAGTTGCTTTTCCCGAGGGACCTCTCGTAAAAACAAATGAAATCTCCATGGAGACATAACCATGCTGGAACTCCGTTTTATTCGTGAAAATCTGGATCTGATCCTGGAGAAGATGCGCTTCCGCGGCCTGGATGCCGGTAGGATCGAAAAGTTCAGCGCGATCGATCAAAAACGGCGCGAAACCCTCGCCGAGGTCGAAGGGCTGCGCAACAAACGAAAAACCGTTTCCCAGGAAATCGGCCGGATGAAGAAAAACGGCGAGAACGCCGACTCTTTAATGGCGGAAACCCGCCAGGTCGGCGAGCGGATCAAGGAGCTCGAAGTCCGTCTGCAGGCCATCGAGGAAGAACTCGGGGAAATCGTCATGGAGATCCCCAACCTGGCCAGCGACACAATCCCCTTCGGCAGGGACGACAGCGATAATGTCGAGATCAGGCGATGGGGCAAGATCCCGCAATTCTCATTCACCCCGAAAACCCATTTCGATCTGGGCGAAGCGCAGGACACCATCGATTTTGAACGGGCAGCCAAACTGTCCGGCGCCCGTTTCGTCCTGCTCAAGGGTTTCGCCGCGCGTCTGGAACGGGCCCTGATCAACTTCATGCTCGATCTCCATACCCAGGCCCACGGCTACCGGGAAGTGCTGCCGCCGTTCCTGGTCAATACCGAGACCATGACCGCCACCGGTCAGCTGCCCAAATTCGCCGAGGACCTTTTTAAAACCGAAGTTTCCGGCCGCGACCTGTGGCTGATCCCCCGCGATTCGCGCAGACCGGCATGCCCGGCGAATCCCTCGACCTC